>JAHFQI010000106.1 GCA_023259355.1 Comamonadaceae bacterium
GGCCGTCCAGCTCTTCCAGCACGATCATCGGCAGGAAGATGTCGTGTTCCTCAAATCGGAACAGGCACATCGGATCGTGCATCAACACGTTGGTGTCGATCACGAAGAGCTTGGCCGGGCCTTTGTTCTTGGCCTTTCGCGGCGATGTTTCGGGTGCCGTGGCAGGCGCTTGCACTGGCGCGGCGGCGGCATTGCGACGGCGCGTGCCTGACCTCGTTGCGCGTGCGACGGCTGGTGCGCTGGAAAGATTCAGGTCCAGTTCGGGCTCAGCGAGGGCGGGAGGGGCCATGTTGGCGCGGTCCAGCAAGTCCATCGTCTGGGGATGCTCCCTTTGGGGGCGATCGGTTGTCTCGGGTGCGGACTTTCGCGACGTTCGCGCAGGGGCCGGGCGTGCCGGCGTGTCGTAGGCCTCTGGAGAGAGCAGGGCGGCGCGCTTGGCGGGTGCTGGGGGCAGTGGCATGTGGGTTCAGGCTCCAAAAGAATGGGAGGGGGCCGGAGCGCCACCGGGAAGGAACCGGTGGGAGCGGCAAAGAAAAAGCCGCCTGGAGGCCAAGGCGGCTTGATCGGAAAGCGCGGTTGCGATGTTCAACGGCATGAAGTCATTATGCATGAGCTCCATGACCCGTTAACGGCAGGGTATTCATCCCTCAGGCGGCTTTTTTCAGGTCTTTCACGGCCTTCAGCACGTCTTCCACATGGCCCGGCACCTTCAGGCCACGCCATTCCTGCTTGAGGACGCCGTCGGCGCCGATCAGGAAGGTGCTGCGCTCAATGCCCTTGACCTTCTTGCCGTACATGATCTTGTTCTTCACCACGCCGAACATGTGGCACATTTTTTCCTCAGTGTCGGCGATCAGCTCGAACGGCAGTTCCAGCTTGGTCTTGAACTCGTCATGGGACTTCATGTTGTCGCGCGAAACGCCGAATACTGTGGCGCCCGCCTTCACGAAATCCTTGTACTTGTCCCGGAACTGCATCGCCTCCGTGGTGCAACCAGGGGTGTTGTCCTTGGGGTAAAAAAACAGGACCACCGTGTGGCCCGTGTGAGAGGTATTGGAAACCTTGACGCCGCCCGTGGCGTTCGCTTCAAATTCTGGAATGGGTTTATTGACAACGATCGCCATATAGCTTCAATCTCGTGTGACAGGATGAGGTCGTTGGAAAGGGCCGCGGCGGCTCGTGGTCTAAGCCAGATGCTGCGCCATGGGTCCGGCAACCTTTGATTTTACCCCGAAACTGGAATTTCAGGCGGCTTGTTCCAGAAGCAACGCCACAACCACATTGCGGCCTTCTCCTGCAAGGATGTTGTAGGTTCGGCAGGCGGCCTGCGTGTCCATGGTCTCAACGCCGATGCGCCGCGACATCAGTGTCTGCAGCCACTCAGGGCGCGGAAAGCGCAGGCGCTGTCCGCTGCCAAAGACGACGAGTTCGGCGTCCATCGCGGCCAGCTGATCAAAATGGCGACCCGTCAGCGCTGTGAAATCGTTGCAGTCCCACTCAAGGCGCTGGCCACGGGCGCCGATGACCACGCTGCGGCTGATTTTTTCGCCGTTGACGGCCACCCAGCCGGGGCCATAACCGCTGATGACGGGAACGTCGAATTTGTCGGGTGTGAGTTTCATGAGGCGACCTGTTGCTGCACCGCACTAATCCAGTGCAGAACTGTGGTCAAATTATAGGTTTCGCCTCTGAATACCTGTTCCCGGAGGGACTTTGAAAACCATTCACAAATCCGCGAAGCTCGCCAACGTCTGCTACGACATCCGGGGACCCATCATGGACGCCGCCCGGCAGATGGAGGAAGAGGGCCACAAGATCATCAAGCTCAACATCGGCAATCTCGCCGTGTTCGGCTTTGACAGCCCCGAGGAAATTCAGCAGGACATGATCCGCAACCTGCCCAATTCGGCGGGCTACTCGGACAGCAAGGGCATCTTTGCCGCGCGCAAGGCCGTGATGCACTACACCCAGCAGCAGGGCATCAAGGGGGTGACGCTCGACGACATTTACCTTGGCAACGGCGCGAGCGAGCTGATCGTGATGGCCACCAACGCACTGCTCGACAATGGCGACGAGTTGCTGCTGCCTTCGCCGGACTACCCGCTGTGGACGGCCGCGGCCAGCCTCTCCGGCGGCACCCCGGTGCATTACCTCTGCGACGAGGCCAATGGCTGGATGCCCGATCTGGACGACATCCGCGCCAAGATCACGCCGCGCACCAAGGGCATCGTGGTCATCAACCCCAACAACCCGACCGGTGCGCTGTATTCGGACGCATTGCTTAAAGCGATCGTGCTGCTGGCCCGCGAGCATGGTCTGGTGATCTTTGCCGACGAGGTCTACGACAAGGTGCTCTACGACGGTGTCAAACACACCGCCATCGGCAGTCTGAGCGACGACGTGCTGACGCTGACCTTCAATTCGCTCTCCAAAAGTTACCGCTCGTGCGGTTATCGGGCCGGGTGGCTGGTGGTGTCGGGCGACAAGAAACCCGCGAAAGACTATATCGAGGGCCTGAACATGCTCTCGAACATGCGTCTGTGCGCCAATGTGCCGGGCCAGTGGGCGATCCAGACCGCCCTGGGCGGCCATCAGAGCATCAATGAACTGGTGGGCGAAGGCGGGCGTCTGCGCCGCCAGCGCGATCTGGCCTACGAATTGATCACCGCGATTCCCGGCGTGACCTGCGCGCGGCCCACCGCGGCGCTCTACATGTTCCCCAGGCTTGACCCCGCGATGTACCCGATCGAGGACGACCAGCAATTCTTCCTGGAACTGCTGCAGGAGACCAAGGTCATGCTGGTGCAGGGCACCGGCTTCAACTGGTCCAAACCCGATCATTTCCGCATCGTGTTCCTGCCGCACGAGGACGATCTGCGCGAGGCCATTGGCCGCGTTGCGAAATTCCTGGAGCTGTACCGCAAGCGTCACGGCACCTGATGGGCGCCGAAGACGGGGCCATCAAGGCCGGTCATTGCTGATTTTTCATTGTTTTAACTTCTAATTTTCATGAAACCGATCCAAGTAGGCCTGCTGGGCATAGGCACCGTGGGCAGCGGCACGTACAACGTGCTCAAGCGCAACCAGGAAGAAATCAAGCGCCGCGCTGGCCGGGCCATTGAAATCACCATGGTGGCCGATCTGGACGTGGCGCGGGCTCAAAGCATCGTCGGTCCGGATGTGAAGGTGGTGAACGACGCGCGCGCCGTGATCGCCAACCCCGAGATCGACATCGTGATCGAGCTGATCGGCGGCTATGGCATTGCCAAGGCCCTGGTGCTCGAAGCCATTGCCGCGGGCAAGCATGTGGTGACGGCCAACAAGGCCCTGCTGGCGGTGCACGGCACCGAGATTTTCGCGGCGGCTTCGGCCAAGGGCGTGATGGTGGCGTTCGAAGCGGCGGTGGCCGGCGGCATCCCCATCATCAAGGCGCTGCGCGAAGGCCTGACCGCCAACAGCATCCAGTGGATCGCCGGCATCATCAACGGCACGACCAACTTCATCCTGTCCGAGATGCGCGACAAGGGGCTGGATTTCGACGTGGTGCTGAAAGAGGCGCAGCGCCTGGGCTATGCCGAGGCCGACCCCACGTTCGACATCGAAGGCGTGGACGCCGCGCACAAGGCCACGATCATGTCGGCCATCGCCTTTGGCATCCCGGTGCAGTTCGACAAGGCCTATGTCGAGGGCATCACCAAACTCGGCGCCGCCGATATCAAATACGCCGAACAGCTGGGCTACCGCATCAAGCTGCTGGGCATCACCAAGCGCACCCCGCAGGGCATCGAACTGCGCGTGCACCCCAGCCTGGTGCCGGCCAAGCGCCTGATCGCCAATGTGGAAGGCGCGATGAACGCGGTGATGGTGCAGGGCGATGCCGTCGGCACCACGCTGTACTACGGCAAGGGCGCGGGTTCCGAGCCCACGGCCAGCGCCGTGATCGCCGACCTGGTGGACATCACCCGCCTGCACACGGTCGATCCGCTGAACCGCGTGCCGCACCTGGCCTTCCAGGCGCACACGCTGGACCAGGCCATGAGCGACCTGCCCGTGCTGCCGATGAGTGAGGTGGTCACGAGCTACTACCTGCGCCTGCGCGTGGCCGACGAGGCCGGCGTGCTGGCCAAGGTGACCGGCATCGTTGCCAACGCCGGCATCAGCATTGATGCCGTGTTGCAGCGCGAGGCCGATGAGGTGGGCGGCGAGGGCGCCACGAGCACCGACCTCATCATCCTGACGCACGACACGCGCGAAGGCACGATGAACGCCGCCCTGGCCGAATTGCAGGCGCTGCCCACGGTGCTGGCGCCCATCACGCGCATCCGCAAGGAGGAGCTGGCCGGATGAAATACCTCTCCACGCGCGGCCATGCCGACCGCAAACAGTTCTGCGAAATCCTGCTCGAAGGCCTGGCGCCCGACGGCGGCCTGTACCTGCCTGAGCATTACCCGCAGGTGGACGACGCCACGCTGGCGAAATGGCGCGCCATTTACCGGGACCAGGGCTATGCCGCGCTGGCGTTCGAGGTGTTTTCGCTTTACATCGACGACATCCCGGCGGCTGACCTGAAGGTGATCTGCGACAAGACCTACACCGAAGCGGTCTTCGGCACGAAGGAAATCGTGCCGCTGAAGGAGCTGGAAGACCGCTTCTACCTCGAAGCCCTGTCCAACGGCCCCACGCTGGCCTTCAAGGACATGGCGATGCAGTTGCTGGGCAACCTGTTCGAGTACGAACTGGCGCGCCGCGGCGAGGAACTCAACATCCTGGGCGCCACCAGTGGCGACACCGGCAGCGCGGCCGAATACGCCATGCGCGGCAAGAAGGGCGTGCGCGTCTTCATGACCAGCCCGTACGGCCGCATGAGCCCGTTCCAGCAGGCGCAGATGTTCAGCCTGATGGACGCCAACATCCACAACATCGCCATCGAAGGCGTGTTCGACGACTGCCAGGACATCGTCAAGGCGGTGTCCAACGACCTGGACTTCAAACGCAAGTACAAGATCGGCACGGTCAACTCGATCAACTGGGCGCGTCTACTGGCCCAGGTCGTCTACTACTTCGCCGGGTACTTCCAGGCCACCAGGACGAATGCCGAGAAGGTCAGCTTCACCGTGCCGTCCGGCAACTTTGGCAACGTCTGCGCGGGCCATGTGGCGCGCAGCATGGGCCTGCCGGTCGAGACGCTGGTGGCGGCGACGAACGAGAACGACGTGCTCGACGAGTTCTTCCGCACCGGCGTGTACCGCGTACGCGGCAGCGCTGACACGCACGAGACCTCCAGCCCGTCGATGGACATTTCCAAGGCGAGCAACTTTGAGCGCTTCGTATTCGATCTGCTCGGACGCGACGGCGACCGCGTGAAGGCGCTCTTCGGTGATGCGCTCAGCAAAGACGGACGTTTTGATTTGAGCGCCGATCCGGCCTTCAAGGACGCCGCCACGCACTACGGCTTTGCCAGCGGCAAGAGCATCCACGCCAACCGCCTGGCCACGATCAAGGACACGTTCGAGCGCTTCGGCGTGATGATCGACACCCACACGGCCGACGGCGTGAAGGTGGCGCGTGAGCACCTGCGGTCTGGCGTGCCCATGATCGTGCTGGAAACCGCGTTGCCGATCAAATTCGCCGAAACCATCGTCGAAGCGCTGGGTTGCGAGCCTGACCGGCCCGCAAAATTTGAGGGCATCGAGGCCCTGCCGAAGCGGGTGCAGGTCATGGCGGCCGATGTGGAGGCCGTCAAGCGCTTCATCGCGCAGCATTGTGATTGAGTGGGTCGGTTTCCGGTGCCGAATGGCCCCGGACGCCTCTCAGGGCCGGCCTGACTTCAAGGGCCGGCAATGAAAGTCGTCGGCTTCGCGGGTTATTCAGGCGCCGGAAAAACCACGCTGCTGGAGAAGCTGATTCCCGAGCTGCGCCTGCGGGGGCTGCGGGTGTCGGTGGTCAAGCATGCGCACCACCGCTTCGACATCGATCATGCGGGCAAGGACACTTTTCGTCACCGTGCGGCGGGCGCCTTCGAGGTGGTCGTGGCTTCAAACCGGCGGCTGGCGCTGATGCGCGAGTTCGAGTGCGATGCGACGCCCACGGTGCACCAGTTGATCGCCGAGTTGCATGCTGGCGTGGACTGGGTGCTGGTGGAGGGCTTCAAGGAAAGCGACCTCCTCAAGATCGAGGTTTGGCGGGCAGCGTCCGGCCAACCGGCGCGTTACATGGATGACGACTTTGTCGTGGCGATCGCCACGGATTCGGCGGCCGAGCTGCCGGCGGCCACCCTGCGTCCGGTGCTGGATTTGAATGACACCGATGCCATTGCCGCCTGGTTGATCGAAAATCAGGCCCGGTTTGAATACAACCCCGGGAGATTTGGATGAACGCACCCGCCAAGGCGCCCGCCCGTTCCCCTTTGATGCCGCTCGACGACGCGCTGGCCAGCCTGCTGGCGCAGGTGGTGCCGCTCACGGGCGTCGAAGCGGTCACTACTTTCGACGCCGACGGCCGCGTGCTTGCGGCCGATCTGGTCTCCGGCCTGCAGGTGCCGCCCCAGGACAATTCGTCGATGGACGGCTATGCCGTGCGCAGTGCCGACGTGACGCATGCCGGCGCGGTGCTGCGGGTGTCGCAGCGGGTGCCCGCTGGCGCGGCCGGCCATCGGCTGGAGCCCGGCACGGCCGCGCGGATCTTCACCGGCGCACCGATTCCCGCAGGTGCCGACACCGTGGTCATGCAGGAAGAAGCCGATGCGGTGGGCGGTGATTTCAATGCCGTGCGTTTTCACGCCACGCCGGCACCCGGCCAGTGGATTCGCCGGGCCGGCGAAGACGTGATGCGCGGTGCGGTGGTGCTGGCCCGGGGCGAGCGCCTCTCGCCGGCCAGCCTGGGACTGGCCGCCAGCATCGGACTCAGCCACCTGAGCGTGGTCGCCAGGCCGCGCGTGGCGCTGTTTTCCACCGGTGACGAACTTGTCATGCCCGGCGAGGTGGCGCCCGAAGCCATGCCGCCCGGCGCGATCTACAACTCCAACCGTTTTTTCCTGCGTGCGTTGCTGCACCGCCTGGGCTGCGAGGTCAGCGACCTGGGCATCGTGCCCGACCGGCGCGAGGCCACGGTGGCCGCGCTCAAGACCGCGGCCGACCACCACGACCTGATCCTCACCAGCGGCGGCGTGTCGGTGGGCGAGGAAGACCACATCAAACCTGCTGTGCAACAACTGGGCTCGCTGGACCTCTGGCAGATTGCCATGAAGCCTGGCAAGCCCTTTGCGCACGGCACCGTGCGGCGCGACGCTGGTGCCGGGGCGGACGCCGCCGCGGCCTGCCACTTCATCGGCCTGCCGGGCAACCCGGTGTCCAGCTACATCACCTTTTTGCTGCTGGTGCGGCCGTTTCTGCTCAAGCTGCAGGGCGCGCGCGAAGCGGCGGTCAAACCTTTGTCGCTGCCCGCGCATTTCACTGTGGGCAAAGCCGACAAGCGCCGCGAATTCCTGCGCGCGCGGCGCAATGCCGAAGGCGGTCTCGACCTCTTTGGCAACCAGAGTTCCGGGGTGCTGACGTCCGCGGTCTGGGGCGATGGCGTGGTGGACAACCCGGCGGGCACGACCATTGCGCCGGGCGATCTGGTTTCATTCATCCCGTTTTCGGAGCTGCTTGCGTGAAGGTCAACATCCGTTATTTCGCCTCCATCCGTGAAGCCCTGGGGCAGGGCAGTGAAACCGTGGACACCGCAGCCGCCACGCTGGCCGCGCTGCGCGACGAACTCATCGCCCGTGGCGGCGCGCACGCCGACGGACTGGCGCGCGGCAAGGCGGTGCGCATGGCCCTGAACCAGGCGATGAGCGACGAAGCGGCGGCCTTGACCGAGGGCGCTGAAGTCGGCTTCTTCCCGCCCGTGACCGGAGGCTGACGCCATGACCGCGCGCGTGTCCATCCAGACGGCGGATTTCAACCTTTCCGAGGAAATCGCCGCGCTGAGGTTGAATGACAAGCGCGTCGGCGCGGTCTGCAGCTTCGTCGGCACCGTGCGCGACCGCAACGACGGCCAGTCCATCCACACGATGGAGCTGGAGCATTACCCCGGCATGACCGAGAAATCCATCGAGGCCATGATCGACGAGGCGCACCGGCGCTTTGACATCTACGCCGCCCGGGTGATCCACCGCGTCGGCCTGCTGGCGCCGCTGGACCAGATTGTCATGGTGGCGGTCACGTCCGCGCACCGCGGAGAGAGCTTCCAGGCCTGCGAGTTCCTGATGGACTACCTCAAGACCCAGGCGCCGTTCTGGAAAAAAGAGCAGACGCCTGAGGGCGCCCGCTGGGTGGACGCGCGCGTGAGCGACGATGCCGCGCTGGCCCGCTGGGGCATTCAAGCGCCCAACGCTTGAGGCCAGGGTTGGTGCCAGGCTCAGGCGGACGAGGGCGGCACAAACGGGGCGCGCGCCTGGTCTTCGAGGCCGTCGGACATCAGCTTCAACAAACCCACCAATTGCTGGCGTTGCTCGGTATTCAGCGGTGACATGAGCCGCTGGTAGGCTTTTTCGGCGGCGCCCTGGGCTTGCAAAAGTACTTCAAGGCCCTGGTTCGACAGCGTGATGGAGAGGTTGCGTCGGCTTGTCGGGGAGGCTGCACGCTGGACCAGCGCGCGGCTTTCAAGCACCCTCAGCACCCTTAAGGTTGTCACCTTGTCGAAGCCGAGCGCCCGCGCCAGCGACGACTGGTCCAGGCCGGGGTGGGCATTGAGCACCGTCAAGGCGCCGAACTGGGCTGGCGTGAGGCCCAGTTCCCGGCATTCGTCTTCGAACACGGCGGCCGAGATCTGGTGCGCACGGCGCAGCAGAAAGCCCGGACGGGCATAGAGGCGGGAAAGGTCGGTTATTTCAGGCACGTCAATAGGGGGTCCGGTAGAAAGTGAAGGGCGTACCTAGGGAATTCATGGATTGTGCCTGCTTGATCCCGGTCAACAATTATTAGCATGCAAACCAGTGTACCGCCAGGCCATCCCATGAGCACCGTCACGGCGGAGGACAAGCCCTCGCGGCCCGGGCGTGCACCTTACCTGCGCATCGCCACGGAAGAAGCCTTCGCCCCGCCCGAGATGATCGACATCTACCGCAAGATCCTCGCGAAAAGCGATGTCGATCCGGGATTCAAGGGGCTCATGGGCTTCTACATGAGCAGCCCGAGCGCGCGAGCCCGGCACATCATGCGGTGCCTCACCGACCTGGACCAGCTGCGTCTGCAGCACATGGACGAGTGCGGCATCGACATGCAGGTGATTGCGCTGACCGCGCCGGGTGTGCAGGTCATGGACAAGGCCACCGCCGTGTCGTTCAGCCAGCTCGCCAACGACCAGCTCGCCGAGGCGGTGCGGAAGCACCCCACGCGCTTCGTCGGCATGATCGCCGTCGCGCCCCAGGACCCGACTGCCGCCGCGAAGGAAATCGAGCGGGGCGTCACCCGGCTGGGCATGAATTCGGTCGTCATCAACTCGCACACCCAGGGTGAATACCTGTCGGACCCGAAGTTCTGGGACATCTTCGCCGCGGCCGAATCGCACAATGTTCCGATCTACCTTCACCCCAATTCCCTGCCCGCCAACATGATCCAGCCCTTCCAGGCGTGTGGGCTGGACGGGGCCATCTATGGCTTTGGCGTGGAGACTGGGCTGCACGCGCTGCGCATCATCACGGCCGGCGTGTTTGACCGCTTTCCCAGGCTCCAGCTCATCATCGGCCACATGGGTGAAGCCCTGCCGTTCTGGGCCTACCGTCTGGATTACATGCACCGCGCGACGGTTCTTTCTCAGCGCTACGAAAGCATGAAACCCATCAAGAAAAAACCCAGCGACTACCTGCGCGAGAATTTTTTCATCACCAACAGCGGCGTTGCGTGGGAGCCCGCCATCAAGTTCTCGCAGTCGATCCTTGGCGTGGACCGGGTGCTGTACGCGATGGACTATCCCTACCAGTACCAGGTCGATGAAGTGATCGCCATGGACAACATGGCGATGTCCGCGCAAGACAAGAAGAAGTTCTTCCAGACCAACGCCCAAGCGGTGTTCAAAATTGCCTGATACGCGTGGCTTGACGATGGCAAAGAGGAGTCAGACATGAAATTTCCGACGGTGCAATGTGCGGTCCGATGGGCTTGGGCTGGCGTGCTGATGACGTGGGTGATGGTTGCGCAGGCCCAGGTCTGGCCGGGCCAGACGATCAGGATCATCGTTCCGTTCACCCCGGGCACCGGCATGGACACGATCGCGAGAACGGTCGCCCCGCGGCTCAGCGAACGCCTCGGACAGCCCGTGGTGGTGCAAAACACGCCCGGCGCCAGCGGCAACATCGGTGCCGACAATGTGGCCAAGGCGCCGCCCGATGGCTACACGGTGCTGATGGGTGCCAACACCATGCTGATCGCCTCGCAGCTCTACAAGAACGTGCCCTTCAATCCGGTCAAGGACTTCAGCCCGATCTCCATGGCCGCATGGGGCACCCTGATGCTGGTGGCCAACCCGAAGACCGGCATCAAGTCGATGGATGAACTCATTGCGCGGGCGAAGGTGCGCCCCGGCGCCGTCTCGTTTGGCTCGCCCGGCGTGGGTACGCCGCACCACATGGCCATGGAATTGTTCAAGAGCCAGACCCAACTGTTCATGCTGCATGTGCCCTACCGGGGTACCGCGGGCTACACCCAGGATTTGCTTGCCGGCGAAGTCATGGTGGGTTTCCTGCCGGTGCACGTTGCCCAGGGTTTCGTGAATGCCGGGAAACTCACGGCGCTGGCGGTGGGCAGCGCCAAGCGGCATCCCGTGGCGGCCAACGTCGCAACGTTCGAGGAGTTGGGGGTCAAGGGGGTGGATGTGGACCTCTGGTATGCCTTTTTTGCGCCTGGCAAGACGCCGTCGCCCGTGGTCGGTCGCCTGAATGCGGAGATCGTGGCGATCATGAAGCAGCCCGATGTGCGCGAGGTGCTGGGCCGCGCCGGCATGGACGCCGCCTCGTCCACGCCGGAAGAATTGGCCGCCGTGGTCGGCAAGGACTACCCGCGCTGGGGCAGCGTCATCAAGCGCAACGGCATTGCGGCGGAGTAGGTTTGAACGCCATGCATCAACAACACAAACCGTCGAAGATCGCGGTGGTCGGCGGCGGCATTGCCGGTCTGGGTTTCGCGCTGGCACTCCATCAGCGGGGCATCGCCTGCGATGTCTACGAGGCTGTCGCGGAGGTCAGGGCGCTTGGGGTCGGCATCACGCTGCTGCCGCACGCCGTGCGTGAACTGGCCGCCCTCGGGGTGCAGGACCAGTTGGAGGCGGTGGCCATCGAGAACCTGGAAAGCGTTTTTTTCAACCGCCATGGCCAATTCATCTACCGCGAGCCGCGGGGCCGGCATGACGGCTATGCCTTCCCCGAACTGGGCATCCACCGCGGCAAGCTGCACCGCATTCTGTTCGACGAAGCCGTGCGCCGGCTGGGGGCCGCGCACATCCACACCGACCATCGCTGCGTCGCCGTCGAACAGGATGCGGACGGCGCCACGGTCCAATTTGCCGACTCAACCGGTGCGCGGCGTCCACCGGTGAAAGCCGACGTCGTCATCGCCTGCGACGGTGTCCACTCGGCGATCCGGCGCCAGTTCTACCCTGACGAGGAGATGGCCTTCGCCGGCATCAACACCTGGCGTGGCGTGACGCGCCACAGGCCGATCCTGACCGGCAAGAGTTACCTGCGCGTGGGTTCGATCGACACCGGCAAGATGGTGATCTACCCGATCGTGGACAACATCGACGGCCAGGGCCTGCAGCTCATCAACTGGATGGCCGAGATCAAGCGCGACACGCGCACGATGAACGACTGGAACCAGGCCGGCAATGTCGCTGACTTTGCGGACATCTTCCACGACTGGCGCTTCCCGTGGCTTGATGTTCCAGCGCTGATTGCCAACGCCGAGCAGATCTTGGAATACCCCATGGTGGACAAGGACCCGGTGCCGCGGTGGACTTTTGGCCGTGTGACCCTGATGGGCGACGCCGCCCACCCGATGTACCCGCGCGGCTCCAACGGCGCCGCCCAGGGCCTGATCGATGCACGGACACTGGCCGAGCAGCTGGCAAACCAGGCGGACCCGCTGGCGGCGCTCAAGGCCTACGAAACGCTGCGGCTGGCGCCGACCGCGCGTATTGTGCAGACGAACCGCTCGGTGCCGCCCGATTTCATCAACATCAAGGTCGATCACCTCAGCGGCGGCAAGCCGTTCAGGCATATCGACGACCTGATCAGCCAGGCCGAGTTGCGCGCCATTTCCGACAATTACAAGCGCATCGCCGGCTTTTCACTCGACACGCTCAAGGCGAGTTGAGGGCACCTGCCGCCGGCACGGCCGGGCCAACCCGGCGGCCACGTCGCGGCGCACGGCGTGAGAGGCTGGTGATTCAGTTCAGGTACTTCGGCCGGTCACCCGCCATGGTGGGCAGCGGGTCCGGGGTCGGCGCCGCAGGGTCGCCCAGCCAGCCGGAGCGGGCCAGGGCCTGGTCCAGCAGGTGAACAAAGCCGTGCAGGGTCTCGGACACCATGTCCATCTTGAAACCGCGTGAGGTGGTCTGCCCGGACAGTTTTTCCTGGAAATCCAGTTGCAGGGCGCCCGAGTCCAGCGGGGTGATCTTGATCTGCGTGACCAGCAGGGGGTCATCCCCCAGCGGCAACAGGCTGGGTTGCGCCTTGTAGGGCGTCTTGAAATCGGCGTTCTGCAGGGATTCGTGGCGCTCGAAGTCCGCCATCATCTGGCGGGTCATGTCGTCGGCGGTGGCCAGCGGCGACTGGGCCAGGCCTTTGGCCCCGCGCTGGCGCGTCACATGCTCGGCCACGGACTTGTTGAGGCTGGGCCAGAGGTTCAGGCACAGCCGGCGCGTGAGCCACACGCGCAACTCCTCACCCGCCGTGGTGTTGATGCGCGCCAGAATGCGATCCTGCGTCGGGACGTAGTTGAACGAGAGCTGATGAACCTGCATTTCTTGATTCTAGTCAGTGCCCGATCGCGTTCCAGCCCTTGAAATAGCCGCAGACCAGCCCTAGCTTTGAGGCAACCCGGAGGATTCACATGCGTCTCGACAAACTCACAACCAAATTCCAGGAGGCCTTGGCCGAAGCCCAAACGCTGGCCTTGGGCAATGACCACGCCTACATCGAACCCGCGCACCTGCTGGTGGCGATGCTCAGGCAGGAGGACGGCCCCAAGGCCTTGCTCCAGCGCGCGGGCGTCAACGTGCCCGGCTTGCTGGCGGCGGCCGAAAGCGCCATGAAGAAGCTGCCCCAGGTGCAGGGGCAGGAGCAGGTGCAGGTCGGGCGCGACATGGTGTCGTTGCTGCAGGCCGCGGAAAAGGAGTCCATCAAGCGCGGCGACCAGTTTGTGGCCGGCGAGTTGTTCCTGCTGGCGCTGACCGACAGCAAGGGCGAGATCGGCAATGTGGCACGTGCCAACGGCCTGACGCGCAAGAGCCTTGAAGCCGCCATCGATGCCGTGCGCGGCGGGCAGGGCGTCAACAGCGCCGACGCCGAAGGCCAGCGCGAGGCGCTGACGAAGTACACGATCGACCTGACCGAGCGCGCCCGCATGGGCAAGCTCGACCCGGTGATCGGGCGCGACGACGAAATCCGCCGCGCCATCCAGGTGCTGCAGCGGCGTACCAAGAACAACCCGGTGCTGATCGGTGAGCCCGGCGTGGGCAAGACGGCCATCGTCGAAGGCCTGGCGCAGCGCATCGTCGCCGGTGAAGTGCCTGACTCGCTCAAGGGCAAGCGTGTGCTGAGCCTGGACATGGCCGCGCTGCTGGCGGGCGCCAAATTCCGCGGCGAGTTCGAGGAGCGCCTGAAGAACGTGCTCAAGGAGCTGGCCAAGGACGAAGGCCAGACCATCGTCTTCATCGACGAGTTGCACACCATGGTCGGCGCCGGCAAGGCCGAAGGCGCGATGGACGCGGGCAATATGCTGAAACCCGCGCTCGCACGCGGCGAACTGCATTGCGTCGGCGCGACCACGCTCGACGAATACCGCAAGTACATTGAAAAGGACGCCGCGCTGGAGCGGCGCTTCCAGAAGATTCTCGTGGGCGAACCGACGGTCGAGGCGACCGTGGCCATCCTGCGCGGCCTCAAGGAGCGCTACGAGGTCCACCATGGCGTGGACATCACCGACCCGGCCATCGTGGCCGCCGCCGAGTTGAGCCACCGCTACATCACCGACCGTTTCCTGCCCGACAAGGCGATCGACCTGATCGACGAGGCCGCTTCCAAGATCAAGATCGAACTCGATTCCAAGCCCGAGGTCATGGACAAGCTCGATCGCCGCCTGATCCAGCTGCAGATCGAGCGCGAAGCCGTCAAGAAGGAAAAGGACGAGGCCTCGCAAAAGCGCTTCGAACTGATCAACGAGGAAATCGGCAAGCTGCAGAAGGAAATCGCCGACCTTGATGAAATCTGGAAAGCCGAAAAAGCCACCGCCCAGGGCAGCGCCCAGGTGCGCGAGGAGATCGACAA
>JAHFQI010000107.1 GCA_023259355.1 Comamonadaceae bacterium
GCGCATGCGGGAAGCGGCCATTGCCCTGGCCGCGAGCATGGACGGCCTGATCACCGACGACAACGGCCAGCTCATCCGGGCCGATTCGCTTGACGGCATTGGCGCGGAGCTGGAGCAGCTCTACGACACGCTCGAAGCGCGCGACCTCGCGGCCGGCTCGCCCCAGGCGCGGCGGCTGTTTTCCTGACGCGGCCGGCCACGCCGCTGATCGCGAACTTCCATTTCATTGATGCCCACCCCGGACCTGTTCAGTCCTTCCTCGCCCAGCTCGGACGCAGCGCGCGCCGCAGCCCTGCGCGAGCAGCTGCACCACCATGCCCACCGCTACTACACGCTGGACGCCCCGGAAATTCCGGACGCCGAATACGACCGGCTGTTTCGCGAGCTTCAGGCCATCGAGGCGGCGCACCCCGAACTGCTGATGCCGGACTCGCCGACCCAGCGCGTCGGCGGCCGGGTGCTGGACGCCTTTGCCAGCGTGCGCCATGCCGTGCCCATGCTCAGCATCCGCACCGAAACCGACACCGAGGCCAGCGGTGCCCAGGCCTTCGATGCCCGTGTGCGCCGCGAGCTGGGCCTTGCCGAAGCCGATCCGCCCGTGGCCTACGTGGCCGAGCTCAAGTTCGACGGCCTGGCCATGAGCCTGCGGTACGAAAACGGCGTGCTGGTGCAGGCCGCCACGCGCGGCGACGGCGAGGTGGGCGAGGACGTGACGCAGAACGTGCGCACCATCGGCCAGATTCCATTGCGCTTGCCGGCTGGGGCACCGCCCTTGCTGGAAGTGCGCGGCGAGGTCTACATGCGCCGGGACGATTTCGAGGCGATGAACGCCCGCCAGCGAGACAAGGGTGAAAAGGCCTTCGTCAACCCGCGCAACGCGGCTGCCGGTGCGGTGCGCCAGCTCGACCCGGCGATCGCCGCGCAGCGGCCCTTGAGCTTTTTCGCCTACGGGCTGGGCGACATCACGCCGCCGGAGCAGGGCGGTCCGGCGTTCGAGACGCACTACCAGATGCTCCAGACCCTGAAATCCTGGGGATTTCCGGTGGCGGAGCAGGTGGCGCAGGCGCTGGGTGCCGCTGAATTGATCGCTTACCACCAGCGCATCGGCGCGACGCGCGACAGTCTGCCGTTCGACATCGACGGCGTGGTCTACAAGGTGGACAGCCTCGCGCTGCAGCGCCAGCTCGGTTTTGTCACGCGCGAGCCGCGCTGGGCCGTGGCGCACAAGTACCCGGCGCAGGAGGAACTGACCACGGTGCTGGGCATCGACGTGCAGGTCGGCCGCACCGGCAAGCTCACGCCCGTGGCCAAGCTCGCACCGGTGTTCGTCGGCGGCGTGACCGTGACCAACGCCACGCTGCACAACGAAGACGAAGCCCGACGCAAGGACGTGCGCGTGGGCGACACCGTGATCGTGCGCCGCGCGGGCGACGTGATTCCCGAGGTGGTGGCGGTGTTGCCGGACCGGCGCCCACCCGGTGCGCTGGTCTTTACCATGCCGCGCACCTGCCCCGTCTGCGGCAGCGCTGCGGTGCGCGAAGAAGATGAGGCGGATTACCGCTGCACCGGCGGCCTGTTCTGCAGCGCCCAGCGCAAGCAGGCCATCCTGCACTATGCGCAGCGGCGTGCTGTCGAAGTGGAGGGCCTGGGCGACAAGCTCGTCGATCAACTCGTGGACGCGGGCGTGGTCAAGACCCTGCCCGATCTTTACCGTCTGGGCCTGGTGGCGCTCGCCAGCCTGGACCGCATGGCCGAGAAGTCCGGACAGAACATCGTTGAGGCGCTGGAAAAATCAAAGCAGACCACCTTGCCGCGTTTCCTGTTCGGCTTGGGCATCCGGCATGTCGGCGAGGCCACGGCCAAGGCCCTGGCGCGCCACTTCGGCAAGCTCGACGCCATCATGGACGCCGGCGTGGAGCAGCTGCTTGAAGTCAATGACGTCGGCCCCATCGTGGCGCAGAGCATCCGCACGTTCTTCGATCAGGCGCACAACCGCGAGGTGGTGGCGCAGCTGCGTGCCTGCGGCGTGACCTGGGAAGAGGGCGAGCCGGCTGTGCAGGCGCCCAAACCCCTGGCCGGCAAGACCTTCGTGCTCACCGGCACGCTGCCTTCCTTGAGTCGCGACCAGGCGAAAGACCTGCTGGAAGCCGCCGGCGCCAAGGTGGCCGGCTCGGTGAGCAAGAAAACCGACTACGTGGTGGCCGGCGCCGAGGCCGGCAGCAAGCTGGACAAGGCCAACGAACTCGGGGTCAAGGTGCTGGATGAACACGGCCTGCTGGCCCTGCTGCAAGGAGAACCCGCATGACGGTCCGAGACATCCTCAAGATGGGCGACCCGCGCCTGCTGCGCGTGGCGCAGCCGGTCACGGCCTTCGATTCCGACGAACTGCACCTGCTGGTGCGCGACCTGTTCGAGACCATGGCCGCCGTGGACGGCGCCGGGCTGGCCGCCCCGCAGATCGGCGTTGATCTGCAGCTCGTGATCTTCGGCACCGATGCACCCAACCCGCGCTACCCCGATGCGCCGCTGGTGCCGCGCACCGTGTTGCTGAACCCGGTGGTCACGCCCATCGGCAGCGACGAGGAAGACGGTTGGGAAGGCTGCCTTTCCGTGCCGGGACTGCGCGGCGTGGTACCGCGCTGGTCGAAGATCCGCTACACCGGGTTCGATCCCTACGGCGACCCGATAGACCGCACGGTCGATGGCTTTCATGCGCGTGTGGTGCAGCACGAATGCGACCACCTGATCGGCAAGCTCTACCCCATGCGCATCCGCGACTTCAGCCGGTTCGGCTTCACCGAGGTGTTGTTTCCGGGCCTTGACGCCGGGCAGGACGACTGATGGACATGACCCCCACGTTCGGCACTGCGTGTCCTCACTGCCCCCCGAGGGGGCCCAGCCCTGCTTGGGGCGGCCCGGCGCTGGGCTGAATCCATGCCCCAATCACCCGCCGGGAACGGCCCACCACCGTCCCTTGGCTACGAGGTCAAGATCGAATCGATCCTCGGCAACGGCGCATCCATGCAGCTGCGTTCGCTGCTGGACCGCCAGCAGTTTCATGACCCCTTGGGCGAAGCCGAGCGCGCGGGTATTTCATCGGCCACCTGGCCGCTGTTCGGCCTGCTCTGGCCCTCGGGGCGGGTGCTGGCGCATGCCATGCAGTCTTTCGAGCTGGACGGTAAGCGCATTCTTGAAGTGGGCTGCGGCCTGGCGCTGGCCAGCCTGGTGATCCACCGGCGCGGCGGCGACATCACGGCCAGCGACTGCCACCCACTCGGTGCCGTCTTCCTCAAGGAAAACCTGCGGCTCAACCTGCTGCCTGCCATGAAATACGAAACCGGCAACTGGGCGCGCAGCAACCCCGCGCTGGGCCTGTTCGACCTGATCATCGGCAGCGACCTGCTCTATGACCGTGACCAGCCGCAGGCCCTGTCGCAGTTCATCGATCTGCATTCGGCCGCCACGGTGGAGGTGCTGATCGTCGATCCGGACCGCGGCAACCAGCCCCGCTTCAACCGCAACATGGCTGTGCTTGGGTATTCACATGCCGAATCCCGCGTCCGCCACCTGCCGGACGGCACAGCCTACAAGGGGCGCCTGCACAGCTACCGGCGGCAGCCTGCCGAGGCGTGATACCGCAGCCCCCTTTGGGGAATAGCGACTACACCCAATGAGGGAGCGTGGGGGCCATGATTTCAGAGGCCGCCAGCGGGTTCAACGGTCTGAAGAGGCATGGTTGATGGGCCCCTCGTCACATTGTCCGTCAGTTTCAGCGCGGCACGTCGCACCGGCGTCTGCGATACCCCTCAGCCCAGCGCAGCCAGCGCCTGCTGGATCACCTCGGCTTGATGGCTTTCCAGACCCAGCCACAGCGGCATCCGCACCAGGCGCTCCGAGACGCTCACCGTCACCTGCATGTCGCCGTGCGCGCGCCCCAGGCGTTGGCCAGCGGGCGAACTGTGCAGCGGCACGTAATGGAAGACGGTGTGGATGCCGGCCGCCTCCAGGCGCTCCATGAAGGCCGTGCGTTGCGCGAGGTCGGGCAGAAGCAGGTAGTACATGTGAGCGTTATGGCTGCAATGGCGGGGGATCACGGGCCGGCGCAGTTTGCCGCTGCCTTCGGCCTCGGCGAACCACTGGTGGTAGGTCTCCCACAGGGTCAGGCGCTGACGCGTGATGCGTTCGGCTTCCTCCATCTGGGCCCAGAGGAACGCGGCGATGATCTCCCCGGGCAGGTAGGAGGAGCCGAGATCGACCCAGGTGTACTTGTCGACCTGGCCGCGGAAGAACTGCGAGCGGTTCGTGCCTTTTTCCCGGATGATTTCGGCCTGCTCGGCAAAGCGCTCGGCGTTGACGAGCAGCGCGCCGCCTTCACCCGAAATGATGTTCTTGGTTTCGTGGAACGACAGGGTGCCCAGGTCCCCGATCGAGCCGAGCGGGCGTCCCTTGTAGCTGGCCATCATGGCCTGGGCGGCGTCTTCGATCACGAGCAGTCCGTGCCGTGCGGCGATGGCCAGGATGGCGTCCATCTCGCAACCCACGCCGGCGTAATGCACGGCCACGATGGCGCGCGTGCGCCCGGTGATCGCGGCCTCGATCAGGGTTTCGTCGATGTTCAGCGTGTCGGGCCGGATATCAACGAACACCGGAACCGCGCCACGCAGAACGAAGGCGTTGGCCGTGGAGACGAAGGTGTAGGACGGCATGATCACCTCGTCGCCGGGCTGCAGGTTGGCAAGCAACGCTGTCATTTCGAGCGCGGCCGTGCACGAGTGTGTCAGCAGCGCCTTGTGGGCGCCGGTGCGTTGCTCCAGCCAGCCGTCGCAAAGCTTGGTGAAGCGGCCGTCCCCCGCCAGATGGCCGTTGGCATGGGCCTGCGCGATGTTCCACAGCTCCTTGCCGGTCATGTAGGGTTTGTTGAAGGGTATCGTCATGGGCGTGTCATTGGAAATGGTGGAGCGGCGAAGACCCAGCGCCGCTGCAGCAGGAAGAGCAGCATGGCGATGCCGAAGATCAGCAGCCCCTGCACGAACTGGTGCGGGTAGCCCTGTCCGTCGACGAAGACGCGCAGTCCCAGCCAGTTGAGCCCGTAGCCCAGACCGTAGGCCAGGCCGTAGCGCAGCAGGGCACTGCGCGGATTGACGGCGCTGCGGAAGGTCCAGTGCCGGTTGAAGACGAAGGTCTGCACGACGCCGGCGAGATAGGCCAGGCTCATGGCCAGCTTGGGCGGTATGCCCCAGGCCGTCATGCCCAGGTAGGCCAAGTACAGCAAGCCGTTGGACGCCAAGCCGACCACGCCGTAGCGCATGAGTTGGGGCCAGGCGGAATCGGCATTCATGGGGTGCTCACCCAGTGGAACGTCATGCGCGGTGGCGGGAAGCGAAAGCCCAGGCTGGCGTACAGGTTCAGCACCCGGTGGTTGCGTGCCGCGATGCTGCTGCGCACGCGGCCTGCGCCCTCGGCCTTGGCGCGGGCCAGCATGGTCTGCCAAGCCCGGCGGCCGATGCCGCGACCCTGGGCTGACGGGGCGACTGCCGTCAGGTGCCAGTAGCAGGTGGCATCCGGCAACTGCTCGGTGACGAAGAAGGCCACGAGATCACCGTCCTCCCGCAGCGCCATCAGGCGCTGGCTCGCATGACCGTGGCTGCTGCGCGCCCATTGGCGGTAGCGTTGGTCGGCTCGCTCGCGCGGCAGGCGGGGGTCGGCATGGAAGCGCTCGTTGGTGAAGGCGCTGGCGGCGATCGCCTCGATGGCCGTCAGATCCTCGTCGCGCGCTGGCTCGACGGTCAGCGGCTGCAGCGGCTCGGCGCTGGGGAGCCCCGCCAGTTCGAGTTCGGGCTGGAACACCATCTCGATGAAGCGGAAGCCGATGCTCTCGAGCATCATGGACTCGGGCAGCCGATCGTGGGCCAGCCGGCAGCTCACCAACAGGGCGCCGAGCGCGTCGCGCGATCGGACAAAGGCCCGGGTATCCGCGTGCGCGGAAGAGCCGCGTACCGCGATATCGGTCACCTGGAGGACCGGTGCGCCGAAGATGCGGCTGTCCCATGGCGCTTCCTCCCAGGCGAGCAACAGATCGGGCGTGTCGATCCGCCCTGCGCCGAATTGCTCGGGGTGCGTGTTCGTCATGGTCGATACTCCCGCCTCATTCGCGCTCGCCGGTCCGCTCCACGACGTGGTAGGGGGGCCGCTCCATCGAACGAAAATGCATGCGCGCCAGGTACTCGCCGAAGATGCCCAGCGCGAACAGTTGCACGCCTGAAAAGATGGCGATGATCGATGCCAGGAACGGGAATCCCGGCACCGGGCTGCCTTCGATCACGAAGCGAACCAGGACGTACATCAGCACCAGCAGTCCCAGGCTGCTGAAGACGATGCCGAGCATGCTCGCAATTTGCAGTGGCAGGACTGAAAAGCCCGTCATCATGTTGATGGCATGGTTGACGAGCTTGCGCAAGCTGTAGCCCGAATCGCCGAGATGGCGCTCGTCCTGGCGGACCTCGACCGAGGAAAAACGCGTGGTGCCCCAAGTCAGCAGCACGTCGATGTTGACTGAGGGGCTGCGGTAGCCGGAAAAAGCGTCGCGCAGCCGCGCACGAAAGGCCCGGAAGGCACTGACCTTGCTGGCGGAGTCGACGCCCATGGCACCCTGCAACGCGAGCTTGGTGATGCGCGAAGCCATGTTGCGCCAGTGCCCGTGCGTCTCGTTGGCCGGAGAGCCATAGACCACGTCGTAGCCCTGGGCGAGGCGTTCCAGCAGGCGCGGGATTTCCTCGGGCGGATTCTGCAGGTCGTCGTCGATCGTGATGATGCAGTTTCCGCGCGCCGCGCGGATGCCGGCAAGCAGGGCGTTGTGCTGGCCGTAGTTGCGCGCCATCCTGAACGCGCGAAAGCGCGCATCTTCGGCGGTAATCTTGAGGATCTCTTCCCAGGCGTTGTCACCCCCACAGTCCTCGACCAGGATGACCTCGAATGCCGGTTCGGCGGATTCGAGCGTCTGGACCAGCCGTTGCCTCAGGTGCGGCAGGATCGCCGCCGAGCGGTAGACCGGGATGACCACCGAAAGCTGTATCGTCAATTCGGCACCTCCCCATGCGCGGTGCGGTCCGCCGGTGGTCGCCTTGAGGGGGCATCGCCATTCAAGCCTGCCGTGACGCGGACATGGACGACCGCGATCGAGTCGGTATAAAGGCGGCCCCACCCCGGGATCCGATCGAGCACCGCGATGATCGGGCTTTCTACCGGGAACAGGGTCCAGCCGATCTGGTACTTGTCCAGCAAGTGCTGGGGCGCCTCCGAGGTCTTGAGCGACGTTGCATCGCGGTACTCGCGCAGAAACTTCTCGCCATACATGTCGGCCCGACCATCGATGAAGGGGTGGATGCCGCGGTGGATCAGGTAACCGCCCCAACCGTAGCCGTTGAGTACCGGACTTCGGATGTCGGCCTGTTCGACGGCCCGGATCGCCGCCTCCGGCGCCGTGCCCGCCGGGGGCGTGGGTGGCCTGTGCAGATGCAGGGTCCAACTGGTTGTCGCCAGCACGATGGTGGATACGGCAACGGCGCCAAGGCCGGCGGGTCGGACCAGTCGATGAAAGAGCTCATCCAGAGCGGAGGCATCGGCGGGCGCCGGCCGTCCCCAGCCAAAGCGTTGGGCGAGGGATTGCCCGACCAGGAGGGGGGCAACCAGGCCGAGGTTCTCGATCGCGCGCGCATGCATCAGCGCCAGGTGCAGCAGGCCAAGCAGGATGAGAACCCGCATCGGAGGCAGGCGAATGCCAAGGAACAAGGCCGTGCCGAAAACGAAAAGCACCCAGATCTCGAATGGGCGGTGGCGCTGGAAATCCGGTGACTGCCATTCGCGGATCAGCGTCAGTGAATAACCGGCATCGGTAAAGGTTTGCCACGTGTAGAGAATGCCCTGCAGGCCGTGCGGCGTGGCCAGCGCGCCTGCGACGGACGCGGCCAGGAAAAGACCCCAGGCGCGCACCGCGGTCACGCGACGGGCACGGTCAGGTGCATTGATCACCGCCTCGGTCGCCAGCGCGCCCGCGAGTGCGAGGCCGATGGTGAAACCACCATGCAGATTGGCCCACAGCGGCATCACCAAGATGAAAGGCCAGCGCGGCGCGCGACCCTCGTCGCAGGCGTGGACCAGTTCCGTGCTCCACAGCACCATCAGCGGCATAATCAAAACGTGCGGCCGCACCAGCAGGTGCGGGGCAATGAGGCCGACGGCCAGCGCGACGAAGAGCAGCGCGTAAAGCGGTTCGAAATGCCGTAGCAGGGCGCGCGTCAGCAAGGCCATGGCCGCTGCGAACGCCAGCGCCGTGACCGCGACCGCGCCGGTCCACGAGGCCCACAGCCAGGATTGAGCAAGGATCAGCTCGGACAACCAGGACTGGGCGGTCCAAATCCGGCCTTGCATGGTCTGGGAGAACGGGTCGGTCGAGGGAATCGCTGCGTTTTCGATGATCCAGCGACCCGTTGCGATGTGCCAGTAGCTGTCACCGTCGCTGAGCATTCCACTGCCCGGTAGTAGCGCATACAAGTAGGTCAGCGTGCCGACCACCAGCGGCCATGAAAACAGCCAGGCTGACCGGGATTCGGTGCCACCGACCAATGAGGCAGCAGAGGTGGATGGATTCATAGGCCAGACTCTAACGCAGAGCCGACCCGGCGTTGGAGTCGGCGCTGGCGTCGCACTCGGTGCGCCACCGCTGGATGGTCAAGGAGAGCCCGGGTAAAGGGGCTCCTAAGCGGCTCGCTTCAGGCCGCCAGCGCTTCCAGCAGCTCTGTCTCGATCTCGATCTGCGCCTTGTTGTGCTGCAGCTCGGAACCGTCGATCAGGAAGGTGTCTTCGACGCGTTCGCCCAGCGTGGTGATCTTGGCCAGCTGCAGGTTGATGTGGTGTTTGGCCAGCACGCGGGCCACGCAGTAGAGCAGGCCCACGCGGTCGCTCGCGGAGATGCTGAGCAGCCAGCGCTGGGCTTTTTCGTCGGGACGCAGGTCCACGCGCGGCGCGAAGGGGAAGCTCTTGACTCGGCGCGAGACGCGGCCGCGGCTGGGCGCCGGCAGCGGGCCGGTGTGCTCGACGGTGTGGGCGAGTTCGGACTCGACCATGGTGATCAGCTCGCGGTAGTGCTCGGGCAGCATGTCGGTGACCACCTGAAAGGTGTCGAGCGCGTAGCCGTTGTTGGCGGTATGGATCTTGGCGTCCAGGATGCTGAAGCCGGCCTGGTCGAAATACCCGCAGATGCGCGCGAACAGGTCGGGCTGGTCGGGGGTGTAAACCAGCACCTGCAGGCCTTCGCCCACGGGCGAGAGCCGCGCCCGCACGAACGTCGGGCCGGGCGCCTTGTCGGCCGGTTCCCCGGACGTAGCGCCGCCCGACGCGGTTTTCTTCGCGACATGGCGCGACAGGTGGCGGGCATGCCAGGCGATGTCGGCCGCGTCGTGGCGCATGAAGTAGCCCACGTCCAGCGTTTCCCACAGCGCCTTGTGGGCCTCGAAAGGCTCGGCATGCAGGGCCAGCATCACCAGCGCCTCGCGTTTGCGGGCCTCGATGTCGGCGCTGGCGTCAGGTGCGCGGCCGCCGAGCACGCGCAGCGTGTAGCGGTACAGATCTTCGAGCAGCTTGCCCTTCCAGGCGTTCCACACCTTGGGGCTGGTGCCGCGGATGTCGGCCACCGTCAGCAGGTACAGCGCCGTGAGATTGCGCTCGTTGCCCACGCGTTTGGCGAAGTTTCCGATCACGTCCGGGTCGCTCAGGTCTTCCTTTTGCGCGATGCGGCTCATGGTCAGGTGTTCGCTGACCAGGAATTCGATCAGTTTCGCGTCTTCGCGCCCGACGCCGTGCTCCCGGCAAAAGCGCCGCACTTCGACAGCACCCAGCTGTGAATGGTCGCCGCCGCGGCCCTTGGCAATGTCATGGAACAGCGCCGCGGTGTAGAGAATCCAGGGCTTGTCCCAGCCGGCGGCGAGCTGCGAGCAGAACGGGTATTCGTGCGCATGTTCGGCGATGAAGAAGCGCCGCATGTTGCGCAACACCATCAGGATGTGCTGGTCCACCGTGTACACATGGAACAGGTCGTGCTGCATCTGGCCCACGATGCGGCGGAACACCCACAGGTAGCGCCCGAGTACCGAGGTCTGGTTCATCAGGCGCATCGCGTGTGTGATGCCCTCGGGCTGCTGCAGGATGCGCAGGAAGGTGCCGCGGTTGATCGGGTCGTGGCGGAAGGAGCCGTCCATGACGCCGCGCACGTTGTAGAGCGCGCGCAGGGTGCGGGCTGACAGGCCCTTCAAGCCGATGTGGGTCTCGTAGAGCAGGAAGGTTTCCAGAATCGCGTGCGGGTTTTTCTGGTACAGGTCGTCGCTGGCCACCTCGATCATGCCGGCCTTCTCGAAGAAGCGCTCGTTGATCGGCCGCAGTGCGTGCGTGGCCCCGCCGTGGTCGGCGTGCAGGCGCTCCTCGATGTTGAGCAGCAGGATCTGGTTGAGCTGGGCCACTGCCTTGGCCGCCCAGTAGTAGCGCTTCATGAGGGCTTCGCTGGCGCGCTGGGCCATGCGGCCGTCGGCCGTCATCCGGGCGACGTAGCCGAACGATTCGGCGACGGCATTCTGCAGGTCGAACACCAGCCGGTCCTCGCGGCGCCGTGCGATCAGGTGCAACCGGGCGCGAATCAGGCTCAACAGGGCTTCGTTGCGCTTGATCTGCCGCACTTCGAAGGGCGTGGCGAGGCCCGTGCGCGCGAGTTCATCCCAGCTTTTGCCCAGGCCGGCGGCGCGCGCCACCCACAGGACGATCTGCAGGTCGCGCAGGCCGCCCGGCGATTCCTTGCAGTTGGGCTCCAGCGCGTAGGGCGTGTCCTCGAACTTGGTGTGGCGCTGGCGCAGTTCCAGCGTTTTCGCGACGAAGAAGGCCTGCGGGTCCATGACGGCGTCAAAGCGCTTGCGGAAGTCGGCAAACAGCCTCGCGTCGCCTTCGATCAGCCGTGCTTCGAGCAGCGCGGTCTGCACCGTCACGTCCTTGGCGGCCTCGGACACGCAATCGGCCAGGGTGCGGACGCTGGAGCCGATTTCAAGCCCGGCGTCCCAGCAGCTGCCGATGAACGACTCGATGCGCGTCTTGAGTGCCCCATTGGTGTCGGGCGACTCGCCGTCGGGCAGGAGCAGCAGCACATCCACGTCGGAGTGGGGAAACAGCTCGCCACGGCCGAACCCGCCGACCGCCACCAGGGTGAACGGCGCTTCGAAGCCGGCATGCCGCCACAGGGTGCGCAACAGGTCGTCGGCCAGGGTGGCCAGGGCCTGCAGGGTGGTCCGCAGGCCCCGCGTGGAGGCGCCGCTGGCCTCCAACGTCTTCAGCAGTTGCGCCTTGTCCTGGCGGTATTCATCGCGCAAAGCCGAAAGTGCGGTCATGGATGGCAGTGAAATGGGCCGCACGGGCGGCGGAAGACGGGGTCAGGCCTTGACGAACGCGGGCGGCGGCGGGCTGCCGGCCGACAGCGTCAGCACCTCGTAGCCGTCGCCGGTCACGAGGATGGTGTGCTCCCACTGGGCGGACAGGGAGTGGTCCTTGGTGACAATGGTCCAGCCATCGCCGAGTTCCTTGATGTCGCGCTTGCCGGCGTTGATCATGGGCTCGATGGTGAAGGTCATGCCGGGCTTGAGTTCGTCGAGCGTGCCCGGCTTGCCGTAGTGCAGCACCTGGGGCTCTTCATGGAAGCCGCGACCGATGCCATGGCCGCAGAACTCGCGCACCACGGAAAAACCATTGCTCTCGGCAAATTTCTGGATCGCCCAGCCGATGTCGCCCAGCCGCGCGCCCGGCTTGACCTGCACGATGCCGTGCCACATCGCGTCGTAGGTGATGGCGCTCAGGCGCTTCGACGCGATGGAGGTCTCGCCGAGCTGGAACATGCGGCTGGTGTCGCCGTGCCAGCCGTTCTTGATGACGGTGACGTCGATGTTCAGGCTGTCGCCTTTCTTGAGCGGCTTGTCGTTGGGGATGCCGTGGCAGACCTGGTGGTTGATCGAGGTGCAGATCGACTTGGGGTAGGGGATGTAGCCGGCGGGCTGGTAGTTCAGCGGCGCCGGAATGGCGCCCTGCACCTGGGTGATGTAGTCATGCGCCAGGCGGTCGAGTTCGTTGGTGGTCACGCCGGGCTTCACGTGGGGGCTGAGGTAATCCAGCACTTCGGATGCGAGTTTGCCGGCCACGCGCATGCCGTCAATGCCCTCGGCGTCTTTGTAGGTAATCGTCATGGGTCGGGATTATCCCATCCGGTGTAAGGCGTTGCAGGGATGGGGGGCGTCCCAGTTAAAATTCAGGGTTTTCACGAACGGCCCCAGTCAGCGGCCGTTTCGCGAGTTTCCCGCCAACCCGGTTCACCCATTCAAGGCCACCACCGTGACCCTGCACATCACCCAGTTCGAAGGCGGCAACGCCCTCAGCGCTTTCCGCGTCCAGCAACTTCTTCCGCGTCTGGCGGCCATTCACGACCGGATCGACGGCATCGCCGCGCGCTTTGTGCATCTGGTGGCCTCCGAGGCCGCGCCGTCGGCGTCCGACCGGGGCAAGCTGGCCGCCCTGCTGAGTTACGGCGACCCCTACGCCGGTGGTGACGGCGGCGCCTTGATCGTGGTATCGCCGCGTCTGGGCACGGTTTCGCCCTGGGCGTCCAAGGCGACGGACATCGCGCACAGCTGCGGCCTGCCGATCCGGCGGGTGGAGCGCGTCACCGAGTACCGCGTCACTCTCAAGTCCGGGCTGCTCGGCAAGGCCAGCCTGTCGGGCGACCAGCTGCGGGCCGTGGCGGCGCTGCTGCACGACCGCATGACCGAGAGCGCGATGTTCGACCGCGAAGCCGCCCTGGGCCTGTTCACCGAGCTGCACCCGGCGCCCATGGAGCATGTGGACGTGCTGCGCGGCGGGCGCGCCGAGCTGGAGGCCGCCAACGCGCGCTTCGGGCTGGCGCTGGCCGACGACGAGATCGACTACCTGGTCAACGCCTTCACCGGCCTGGGCCGCAACCCCACGGACGTGGAGCTGATGATGTTCGCGCAGGCCAACAGCGAGCACTGCCGCCACAAGATCTTCAACGCCCAGTTCACCATCGACGGCGTGGCGCAGGACAAGAGCCTGTTCGGCATGATCCGCAACACCCACCAGCTCGCGCCGCAGCACACGGTGGTGGCGTATTCGGACAACGCCTCCGTGATGGAAGGCGCCACGGTCGAGCGTTTCGTCGCGAAATTCGCCGGCACGCCCGGCGCCGAAAGCACCAGCCGCTTTCAGAAGAGCAGCGCGACCAACCACGTCCTGATGAAGGTCGAGACCCACAACCACCCGACGGCGATCTCGCCATTCCCCGGCGCCAGCACCGGCGCGGGCGGCGAAATCCGCGACGAGGGCGCGACGGGCCGCGGCTCGAAACCCAAGGCGGGCCTGACCGGCTTCACGGTGTCGAAACTTTGGGGCGGCCTGTCCGACCAGCCCGGCGGCAAGCCCGGCCACATCGCCAGCCCGCTGCAGATCATGACCGAGGGCCCGCTCGGCGGCGCCGCCTTCAACAACGAATTCGGCCGTCCCAACCTGCTGGGCTACTTCCGCGAGTACGAGCAGGAGGTCGGCGGCGCCAACGACAAGGTCGTGCGCGGCTATCACAAGCCCATCATGATCGCGGGCGGCCTGGGCACCATCGACGCCGGCCAGACCCGGAAGATCGAATTCCCGGCCGGCACGCTGCTGATCCAATTGGGCGGCCCGGGCATGCGCATCGGCATGGGGGGCAGCGCGGCCAGTTCCATGGCCACGGGCGCGAATGCGGCCGAGCTGGACTTTGATTCGGTGCAGCGCGGCAACCCCGAGATCGAACGCCGCGCGCAGGAGGTCATCAACCACTGCTGGGCGCAAGGCGATGCCAACCCCATCCTGGCGATCCACGACGTGGGCGCGGGCGGCCTGTCCAACGCCTTTCCCGAGCTGACCAACGACGCCGGGCGCGGCGCGCGTTTCGACCTGCGCGCCGTGCCGCTGGAGGAGTCGGGCCTGGCGCCCAAGGAAATCTGGTGCAACGAGAGCCAGGAACGCTACGTTCTGGGCATCGCGCCCGAGTCGCTGGACCAGTTCCGCGCCTTCTGCGAGCGCGAGCGTTGCCCGTTTGCGGTGGTGGGCGTGGCCACCGACGAGCGTCAGCTGGTGCTGGCCGACGAGGGGGCCGAAAGCCCGGTCAATATGCCCATGAACGTGCTGTTGGGCAAGCCACCCAAGATGCACCGCGACGTGGCCACCGTGGCGCGCGAATTCAAGGCCATGGACTTGACCGGCGTGTCGCTGCAAAAGGCCGTGATCGACGTGCTCTCGCACCCGACGGTCGCCTCCAAGCGCTTCCTCATCACCATCGGCGACCGCACCGTGGGCGGCCTGTCGCACCGCGACCAGATGGTCGGCCCCTGGCAGGTGC
>JAHFQI010000108.1 GCA_023259355.1 Comamonadaceae bacterium
CAGCCGCTGAGGGTGGTCCTGCGACTGCGCCGAGAGCCAGGCGACCACCGAGCCGTGGGCCAGGAATTCGAGCCGCCATTGCGCCAGCAGCGAGGTCTTGCCAAAACCCGCGGGGGCCTGCACCAGGATGAGGGGCTGCTCGCGCAGGCGCTCGTCGCTCGACAGCAGGCGCGAGCGCGTGAGCAGGTGGCGCGGCACGCGCGGCGGATTGACCTTGAGCAGCAGGTCGTCGGCCGGGCTTGCTTTGCCTGGGGGCGCGTTGAGGGTCACAACGGGTGGCTCGGGTTGGATGCGGGTCCACGGGGGCGTGAACCGGTGCGAAACATGATACCCGCGCCGCCGCCGGCCCCGCGCCCCCCCGCCAAGGGTGGGGATGACGCTCGACCCCGAACTTAACCTGCCCCGAACATTGCTTTCAAGGAGTCGCCATGTACCGCCATCTGCTGGTGCCGATTGATGGAACCGACCTCGCCGTCGAACTGGTGGGCAACGCAGTTGCGCTGGCGCGCAGCCTGGATGCCCGCATCACCTTCTTCCACGCCCTGCCCGACCATGCCGGCAGCTGGCGCGGCGACGCCGAGGTGGTGCGCCTGACCTCGGCCGACGACTACGCCTACATGTTCACCGGACGCGCGCGCGAGATTCTGGCCAAGTCGGAGGCCGCGGCCCGCGCCCTGGGCGTGCCCTGCGATTCGCTGCACGTGGTCAACGACAAGCCGGCGCAAGCCATCGTGGCGGCGGCGCACGCCAAGGGTTGCGACCTGATCTTCATGGCCTCGCACGGCGGGCGCGGCAAGCTGGCCATGACCCTGGGTTCGCAGACCCTGGCCGTGCTGATGAACGCCGGCCTGCCGGTGCTGGTGTCGTCGCTCGGCGAACTCAAGCCCCCGGCCCGCGCGATCGGCATCATCCGCGACGAGCACCGCTCGCTCGCCGCCGTGCTGCACGCGGGCATGCACGCGCTGGCCGGCGCCTGCGCCGAGCGCACGGGCGCGGACCCGGTGCTGATGCGGGCGATGATCAGCTACATCCAGCATTTCCCCGTGGCCCTGCACCACCCCAAGGAAGACGACTACCTGTTCAAGCGCCTGCGCGAACGCACCAACTCGGTGGACGCGGAGCTCGACGAACTCGAACGCCAGCACGTGCGGGACCGGGTGCTGGTGGACGAACTGGCGCAGCAGGTGGGCCGGCTGGAAAACGCCGGCACACCGGCCGACGCGGCATCGCTCACCACCGAACTGGAGTCCGCGGTGCGCGCCTATGCGGCCACGCTGTGGGACCACATGGGCCGCGAGGAAGGCGTCATCCTGCCGGCGGCGCAAAGCCACCTGACCGAGGACGACTGGCGCGACATCGAAGCCGCCTTTGCCGCGAACAGCGACCCGCGCTTCGGCGGCGAAAGCGAGAAGGAGTTCCGCCACCTGTTCTCGCGCATCGTCAACGCCGCCAAGGACTGGACCTCGCAGGGCTGACGGACCCGCTCAAGGCGGCTGACGGCCGGCCGCCCGCATCCGGCCCGGCAACTCGCTGGCGAGGAATTCGACGCAGACACGCACCTTGGCCGAGGTCGTCAGTCGCGCCGGGTAGACCGCCCAGACATTGGCCTCTTGCCGGTAGTCGGGCAGCAGCTGCACCAGCCGCCCCGCGTCCAGCAGCGGCTGCACGTCCCACAGGGAGCGCAGCAGCACGCCGCGCCCGTCGACGGCCCACTGCACCACGATCTCGCCGTGGTTCGACGACAGCGGCCCCGTGACCTTGACCGACTCTTCCGCGCCCGCCGCGGTGCGCAGGCGCCAGACGCCGAACGGGTGGTCGCGCTCCTTGATGACCAGGCAGTCGTGGTTGGCCAGGTCCGCCAGCGTGCGCGGCACGCCCCGGCGTTGCAGGTAGGCCGGCGCGGCGCACAGGATGCGGTGGTTGGCCGCGAGGCGCCGCGCGATCAGGTGCGGCGCGATCTCGTCGCCCACGCGCACGTCCAGGTCGAAGCCCTCGCCGGCCACGTCCACCAGCCGGTCGAACACCTCCAGTCGCACCTGCAGCCCCTCGTGCAACGCGACGAGCTGCGAGACCAGCGGCGCCACGACGTGCCGGCCAAAACCGAAGCTGCTGCTGATGCGCAGCGCGCCGCGCGGACTCTGGCGCGTGACGGCCACCTCCTGCAGCAGCTGGTCCACGTCGTCGAGGATGCGCAGCGCCCAATGGAAGACGCGTTCGCCGTCCTCCGTCACGGTCACACGCCGCGTGGTGCGGTGCAGCAGCGGCACGGCCAGTGCCTGCTCCAGCACGCGGATGCGCTTGCTCACATAGGCGGTGGACATGCCCAGCTCCTGCGCCGCGAGCGCGAAGCTGGACTTGCGCGCCACCACGGTGAACACGCGCAGGTCGTCATTGGAGGGAATGTTGGCCACGTTACGTGAAGAATGATTCCATAAACCGTAGATTATTTACCATTCATTGGCAATGATAATCAGGCAAATCCACTCCACAGCCTGCCTTGCCATGACCACACCCACCGCCTCCCCCCGCCCCCTGCGCATTGCCGTCATCGCCGGCGACGGCATCGGCCGCGAAGTCATGCCCGAAGGGCTGCGCGTGCTCGAAGCCGCCGCGCGCCGCTTCGACCTGCCACTCGACTACGTGCACTTCGACTGGGCGCATTGCGACTACTACCAGCAGCACGGCCAGATGATGCCGGACGACTGGAAGGCGCAGCTGCAGGACATGGACGCGATCTACTTCGGCGCGGTCGGCTGGCCCGCCACGGTGCCGGACCACGTCTCACTGTGGGGCTCGCTGCTGAAGTTCCGCCGCGAGTTCGACCAGTACATCAACCTGCGCCCGGTGCGCCTGTTCGAGGGCGTGCCCTGCCCGCTCGCGGGACGCAAGGCCGGCGACATCGACTACTTCGTGGTGCGCGAGAACACCGAGGGTGAATACACCAACCTCGGCGGCATCATGTACGCGGGCACGGAACGCGAAATCGTGATTCAGGAATCGGTCTACTCGCGCCACGGCACCGACCGCGTGCTGAAGTACGCCTTCGAACTGGCGCAAAGCCGCGCGCGCAAGCACCTCACGGTGGCCACCAAGAGCAATGGCATCGCCATCAGCATGCCGTGGTGGGACGGCCGCGCCGACGCCATGGCCCAGGGCTACCCCGAGGTGACGGTGGACAAGCAGCACATCGACATCCTGAGCGCGCGCTTCGTGCTGCAGCCGGGCCGCTTCGACGTGGTGGTGGCGTCCAACCTGTTCGGCGACATCCTCTCGGACCTGGGGCCGGCCACCACAGGCACCATCGGCCTCGCGCCCTCGGCCAACCTGAACCCGGACCGGAATTTCCCATCGCTGTTCGAGCCGGTGCACGGCTCCGCGCCCGACATCTACGGCAAAGGCATCGCCAACCCGATCGCCATGATCTGGTCCGGCGCGCTGATGCTCGACTTTCTGGGCGGCAGCCGCCCCGGCGCCGACGGCCAGCCCGACGCACGCTTCCGCCAGGCGCACGACGCCATCCTCCAGGCGATCGAGGTCGTGCTCGCCACCGGCCCGCGCACGCCCGACCTCGGCGGCACGGCCAGCACCAGCGAGATCGGCGCGGCGATTGCGGCGCGGCTCACGCCAGCCTGAACAGGCTGATCTCCACGCGATCGGGAAACCGCGCGCCGGTGCCGACGAAGAGGCTCTCGGTCAGCCAGGCCAGCGAAGGGTGCGAAACCTCGAAGCTCGGCACGCAGCGGAAGTAGATGGCTGACGGATCGACCGGCTCGCCGCGCACCAGCTTCGCGATGTCTTCCACCGAGCCGCGGCGCAGCGCGCGGTTCTGCACGAAGACGTGTTCGCCGCTGCGAAGACGTGTTCGCCGCTGTCGAGTTCGAGCACATAACGCGCGTCGAGGTCGGCGCTGGTTTCCGACACCACGATCTGGAAGTCGGCGCCACCAGGCAGCACGCTGCCATTGATCGCGCCCGTGACGGTTCCGCCGGTGATCGGGATGATGCGGCGCCGGCCACGGCTGTTCAGGCCCATCACCTGGCCGGCTTCGACTGGGGCGGCCACAAAGACGGTGAGGTCGGCGACGTGTTCGAGGGTGGGGGCGGGCAGGCTCATGGGGCCTGACTGTACCGCGCCGGCTTCAAGTCGCCTGATGCGCCCAGCCCCACAGGTCCTTGGGGTCGGGCATCTCGGGCACCAGCGCCAGTTCCTGGCCGATCTGCTGCTCGCGCGCCAGCCGATCCAGCGTGCGCAGCGCGGAAAAGTCCTCCAGCGCGAAACCCACCGAGTCGAACACCGTGATCTCGTCGTCCCGGGTGCGCCCTGGCGCCCGGCCGGCCAGCACGCGCCAGAGTTCGGTGACGGGGAAGTCGTGCGCCATGTGCTGGATTTCGCCCTCCAGCCGGCTCTGCGGCGCGTACTCCACGAACACCCGCGCCGTGTGCAGGATGGCCGGGTCCAGCTCGGTCTTGCCAGGGCAGTCGCCGCCCAGCGCGTTGAGGTGCATGCCGGGCGCGATCATGCCGGCGACCAGGATGCCGGCGTGCCGCTTGTCGGCGGTGGCCGTGGTGACGATGTCGCTGCCGCGCACCGCCTCGGCCGCGCTGGCGCAGGGCGTGATGGCGAGCCGCCCGGATTCGACGTAGGGCCGCAGGTTGCGCAGCAGCTTGACGGTGGCGCCGGCGTCGGTGTCGTACACGCGCAGCGCCGTGATGCCGCACAGCGTCATGAAGGCCAGCGCCTGGAATTCGCTTTGCGCGCCGTTGCCGATCAGCGCCATGGTGCGCGAGCCCGGCCGCGCCAGCACCTGCGCGGCCAGCGCCGAGGTGGCGGCGGTGCGCAGCGCCGTGGTCAGCGTGAGTTCGGACAGCAGCAACGGGCTGCCGGTGGCCATGTCCGACAACACGCCGAAGGCCATCACCGTGGGCAGGCCCAGCGCCGGGTTGCCCGGGTGGCCGTTGACGTATTTGAAGGCGTGGCGCGTGCCGTCGGCGATCGGCATGAGTTCGATCACGCCCTGCGGGCTGTGGCTGGCGCAGCGCGGCGCCTTGTCGAACTGCTCCCAGCGCACGAAGTCCTCGCGCAGGGCCGCGCCGATCTCGGCCAGCAGCCGCGCGAGCCCGAGCCGCTGCAACAGGCGCCGCAGGTCGCGAACGTCGAGATAAAGCGTCATGGCACGCTCTGCTGGCTCAGGTTCAGGGTCATGCAGAAGGCGCCGCCGCCCGAGAGCATGAAGGGCCCGAGGTCCACCTCCACCAGGTGGTAGCCGCGCGACTGCAGCGTGGCGCGCAGGCGCGGCGTGCTCTGGCTCATGACCACCGTGTGCCCCAGGCAGACGGCGTTGACGTTGAAGTGGCGCAGGTCTTCCTCGGTGGCCTCGATCAGCCACTCGGGCGCGACGCGCGCACGCAGCGTTTCCAGCGCCTCGGGCGTCAGCGCGGCCGGCAGGTAGAAGATGTGGCCGCCGCCCAGCGGGCAAAAGCCCACGTCCAGGTGGTAACAACGGTCGGACACCAGTTGCAGCGGCACGACCCCATGGCCAAAGAAGGTGGCAAGAGCATCGACCGCCGCGCGCGAGGAACGCGGCCCCCAGCCGGCCCAGAAGTGGCCGCGGGTGGCATCCCAGATGCAATCGCCCGCGCCTTCCTGGAAACAGCCCTCGGGCAGCTGCGCCACCTCGTCCAGCAGGCCGCGCGCGCGCAGGCCCTCGAAGATCGCGAGGAAGCGCGCTTCCTCACCGCGCCGCTCGACGTGCTGGAAACGCGAGAGCAGCGCGCGCCCGTTCAGCACCACGGCGGCGTTGGCCGGGAACACCATGTCGGGCAGGCCGGGCGTGCCGGGCACCATCTCGACCACGGCGCCCGCGGCCTCCAGCGCGGCGCGCAACGCGGCTGACGCGGCCTGCGCCTGCGCATAAAGGCCGGCCGGGTCCTGCTTCCAGCGGTCGGGCGCCATCCACGGGTTGATCGCGTAGCTCACGTTGTAGTACGTGGGTTCCACCATCAGCAGACGCAGGGGTACGGCGTTGTGCGGCATGGAGCACTCTCCTCGCAGCCTGGATGACCTAAGCTTAGTCGCCAATGCGGCGAAGCGAAAGCCCAAGGTGGCAGCGGGGCGGCCGGCGCTGTCGCGCAGGGGTAAGACCCTCGTGCACGGAAGGCCCAGCGCTGCTAGGCTTTGGCCTCATGAGCGAGACAAAAACACCCCCCTTCAAGCCGCAGATCCGCCTCTACCAGGACTGGCTGCGCGCGCAGCGCGGCCTGGGCTTCGAGACTTACGACGACCTCTGGCGCTGGTCCGTCACCGAGCTCGACGCCTTCTGGCAAAGCATCTGGGATTACTTCGAGCTGCAGTCGCCCACGCCGCACACCGCCGTGCTCGCAAAAAACGTGATGCCCGGCGCGGTGTGGTTCCCCGGCGCGCAGGTCAACTACGCGCAACAGGTGCTGCGCCACGTGGCGCCGGCCGAGGCCGCGGGTTTTGCCGCCATCATCAGTCGCAACGAAAAAGGCCAGCAGCATGAACTGCGCTGGCCCGAGCTGCGCCGCCAGGTGGCCTCGCTGGCGCTGCACCTCCAGGAAATCGGCGTGCAGCCCGGCGACCGCGTGGCCGCCTACCTGCCCAACATCCCCGAGGCCATGGTCGCCTTTCTGGCCACGGTGAGCATCGGTGCGGTGTGGAGCATCTGCGCGCCCGACATGGGCACGCATGCCGTGCTCGACCGCTTCCGGCAGATCGAGCCCGTGGTGCTGATCGCCTGCGACGGCGTGAGCTACGGCGGGCGCGACTTCGACCGCCTGGGCGTGGTGGCCGAGATGCGGGCGGCGTTGCCGTCGCTGCACCATGTCATCCTGCACCGCAACCTGGGCGCACCGGGCGATGACAAGGCCTCCGACCTGATCGCCGACTACTACCCCTTCGCGCTGGGCACGGCCCGCGACGACGAAAAGACCGCCGCGTTCGAGCCGGTGTGGCTGCCGTTCGACCACCCGCTGTGGATCGTTTATTCCAGCGGCACCACCGGCCTGCCCAAGCCCATCGTGCATGGCCACGGCGGCACCGTGCTGGTGGCGCTGGCGCTCAAGATCCTGCACAACGACATCGGCTGCAGCTACGAGGCCAACAGCTGGGGCGAACGCTTCCACTGGTACAGCTCGACCGGCTGGGTGATGTGGAACGCGCAGCTGTCCGGCCTGCTCAACGGCACCACCTGCGTGATCTATGACGGCAACCCCGGCGGCACGAAAGACCGGCCCGACTGGACCACGCTCTGGCGCTTCGCTTCGGAGCTCGGCGTGACCTTCTTCGGCGCCGGCGCGGCGTTCTACGCCAACTGCCTGAAAGCCGGCGTGGACCTGTCGCAGTGCGGTGATTTGTCGGCCGTCCGCGCGCTCGGCACCACGGGCTCGCCCCTGTCGCCCGAGGCGCAGCAATGGGGGACAGAGCAGTTTCACAAGATCCACGCCGCGCAAGGCGGCCGCCCGCCGCCGGGCCGCCCCAAGGCGGGCGCGGCCCCCTCGGGGGGCAGGGAGTTACACGAAGTGAACGACCGTGGGGGCGACATCTGGTGGTGCAACATCTCCGGCGGCACCGACTTCGCCGGGGCCTTCATCGGCGGCCACCGCGAACTGCCGCAGGTGCCCGGCGAGATGCAGTGCCGGCTGCTCGGCTGCGCCGTCGAGGCCTGGAACGAGGCGGGCGAACCCGTGCTCGGCGAGGTCGGCGAGCTGGTCTGCAGCCAGCCGATCCCGTCCATGCCGCTGTACTTCTGGGGCGACACCAACAACGCGCGCTACCTGGCCAGCTACTTCGAGATGTACCCGCCCGGCCACGGCCGCAAGCCCGGTGGCGGTGACCTCGGCCCCGAGGCCGGCGGCGTCTGGCGCCACGGCGACTGGCTGCGCATCGGCAACCCGGCCACGGGCAGCGGCGGCTGCGTGATCTTCGGCCGCTCCGACGCCACCATCAACCGCCACGGCCTGCGCATGGGCACCAGCGAGCTGTACAGCGCCGTGGAAGCCCTGCCCGAGGTGCTGGATTCGATGGTGGTGGACCTCGAATACCTGGGCCGCGAAAGTTACATGCCGCTGTTCGTCGTGCTGCGCGAAGGCGTCGCGCTGGATGACGCCATGAAGGCCAGACTCAACGACGCGATCAAGACCTCCCTGAGCCCGCGCTTCCTGCCCAACGCCATCTTCCAGGTCGCCGAAATCCCGCGCACGCTCTCGGGCAAGAAGCAGGAGCTGCCGATCAAGAAGCTGCTGCTGGGCCAGCCAATCGAGAAGGTCGTGAACCGCGACGCGATGGCCAATCCGGGCTGCCTGGACTGGTACGTGGCGTTCGCGCGCGAGAGGCTGTCCGGCTGAGGCCCGCGCACCGCCGCGGCCGTCGCGTCAGCCGGCCGGCTTCGTCAGCACCACGTGCATCGCAGCGGGCGTGCTGACGGACTCCGTGCAGCGGTAGCCCAGCGCCGGCATGTCGATGCCGCCGAACAGGTGTTCGCCCGAGCCCAGCAGGACGGGGCTGACGGCGAGGTGCATCTGGTCGATGAGCCCGGCCTGCAGGTACTGCCGCACCGTGGCCACGCCGCCGCCGAGCCGCACGTCCTGGCCGCCGGCCGCTTCCTTGGCCCGCCGCAGGGCCGCATGAATGCCGTCCGTGACGAAGTGGAAGACCGTGCCGCCGGCCATGGTGAGCGGCGGCCGCGCGTGGTGGGTGAGCACAAACACCTGGCAGTGGTAAGGCGGGTTGTCGCCCCACCAGCCCTTCCAGCTGTCATCGGGCCAGGGCCCGCGGACCGGGCCGAACATGTTGCGGCCCAGAATCCAGGCGCCGACGTTGGCCATGCCGCGCGCCGCGAAGTCGTCGTCGATGCCCGTGGCGCCACCGTCCTGGCCAAAGAGCATCCGCTGCATCGTGCGCGTGGGAAACACCCAGTTGTGCAAGGCCATGCCGCCGATGCCCATCGGGTTGGCGAGGTCCTGGCCGGGGCCGGCACCGTAGCCGTCCAGGGAGAGTCCGAAGCAGTTCACGCGCAGCTGGGTCATGGCGCCATCCTTTCAGGGAGATTTCCGGATTCTGGCGCAATCCTCAGGACGCCGCTGGGGCCTCCAGGGAGTCTTGGCCCGCCTGCGTTTCCAGCCAAGCCAGGAACTGCGCCACTTCGGACCGGTAGCCGTGGCGCTCGGGGTAGACCACGAAATGCGCCTGCACAGGGATCGCCCAGGCCGGGTCAAACACCGGCCGCAGGCGCCCGTCCGCGATGTAGCTGCCGGCGATGACCGCGCTCTCCAACGCCACGCCGAGACCCTGCACCGCCGCGTCCAGCGCCATCATGGCGCGGTCGAAGCGCAGCGCAAAACGCTCGGGCCGCTTGAGCGGCGGGTGCAGGGCAAACCAGTCGGCCCACTGCACCACGCCCACCGTGGACTGGATCAGCGGCACCTGCAGCAAATCCGCCGGTTCGCGGATCTGGTGCCGCTCGATGAAGGCGGGGCTGACCAGCGGCAGGATGGGCTCGCGGAAGATCGGCTTGACCACCAGCTGCGGCCAGGCCGGCACGCCGTAGCGGATGTCGATGTCCACCTGCCCCAGCTCGAAGTCCGAATGCACGTGCGAAGCCGATAAAAACAGCGACACACCCGGATGCGCCTGCGCGAACTGGCCGATGCGCGGCATCAGCCACAGGCTGGCGAAGCTCGGGCTGGCGTGCACGTAGAGCGAATTGCGCACGCCCTGTCGGACGTCGTCGGTGGCCGCGCCGATGGCGCCCAGGGCGCCAGCCACGCGCTGCAGGTAGGCCTCGCCGGCGGGGCTGAGCTTGACGCCGCGCGAGGAACGTTCGAACAGCTTGACGCCCAGGAAGTCCTCCAGCCGCGCCACCTGGTGGCTCACGGCCGACGGCGTCAGGTGCAGTTCGGCGGCAGCCAGGGCGAAGCTGCGCCGGCGCGCAATGGCTTCAAAAGCGACCAGCGATGGCAGGGGAGGCAGCATGACAAAAGGAGCAATTATTGCAGTGCAACATGACAGGCATTCACCTGAACGTGAGATTTTATCGTTTGCGCCAGGCCCCGTGCGTCGCCAGAATCCGGCCAACTTCACAGGAGACAACGCATGTTGCTGAAAGACAAAGTGGCCGTGATCACCGGGGGCGCTGGTGCCAACGGCCTCGGCTTCGCCACCGCCCGCATGATGGCCGCCCAGGGCGCCACCATCGTCATTCTCGATCTGGCCCAGGCCGATCCCGCCGGCGCCGCCGCCCGGCTCGGCCCCCAACACCTGGGCCTGGTGGCCGACGTGACCGACAAGGCCTCCTGCCAGGCCGCCGTGGACCAGGCCGTGGCCAAGCTTGGCCGCATCGACATCCTGTTCAACAACGCCGGCATCACCCAGCCGCGCAAGACGCTGGACATCTCGCCCGCCGACTACGACGCCGTGATGGACGTGAGCCTGCGCGGCATGCTCTACGCCAGCCAGGCCGTGGTGCCGGTGATGCAGAAGCAAAAGAGCGGCTCCATCATCTGCACCTCGTCCGTCTCCGCGCAGCGCGGCGGCGGCATCCTGGGCGGCCCGCACTACTCGGCGGCCAAGGCCGGCATGCTGGGCCTGGCCCGCGCCATGGCGCGTGAATACGGCCCGGACCACATCCGCGTCAACTGCGTCACGCCGGGCCTGATCGCCACCGACATCAACAAGGGCAAGATCCCCGAGGACAAGCGCCAGTCCATCCTGGACGGCATTCCGCTCGGCTACATCGGTTCGCCCGATGACGTGGCCGGCTGCGTGCTGTTCCTGGCCAGCGACCTGTCGGGCTACTGCACCGGCATCACGCTGGACGTGAACGGCGGCATGCTGATCCATTGAGCGCCCCGCCGCGTCCACGTCCCCTTTCAGAAAAAACCGCCCGCAGCGCGGCATCGCTGCCTTGACAACATCAGGAGACAAGACATGACCCGATTCAACCTACTTCGCCGCACGGCCCTGGTCGCCGCCCTGGCCTGCGCCGGCGCCATGAGCTTCGCCCAGACCCCCATCAAACTCACGCTGGGCCACGGCGCCGCACCCGGCAACCCGCGCCATGAAGCCTCGGTGAAGTTCGCCGAGACCGTCAAAGCCAAGACCAACGGCCGCATCGAGATCCAGGTGGCCCACTCCTCGCAGCTCGGCGACGACGCGGCCATGGTGACCGCGCTGCGCTCGGGCACGCTGGACATGTCGGCCAACAGCCAGGGCGCGGTCTCCACCGTGGTGCCCGAGTACGGCGCCCTGGGCCTGCCCTTCCTGTTTGGCGACATCACCAAGGCCTGGCAGCTGCTGGACGGCCCCATCGGCCAGGACCTGGCCAAGCGCTCCGAAGCCAAGGGCATGGTGGTGCTGGGCTACTGGGACAACGGCATTCGCCACATCTCCAACAGCAAGCGCGCCATCAAGGCGCCCGCCGACCTCAAGGGCCTGAAGATCCGCACCCCGCCGGACGCCGTCACCGTGGACATCATGCAGGCCCTGGGCGCCGACCCGCAGCAGATCAAGTTCTCCGAGCTCTACGTGGCCCTGCAGCAGGGCGTGGTGGACGGCCAGGAGAACCCGCTGGCCAACATCGCCTCGGCCAAGCTCTACGAAGTGCAGAAGTTCATCTCGCTGACCGGCCACAAGTACGAAGCCACGCCCTTCCTGATGGGCAAGCGCTCCTGGGACAAGCTGAGCGCGGCCGACAAGCAGGTCTTCATGGCCGCCGCCGCCGAGGCCACGCAACTGCAGCGCAAGCTGTCCAAGGAAGCCGACGACAAGCTGGTGGCCGAGATCAAGGCCAAGGGCGTGCAGATCGACAGCGTGGACCGCGCGCCCTTCGTGCAGGCCACCCGCCCCGTCTATGACAAGTGGAGCGCCGGCCCTGTCGGCGACTTCGTGAAGCAAGTCGTGCAAGCCACCCGCTGAAGCTGAGCCGGCCATGAGCGCAACCCATTCCCCCGGCCTTCAGGCCACCCAGGGCTCGGCCGCCGTGCGCTTCGCGCGCGGGCTGGACCACCTGATCGGCATGGCCTGCCGTGGCGTGCTCTACGTCACGCTGACGGCCATGTTCCTCATCCTGAGCGCCAACGTGGGTCTGCGCTATGCCGCCGGCAGCAGCCTGGCCTGGGCGTCCGAGCTGCCCGAGCTGATGTTCCCCTGGCTCATCATGGCCGGCGTGGTGCTGGCGGCCCAGCACGGCTCGCACATCGCCATCGTGATCCTCACGCAAAAACTCGGCGCCGCGCGACGCTGGGTGCTGGCGGGCGGCTCGCTGGTGGTGGCGGGCCTGTATGGCTCGCTCGCCGTCACGGCCCTGCCGCTGCTGGAGATCGCGGCCGATGAAAAAACCCCCATTCTCAAAGTACCCGGTTCGGTCAGCGTGGGCTGCCTGATGCTGGGCTTTGCCCTGCTGGTCATCGTGACCCTGTGCCGCCTGCCCCAGGTCTGGGCGACGCCCGCCGAGGCGCATGACGAACCCGCCGAGGCCGAAGCCCTCGCCCACGGAGCCTGACCATGACCGGACTCATCATTCTTTTGTTCATCGCCGCGGCGCTGCTGTCGATCCCGATCGCGCACGCCCTGGTGCTGGCCTCGGTCGGCGGCCTGCTCATCATCGACCGCGTGCCCGTGCACCTGGCGATCGAGCAGATGCTCTCGCAGACGCAGAGCTTCCCGCTGATCGCGATCCCCTTCTTCATGATGACCGGCGCCCTGATGGTCAGCGGCAAGCTGGGCCAGAGCCTGGTCACGCTGCTGTCCATGATGATCGGCCGTGTCCACGGCGGCCCGGCGCAGGTGGGTGTGCTGTCGTCGACCATCTTCGGCGGCGTCTCGGGCTCGGCCGTGGCCGATGCCTCGGCCATCGGCTCCATGCTGATTCCCTGGCTCAAGAAGCTCGGCTATCCCGCGCCCTTCGCTGCCGGCACGCTGGCGGCAGCGGCCACCATCGACATCCTGATCCCGCCGTCCATCCCCATGATCGTCTACGCGCTGGTCTCGGGCGCGTCGATCGGCGCGCTGTTCGTCGCGGGCATCCTGCCGGGCCTGCTGATGTGCGCGGGCTTCATGGCCGTTTGCTACATCCAGGGCCGGCGCCGCAACTTCCCGCGCGACACTACGCCGTTCGAGTGGCCGGCATTCTGGCGTCAGCTCATCCAGACGGGTCCGGCGCTGGCCATGCCGGTGCTCATCATCGTATTCCTGCGCTTCGGCATTGCCACGCCGACCGAGGTGAGCGTGATGTCCACGCTCTACGCCCTCCTTGTGGCGGGCCTGGTCTACCGCGACCTCACCGTCGCCAAGATCCGGGCCGCGGCCATCGAGGCTGGCATTTCCACCGGCGTGGTGCTGCTCATCATCATGGCCTCGAGCATCGTGGGCTGGATCGTCACCTACGAGCAGTTGCCGGCCGAGTTCACGCGCTACGCCAAGGAAACCCTGCAGTCGCCGTGGCTCATCATCCTGGCGATGAACCTGATCATGCTGGCCACCGGCATGTTCATCGACCTGCCCGCGGCGGTGCTGCTGCTCACGCCCATGTTCGTGCCCCTGGCAGCTGCCGTCGGCATGGACACGATCCAGCTGGGCATCATGATGATCGTCAACCTCTCGATCGGGCTGTACCACCCGCCCATCGGCACCACGCTGTTCATCACGAGTTCAATTGCCCGTGTGCGTATCGGCGACGTGGTGATGGAGCTGATCCCGTTCTATGTCGTCGCCATCGGCCTGCTGATCGGTTTTGCCTACCTGCCCTGGCTGACCCTGCACTGAGAACGCCCGCATGACTCCTTCCCTTCCCACCCGCGACGGCGCGCCTGGCGAGCGCATCGTCTCGGTCTCGGCCGCGCCCTACGATGGCTACGACTTCCCGCGCGTGCTCGAAAGCCTGGCTTCGATCGGTGCCACGCACGTCGAGCCGGCCTTCATCGTCGGCTACACCGAGCCCTTCGACGAGTCGGCCTTCACGCCCGGCAAGGCGCGCCAGTATGCTGCCTGGCTACGCGAGCACGGCCTGCGCTGCCATGCGTTTTCCTCGCACATCGACCTGGGCCGGCCTGACGCGCTCAAGGTGTTCCTGGGCCGCATGGATTTCGCGCGCGCCATCGGCGCCCGCGTGATCAACACCAATGCCGCGCACCGCAGCAACGAAAAGCGCTTCTTCGAGAACATCGTTCAACTGGCGCGCCACGCCGAGCAGCTGGACCTGTGGATAGGCCTGGAGAACCCCGGCGACGGCTCCGACAACCTGCTCAACACCGCCGCTGACGGCCCCGGCCTGCTGGCCGATATCGGCCACTCCATGGTCGGCCTGAACTACGACGCGGGCAACACCATTTCGCACCGGCCTGGCGTGACGCCTGCGGACGACGCCCTGGCGGCCATGCCCCTGTGCCTGCACACCCACATCAAGGATGTGCGCAGGGACGACAACGGCTACTTTTTT
>JAHFQI010000109.1 GCA_023259355.1 Comamonadaceae bacterium
GGCTGACCAGCACTTTCTCGATGGTCCACTGCGAGCCGAGGTTTTCCACGCACCAGATCCACTTCTTGCTGATGGTGTCGGCGCTGCGCCAGGGAATCTCGGGCAGGCCGGGCGGGAAGTAGTGGATCGCGTCGGGCGTGAAGCAGCTCATCAGCGCTTCGTAGTCGGCGGCGTTGCAGGCGTCGAAGTAGCGGCGGATCAGGGCTTCGTGGGGGTGCATCTGGCTCATGGCAGTCTCCGGTCGGTGGGGTCGTTCGGCGGGTATCAGGCCAGCTTGTCCAGGGGCCGGCCGGCCGCGACCCAGGCCTTGTGCTGCTCGCGGGTTTCGGGGCTGGGCGGGTACAGGCCCCACAGCGCCTCGCCCTTTTGCACGCGCAGCGCCAGGTAGGCCTCGATGTCGTCGCGCTTTTCGCACAGGTCGGCCATTTCCTCGGCCAGGTGGGCGGGCACCACGGTGATGTTGTCGCCGTCGCCGTGGATCACGTCGCCCGGGTACACGGCCACACCGGCGCAGCCCACGGGCACCTGCAGGTCCGCCACATGGTGGTAGGACAGGCGCGTGGTGGCGGTGATGCCGCGGCACCAGACCGGGAAGTCCATGCCCGTCAGCTCCACGCCATCGCGGAAGGCGCCGTCGGTGATCACGGCCTTGGCGCCGCGCACCATCATGCGCGTGATCAGCATGTTGCCCATGCTGGCGGCAGCGGGGTTGTTGCTACTGTCGATGACCATCACTTCACCGGGCTGGATCTGTTCCACGCCCACCCACTGCAGGTTGTCGGGGTTGGGGGTGGTGGTCAGCGTGGCGTAGGTGTCGATGTCTTCGCGCGCCGGGATGAAACGCATGGTGTAGGCGCGGCCGGCAAACGGCTTGACCTTGTTGCCCAGCGGGCGCAGCCCGGGCAGCACGGGCTGGCGGAAGCCCTTGATGAAGAGCTGGGTGGTGAGCGAGCCGCTGGTGACTTTGGCCAGGCGTTCACACACGCTGTCGGGCACAAAAACGGGTGCGGGGCGCTGCGGGGTTGGGGTCATCGGCGAGGTGGGTGCGGTCATGGTGTCTCCGGTCATCGGGGGTTGGCTTGTCTCAAGATGTGGAACAAAATGGCCGCCACGTTCTGGCGCTTGTCCGTTCATCCTGCGATAGTGCAATGGTAATTTTGGTGACGGCATATGCCAATGCCGCCCGTCACACCGGCGGGTTCTTTGTCCCACATACTGGAAATAGTTGAATCATGAAAGCCAACACAGGGGATGGAACCGCCTCGCTGGAGAAAGCGATGGATGTGCTGGACGCCATCGGCGCCGCGCCGCAGGGCCTGAGCCAGACCGAACTGTCGGCGCGCCTGGCCGTGCCGCGCACCACGCTGTACCGGCTGCTGGCCACGCTGGTGGCGCGCGGCATGATCCGCCGCGACCCGCTGCGCCGGGTGTATTGCCTGGGCTTCAAGTGTTTCGAGCTTGCGCGCAAGGCCCATGCGAACCCCGATCTGGTGGCCGCCGCCAGCCAGGAGTTGCGCGCCCTGCGCGATCTGACGGGCGAGACGTCGTATCTCGCGGTGCTCGACGGGCTGGAAGTGCTGTCGCTGGAACGCTGCGATGGCGCGCACAGCCAGCGCTCGCAGTCGGTGCTGGGCCAGCGCAAACCGCTGCATTGCACCAGCCAGGGCAAGGCCATTCTTTCAGCGCTGGACGACGCCGCGCGCGACGCCCTGGTACGGGAGATTCCGCTCACCGCCCTCACGCCGCGCAGCATCACCGACCGGCGCCGCCTGCAGGCCGAGATCCGGATCACGGCGGCGCGCGGCTGGTCGGTGGACGACGAGGAAATCGTGCTCGGCGTGCGCTGTGTCGGCGCACCCGTGGTGGACGCCGCGGGCAAGGTGCGCGGTGCGATCAGCGTGGCCGGCCCGGCCTTCCGCATGACGATCGCGCGGGTCGAGGGCCTGGGCCCGGAGGTGGCCGAGGCGGCACGCCGCGTGGGCGCACAACTTGGCGCCACCCCCGCGCAGGCGGTGCCGAGCGAGGCCGCGCCGGTGGCCGGACCCTGGGCCTTCAGCGGCGCGTTTCCCCGCTGGTCTGCGCAGCGGCAATGCCTGTATTGGGCCGACGCCCTGGCGCCCGCCGTGCGCGTGCTGGACGCCGCCGGCGACCGCGAACTGGTGACGCTGGACGCGCCGCTGAGCGGCCTGGCGTTGTGGCAGGACGGGCTGATGGCCGCCTCGGCGGATGGCTGGTGGCTGATCGACCGCCTGGCCGAAGCCGCGCCCCGCGTCGGCCCGCTACAGCCCTGGCCAGACGAGCGGCCCGTGGCGTTGTGCAACGACCCGACGGGTGGCCTCTGGGGCTGCGTGCCCGACGCTGGCGGCGAGGCGGGCCCACGCTGGCGGGTGGGCCACTTCACCCCCGGCGGCAAGATCGACGTGGCATGGCGCACCAATGAACCGCTCGATGCGCTGGCGTGGGACGCCGGTGGCGAATGGCTCTACGGGGTGGCCAGCACCTCCGGCACCATCCTGATGATGGGGGCGGGCCAGAGCGCGCTGCGCCGTCTCGCCACCGTGCCCAAGGGTTCCGGCCGGCTCAGTGGCGTGGGCGTGGACGCGCAGGGCGGCGTGTGGACGGCCCTGCAGGACGGCTGGAGCGTGGTGCGGTTCTCGCCCGACGGCACGCTGGACCGTGTCATCGGCCTGCCCGTGCCGGCGCCCACCGACATCGCCCTGGGCGGGCCCGGCGGCGCCAGGCTCTACATCACCAGCGCCCGCCACAGCGTGTCGATCGAATCGCTGGGCAACGCGCCGCTGTCGGGTCGGCTGTTTGCGGCGAATCTGGATCAGGATGGCGTGAAGCCCGCGCCCCAAGGGCCTGTGTCGCGTTGAAGCCGACGTAAAAAGACCCGCCGAAGCGGGTCTTTGAGCGCAGTTGCCGGACTGGATTATTTGGCCGGGGATGCTGCCTGCGCAGGGGCTGCGGCGGCCGGCTCGGCGGCGGGTGCCGGTGCAGCTGGGGCGGGCGCCATCACGGCGGGGGGCGTGGTGACGGCCGGCACATGGGCCGCCGCGGCTTCGCCGCCGTGGAACTTCACCACCAGCGGAACGATCAGCAGCGCCACGATGTTGATGATCTTGATCAGCGGGTTGACGGCGGGGCCGGCGGTGTCCTTGTAGGGGTCGCCCACGGTGTCACCGGTCACAGCGGCCTTGTGCGCCTCGGAACCCTTGCCGCCGTGGTGGCCGTCTTCGATGTACTTCTTGGCGTTGTCCCAGGCGCCGCCGCCGGTGCACATCGAAATGGCGACGAACAGGCCGGTCACGATGGTGCCCATGAGCAGGCCGCCGAGCGCCTTCGGTCCGAGGATCAGGCCGACCAGGATCGGCACCACCACGGGCAGCAGCGACGGGATCATCATCTCCTTGATCGCGGCCTTGGTCAGCATGTCCACGGCCACGCCGTATTCGGGCTTGGCCGTGCCTTCCATGATGCCCTTGATCTCGCGGAACTGGCGGCGCACTTCCACCACCACCGAACCGGCGGCGCGGCCCACGGCTTCCATCGCCATGGCGCCGAAGAGGTAGGGAATCATGCCGCCGATGAACAGGCCGACGATGACCATGGGATCGGAGAGGTCGAAGCTGATGGCGTTGCCGTAGCTCTCCAGCTTGTGCGTGTAGTCGGCGAACAGCACCAGCGCGGCCAGGCCGGCCGAACCGATGGCATAACCCTTGGTCACGGCCTTGGTCGTGTTGCCCACGGCGTCCAGCGGGTCGGTGATGTCGCGCACGCTGCTGGGCAGCTCGGCCATTTCGGCGATGCCACCGGCGTTGTCGGTGATGGGGCCGTAGGCGTCCAGGGCCACCACGATGCCGGCCATGCTCAGCATGGACGTGGCGGCGATGGCAATGCCGTACAGGCCACCCAGCTTGTAGGCCGCGATGATGGCGATACAGACGCACAGCACCGGCCAGGCGGTGGAGCGCATGGACACGCCCAGGCCCGCGATGATGTTGGTGCCGTGGCCGGTGGTGGAGGCCTGCGCGATGTGCTGCACGGGCGAGTACTGGGTGCCGGTGTAGAACTCGGTGATCCACACCAGTGCGGCCGTGAGCACCAGGCCGACGGTGCAGGCGCCGAACAGCTTCATCTGGGCACCGGTGCCGCCCAGGGCGTTGTCGGGAATGATCCACGTCGTGACGAAGTAGAACGCCACCAGCGAGAGCACGCCGGCAATGGCCAGGCCCTTGTAGAGCGCCGGCATCACGTTCTTCATGCCGGGCGAGGCCTTGACGAAGAAGCAGCCGATGATGGACGCGACGATGGACACCGCGCCCAGCGCCAGCGGGTAGACCACGGCACTGGCGCCAGCGCCGCTGATCAGCAGGGCGCCCAGCACCATGGTGGCGATCAGCGTCACCGCGTAGGTCTCGAACAGGTCGGCGGCCATGCCGGCGCAGTCGCCGACGTTGTCGCCCACGTTGTCGGCGATCACGGCGGGGTTGCGCGGGTCATCCTCGGGGATGCCGGCTTCCACCTTGCCCACCAGGTCGGCGCCCACGTCGGCGCCCTTGGTGAAGATGCCACCGCCAAGACGCGCGAAGATCGAGATCAGCGAGGAGCCGAAGGCAAAACCGATCAGCGGGTTGAGCAGGTCGCCGAGTTTCTTGTCCGGCGTCAGGTTGCCGTTGCCGACCAGGAACCAGTAGAACCCGGTGACGCCCAGCAGGCCCAGGCCCACGACCAGCATGCCGGTGATGGCGCCGCCGCGAAAGGCCACGTCCAGCGCCGGGCCAATGCCGCGGGTGGCGGCCTGTGCGGTGCGCACATTGGCGCGCACCGAGACGTTCATGCCAATGAAGCCGCAAGCGCCCGAGAGCACCGCGCCGATGACGAAGCCCACCGCCGTCTTGCCGTCGAGAAACACGCCGATCAGTACCGCCAGCACCACGCCGACGATCGAGATCGTCTTGTATTGCCGGGCCAGATAAGCCGCCGCGCCGGCCTGGATGGCCGCGGCGATTTCCTGCATGCGGGCGTTGCCCGCGTCCTGGGAAAGAATCCAGCCGCGCGCCCAGAAGCCGTAGATCACGGCAATGAGCCCGCAGACAAGCGCCAAAATCAGCGCTGAGTTGCCTGTCATGTATTACTCCTCGATTCGTTGTTTCGCTTGGAAGGGGTTCAACGCTTTGGAGGAACCCCCGCTGCGTTGCTTCCTCGCTCCCAACGAAAGGAGCTGATTGGCCAACTCATTGAATTTAACTTGAAAATGTGACAAACCCGGGGGTCGCAAGGCCTGTGAAAGTAAAATCAGGGTTAATCCTAGGGCTTTACCGCTTTTCACTGACTCAACTCAAACCCAAGAGACTCCCTCCATGTCCCTCGACAACGTCACCCCCGGCAGCAAGGTCCCTGAAGCGTTCAACGTGATCATCGAAATCCCGATGAACGCCGATCCCGTGAAATACGAAGTGGACAAGGCCACCGGCGCCATCTTCGTGGACCGTTTCATGAGCACGGCCATGCACTACCCGACCAACTACGGCTACGTGCCCAAGACGATTTCCGGCGACGGCGACCCGGTCGACGTGCTGGTGATCACGCCCGTGCCGCTGATCCCTGGCGTGGTGGTGCCCTGCCGCGCCATCGGCATCCTGAAGATGGAAGACGAAGCCGGCCAGGACGGCAAGGTGCTGGCGGTGCCGATCGACAAGATTTTGTCCATCTACACCCAGTGGCAGAAACCCGAAGACCTGAACCCGCTGCGCCTCAAGACGATTTCCCACTTCTTTGAGCACTACAAGGATCTCGAAGTCGGCAAATGGGTCAAGATTCTGGGCTGGGAAGGTCCGGAGGCGGCCCACCAGGAAATCCTGGACGGCATCGCCAACTACAACAAGTCGCAAGCCTGATTCTGGCGATGTGAGGGGAACACGGCCTGCATCGGCAGGTTGGGGTTCCCGGTTGAAAAAAGCGCCTGCTGGGCAACCCGGCAGGCGCTTTTTTCTTGCGGCCGCGAGACCCGCGAATTTCAGCGATCCGGATTCGGATAAAGCAGCCCGTGCAGGCCGCGCTTGCGCTCGAACGGCCGCCACGCGCCTTCGGGCTGGGCCAGGCGGTCGGCCACGGCCCACAGGGCGCTGGGGTTCATGCCAATGCCCAGATGGCTGGCGATCACTTCGATGTTTTCCGTGTCCGGGTTGTCGGCGCAAGGCGCCTGGATGCTGCCCTGCCAGGCCACCACGCCGTCGGTGCGCGAGAAGATGCTGGTGGTGGGCACCGGTGGCGCCACCGGCAGGTCGAAGCGGCTGGCTTCCCTGCGGAGGTCTCGCCCGCTGGTGAGCTGGAACAGCCGCCACGCATGGGTGCTTTCGGGTCCGCCGGAAAAAGGCGTGCCCAGCGTGATGACGTCGCGCACCAGCTCGGGGTGGAGCTTGGCCAGCTCGCGGGCGTAGACGCCGCCCAGGCTCCAGCCGATCAGGCTCACCTTGCGGTCTCCGGCATCGTGGAAGGTTTCGAGAACCTGGTGGGAGGCGGCCTCCAGGACACCGGCGCGCGGACCGAAGTTGTGGCCCTGGTTCCAGCCGGTGACGTCGTAATTGAGGCTCGCCAGATAGCCGCGCAGCGGCAGGGTCGAACCGTCGCTGGCGGAGAGACCGGGAAACACGATCACCGGGTGGCCGTCGCCCCGGGGGGCGCGTTGCAGCAGCGGCCAGGCCGGCAGGAGGGCGCCCAGCTCCCAGGGCGCACGAAATTCCATGGCCAGCAGCCACGGACTGGGTGGTGGCCCCTCATGGTGCTGGTGCGGTTGAGGGGTTGCGGCCGCCTTGCGGGCGTCAGTGTCAGGCACTTGAAGACTGCTTTCTTGCGGGGGGATCTTTCTTCACGGTAGCAGCTTTGACCGCCTTTTTGGCGGCCGGGGCAACGGCTTTAGAGGCGGCGCTCCTGGTTTTCGTCGCCTTGGCGACGCGGGTGGCGGGGGCTGCAGCGGGGGGCGATGCCCGGTCCGGTCCGGCCGCTGTGGCCTTGACCGGGGCCAGCGTCATGGCGTGGAGTTTGCGCGCCTCCTCAAAAGCGTCGTGCAGGGCGTTGGCCAGGTCTTGCAGGTCCGGCACGGCGTGCTTGTCGGCGATCAGGCCGAAGTCCACGCTGCCGGCGTAGGTCTGGACGGTGATGTTGAGCGCCAGGCTGTGCGTCACGATGCTCACCGGGTAGTAGGTCAGCATCCGCGCGCCCGCCAGGTACAGCGGCACGCGCGGGCCGGGCACGTTGCTGATGACCACGTTCGACAGCATGGGCAGGCGCTTGTCGAGCCCGGTGGCGCTGTAGACCTTGTAGGCCGCCTTGGCCACGCCGCCCACGAGCCAGGGCGCGAGCAGCGAGGGGTAGTCGGTCGGCAGCACGGTTTTCAGGCCGGTCAGCGCGTGCTTGACCTTGGCGGTGGAGGCCTGGATCGCGTTCATGCGCTTGAGCGGGCTGGCGTACTGGGTGCCCAATTCGACCAGCATCATGCTGGCCTGGGTGTTGAGCTCCTGGTTGCCTTCCTCGCGCAGGCTCACCGGCATGGCAGCGACCAGCGATTTTTTCGGAACACCGCCGTGTTGGGCCAGGTAGGTGCGCAACGCCGTGGCGCAGAGCCACATCACCAAGTCGTTGAAACTGCCACCGACCGCGTGCGCCATCGCGTGGCATTCGGCGAACGGCAGGCTCACCGTGGCGAGGCTGCGCTCGGGCGTGACGGCGGCGTTGAACAAGGTCTTCGGCGCCAGGCGGATGGGGGATTTGACGCCGGCCTTGCCGCCTTGGCTGCCGCCGGTTCCCGCATCGCCGAACGCCTGCCGGGCCAGGGCGCCGCCGAGGGAGCTGGCGGCGGACGGCAGGGCCTTGACGAGCTTGACATACTGGGCCAGCGAACTCGACAGAACTTCCCCGATCAACGTGCTGGTTTTCAGGTCGGACCGGTGCTGGCGGCGCCGGGTCTTGTCGGGCGGCGGCACGTCGCGCGGCGTGGGCGTCAAGTCCAGGATGGCGTTGGCAAGCAGGGTGCCGCCCTTGCCATCCAGCGCGGCATGGTGGATCTTGGAATAAAACGCGATCAGCTTGCCCGCGTGTTGGACTCCGGGCGGGGCCTGGACGCTGTCAAAGACATGGAATTCCCACAGCGGCCGGGTGCGGTCCATCAGCTGCCCGTGCAGCCGCGCGGCCTCGGCTTCAACCTCGCGCACCGTCAGCCTGGCGCCCTTGACCTTGCGGATGTGGTAATTCAGGTCCACCTCGTCGGCTTCCACCCATCCGGGGTGTCCCAGGTCCATCGGCATGGACGCAAGCTGGCGGGTGAAGATGGGCGCCAGGTGCATGCGCCGGGCGATGTGGGCCTGCACGAGCTTGTGAAAGCTGCCCTTGAAGCCCCGCGGCAGTTCATACAGGTGCAGCGAGCCCACATGCATGGGCGTCTCGGGCGTTTCAAGGTACAGGAAAGTGGCATCGAGGCCACTGAGCGTTTTCATGACGGGGTCTCCAGTGGGGCCTGATGCGATGCGGGCGTCTGCCGGCTCAGTCAATATCGACGGTATGGACCTCGTAGCGCCCCCGGCGCCGGTCGGCGAAGTAGCGGACCAGGGTTTCCCGGATGGTTCTGAACGCGATCTCGTCCCAGGGAATCTCCGCTTCCGTGAAAAGTCGTGCTTCGAGGGTTTCGTGGCCCGGGTTGAACTGGTCGCTCAGCAGGCGGGCGCGGTAGAACAGATGCACCTGCCCGACGCGCGGCACGCTCAGCACGCTGAACAGCGCTTCCATCTCGATCTGCGCGCCGGCCTCCTCGTCGGTTTCGCGCGCGGCGCCCTGCAGCGTGGTTTCACCCAGCTCCATGAAGCCGGCCGGCAGCGTCCATTTCCCCCAGCGCGGCTCGATGTTGCGCTTGCACAGCAGCACGCGATCGTCCAGATAGGGCACGGTGCCGACCACGTTCAGCGGGTTTTCGTAGTGAACGAGATGGCAGGCCGGGCAGACGGCCCGCTCCTTGGTGTCGCCGTCATCGGGCAGGCGGTAGACCACGGCGGTGCCGCAGTTGCGGCAGTGTTTGATGGGGCTGCGAAACATGCGCCACAGTGTAATTTGAAACGAAAAAAAGGGCGCCTTGCGGCGCCCTTGGTCAGCACAGGCTGCAGTGCAGCCCAACGCTGTTGATCAGACCTTCTTTGCCGCAGGAGCGGGCGTGGCCTTGCCATGCTTTTCGATCAGCGCCCGGGCCGTCTCAAGAAGCTTCTTGCCGTCGAAGCCCTTCTTGTTCATGTCTTCCACCCACTCGACCTCGATCGAGCGAGCCTTGCGGCGGAACTCCTGCGCCTCGCCCGCGCTGACGGTGAAGATGTTATTGCCGTGGTCGCTGGCAGCCTTGCGGCCCAACACGTCGTTGCCCTGCTGGGTCTTGCCCAGCCAGGCGGACGTGGCCATGCCGGAGTTGTTATCGATGACTTTCTTCAGGTCCGGCGGCAGCGAGTTGTACTTGGCCTTGTTCATGGCCATGACAAAGGTCGTGGTGTACAAGGAGCCACCCGCGGGATCGAATTCGGCGTGGTACTTGGTCAACTCATGCACCTTGACCGAAGGCACGACTTCCCAGGGGATCACGCAGCCATTGATGGTGCCCTTGCTCAGTGAATCGGGAATGCTGGGCAGCGGCATGCCGACAGGCGTGGCGCCGAGGGAGGCCAGCAGCTTGGTGACTTGGCGGGTGGGTGCGCGCAGCTTCAGCCCTTTCATGTCGGCAACCGACTTGACAGGTTTGTCTGCCGTGTGGATCACGCCCGGGCCGTGCACCTGCAGCGCGAGGACCTGCACGTCCTTGAACTCGTCCGGCGCCATCGTCTGCACGTATTCCCAGTAAGCCTTCGACGTGGCTTCGGCATTGTTCATCATGAACGGCAGTTCGAAGACCTCGACGCGGGGGAAGCGGCCGGCGGTGTTGCCGGGCAGCGTCCAGATGATGTCCACGACGCCGTCCTTGGCCTGGTCGTAGAGCTGCACCGGGGTGCCGCCGAGTTGCATGGCGGGGTAAGCCTCGAACTTGATGCGCCCGCCGGATTCCTTTTCGACCTTGGCCATCCAGGGTTTGTGCATGTCCACCCAGACGTTGGACATGGGGGCCATGAAGGTGTGGAACTTCAGGGTCACGGTTTGCTGGGCAAACCCGGTCAGTGCGGGGGCGCCAAATGCGGCGGCGGCGCCGGTCTTGAGTAGCGTTCGACGTTGGATCATGAAGGGTCTCCTGAAAAAGATGATGAATTAACGCAGTTTGGGAGGGCTCGGCCTTCGGGGCAAACCCCTAGCCCACGAACCGGACCAGCCAGAGCGGGATGATCGGGAAGAACAGCAGCAGCAGCGTGCGGATGACGTCGCTGATCAGGAAGGGCATGACGCCCTTGTAGCTCTCGGCCATGGGCACTCCGCCGGCCATGCTGTTGACCACATACACGTTGAGCCCGACGGGTGGGGCGATCAGGCCGAAGCCCACGGTCATCAGCACCATGATGCCGAACCACACGGCCACCAGGTCCTTGGGCATGCCGAAATCCAGCGCCATGACCATTGGGAAGAAGATCGGAATGGTCAGCAGCAGCATGGACAACTCGTCCATCACCGCGCCCAGAATCACGTAGAAGACCAGGATGGCGCCGACCACGGCGAGCGGTGACAGGCCCCAGCCCCCCACCGTTGCGGCCAGCTGGTTGGGCACCTGCGTCATGGCCAGGGCCGCGTTCATCAAGTCCGCGCCCACGAAGATCAGGAAAATCATGGCCGAGCTGGCAGCCGTGCCGAGGAAGCTCTCCTTGAACTTCGTGAGCGTCATTTCGCGTTTGAGCAGGGCGGTGATCAGGGTGGCGGCCGCGCCGACGGCAGCGCCTTCGGTCGGTGTGAAGAATCCGCCGTAGATGCCGCCAAACACCAGCAAAAAGATGATCACGATCGGCAAAACGCCCACCAGGGTGGCCAGCGTCATGGGCGCGCGATCGGGGTCGACATCAGGCGCCTGGCCCGGAACCACGCGCACATAGATGGCGACGGCCGTCAGGTAGCCGAGCAGGGCAATGATGCCCGGAACGACTGCGGCGGCGAACAGCTTGGTGATGTTCTGCTCGGTCAGGATGGCGTAGATCACCAGTACCACCGAGGGCGGCAACTGGATACCCAAGGTGCCGCCGGCGGCCAGCGTGCCCGTGGCGAGGCGGCCGGAGTAACCATGGCGCTTCATCTCGGGCATGGCCACGCCGGTGATGGTGGCGGCCGTGGCCACGGAAGAACCGCTGATGGCGCCGAATGCCGCGCAGGCCAGCAAGGAGGCCATGGCCAGCCCGCCCTTGAAGCGGCCCATGACGCTGGCGGCGAATGCGAACAGCGACTTGCTGATGCCCCCCTTCGTGGCGAAGTTGCCCATCAGGATGAATAGGGGAATGACCGACAGGTCATACCCGGCGAAGCGGGCAAAGGCCTGGGAGTTCAAGAAGCTGGCAAACGGCGCCCAACCGCTTTGCGTGACGTAGCCGATGGCGCCCGCGCAGAACATGCTGACGGCGATCGGCACGCGAATCGCCATGAAAACCAGCATGCTGCCGAAGATGAAAAGGGTGAGCTGAATAGGCGTCATGCTGGGGTCTCCGATGCCCTGTGAAATCCGAAAATGGTCTGATGCAGGCCGATCAGACCTGTCAGGGCAAAGGGCGGAACCATGGCCGCATAGACAACCCATTCCGGGAAGCCCATGATCTGGGTTTCCGAGTGACTGTCAAAGACGTTGAGGCCACCCAGCGTGGTGCGCCAGGCCAGCAGAAAGAACACGAGGGACAGGATCAACGCGCCCAACTGATCAAGCTTGGCGTTCGCTGCGTCGCTGAGCCTGGCGGTGAAGAAGTCCACGATGATGTTGCCTTCGCGGACTTGGCACAAGGGCATGAACAGGGCGATGGCGGCACCGGAGGCCATGCCCGTCAGTTCGAACGCGCCGGCCATGGAGTCGCCCGTTGTGTTTCGAAGAATCAGGTTGCCGCAGGTCAGCAGGGTGATGCCGGTGAGAAGCACCCCGGCAAGAATGGCACAGAGTTTGGCCAGTGGTTCGAGTATTCGCAAGTTTGTCTCCGGTTTATCTATTCGTAATTGATTTACCAATCCGTAATTGTACGGCCGGAAATCAGCGATTCCAACCCATTGCGCGGTGATCGCGCAATGGGTCCACTGCGCGCGCAAAGAGGTTCAGGCGACTTTCACCCGCAATTCGCCCAGGCCGCCGACGCTGCCCAGCATGGTGTCGCCGCGCACGACGGCCGCCACACCTTCGGGCGTGCCGGTGAAAATCAGGTCACCGGGTTGCAGTTCCCAGGCGGTGGACAGGTGCTCGATGGTTTCGCCGATGTTCCAGATCAGCTTGGCCACGGTGCTGCGCTGGCGGTCCGTGCCGTTGACCTGGAGGTAAATTTCGGCGTTGTTCACGTCGCCGGCCTGCGCGGCCGGCGTGATCGGGCCGATCGGTGCCGATTGGTCAAATGCCTTGCCAATGCACCAGGGGCGGCCCTGCTTTTTCATCTCGTTCTGCAGGTCGCGGCGCGTCATGTCCAGGCCCACGGCGTAGCCGTAGATGTGTTTGTGCGCGTCGGCCGCCGCGATGTTCTTGCCGCCGGCGCCGATGGCCACCACCAGCTCAATCTCGTGGTGCAGGTTCTGCGTCAGGCTGGGGTAGGGGATGGTGCCGGTTTCGCCGGCGTTCACGACCACGATCGCATCGGCCGGTTTCATGAAGAAGAAGGGCGGCTCGCGGCCGGTGAAACCCATTTCCTTGGCATGCTCTTCGTAGTTGCGGCCCACGCAGTAAATGCGGCGCACCGGAAAGCGCTCGGCTTTGCCAGCGACTGGAATTGAAACGGGGGCGGGAGGATTGACAACGTAGCTCATGACAGCCTTTCTTCTTGATGAATGCCCAAGGCCTGATGGACCGGGCGGTCGGAGTAACTGAACAGCACACAACCGGTCGCGGACCGGAAGCTGGCAGTGTGCCACGACGGAATCACGAAATGGTCGCGCGGCCCGAAGGTGAAACGCCGCGTCTGTTCACCGTGCTGCACCAGCACCTCGCCGTGGCCTTCCACCACGCTGTACACGGCGCCGTCGGTCTGGCGCCAGGGCTTGCCGTCAAAACCGGCGGGCAGGCGCTGCATGAAGGTCGCCATGGTCGGCATTGGGGAGCCGCCCGTGGCGGGGTTGATGTAGCGCAGCTTGACGCCGTCCCAGGCGTCGATGGGCGCGTCCCGTTCGAGCTGGTGCAGGGCTTCGCGGCTGCGCTCATAGGGGTAGCTGAAGATCGGCGAGGTCAGTCCATAAGGCGCGTCGCCGCGCACCGGGGCCATGTTGTGGCCATAGCGGGCGAGGCTGGTGCCCTCGGCGCGGGTCACGGTTTGCGACTTGCGCGTGTCGTTTTGCGCGAAGCCGGCGTCCAGGAACCGGATCATCGGAATGTCCAGGCCATCGAGCCAGACCACCGGCTCGCTCGCGTCGTTGCCATGGTCGTGCCAGGTCCAGCTGGGTGTGATGATGAAGTCGCCGGGGCGCATGGTGGTGCGTTCGCCGTCCACGGCGGTGTAGGCGCCAGCGCCTTCCACGATGAAGCGCAGTGCGCTCTGCGTGTGGCGGTGGCTGGGTGCAACTTCACCGGGCAGGATCAATTGCAGTCCGGCATAGAGGGATTGCGTCACCGCCGACTGGCCGCGCAGCGCGGGATTTTCCAGGATCAGCACGCGGCGCACCGCCTCTTCGGCGGTGATGGCCTCGCCCGCCCGCATCAGGAAGGGGCGCACCTCGTCATACCGCCACAGCGCCGCGGCGCACGGCGTCGCCGGCTGGGGCGGTACCAGGGCATGCAGCACCTCCCACAGGGGCGTCAGGTTCAGCGGCGACATGTCGCGGTAAAGCTGCTGGCGCGTGTTGACCGCCGGCTGGGGCGTCGGCACGCCGGCAGGGACGGGTTCGGGCGGTGTCGCGGACATGATGTCTCCGATAATTTATTGATAAGTATACGTACAAATTACCAAAACAGGCACTATATTTCATGAGTCCGGTCGATACACTCGCCGCCATGGCAAAAAGCTTTGACTTTGAAATCGCCCCTGGCCACCTGATCCGGCGCGCACACCAGCTGGCGGTGGCGATTTTCATGGAGGAAACGGCCACGTTTGAAGTCACCCCGGTGCAGTTTGCCATTCTGAATGCCTTGATGGACACGCCCGGTGAAGACCAGGTGACGCTGGCCGGGCGCGTGGCGTTCGACGCCGCCACGTCGGGTTCGGTGATCGGCCGGCTGGAAGCGCGCGGCTGGATTCGGCGCGAAGTGGACGCGCGCGACAAGCGCCGCAAGCTCCTGTGGGTCACGGCGGAAGGGGAAAAGGC
>JAHFQI010000110.1 GCA_023259355.1 Comamonadaceae bacterium
GTGAATTCCAGCCTGGGCGCCAACACCGGCCGGGCGAGCGACCACATGGCGACGCCGAAACTGGCCCTGGTGTTCAGCCCCTGGACCAAGACCGAGGTGTACCTGAACTACGGCCACGGCTTCCACTCCAATGACGCCCGCGGAACCACGATCACGGCGGACCCGAACCACCTCAGCGTGCCCGTGGACCCGGTCAAGCCGCTGGTGCGCACCCGGGGCCATGAGCTCGGACTGCGCACGGAGATCATCCCCGGCTGGCAGTCCACGGCGGCGCTGTGGCAACTCGATGCCGCCTCGGAGCTGCTGTTCGTGGGCGACGCCGGCACGACGGAGCCCTCCCGCCCGTCGCGCCGCCGCGGCCTCGAATGGGCCAACTTTTTCGCGCTCACCCACTGGCTGGCCCTGGACGCCGATCTGGCCTGGTCGCATGCCCGCTTTCGCACCAGTGCCCCCGAGGGCAACTACATTCCGGGCGCGGTCGCCACGACGGCAAACCTGGGCATCACCGTGGACCAGCTCGGCCCCTGGTCCGGCGCGCTGCGCCTGCGCTATTTCGAACCGCGCCCGCTGATCGAGGACAACTCCGTGCGTTCGGCCGCCTCGGCCCTGGTCAACCTGCGGGTCGGCTACAAAATTAGCCACCAGACCCAGCTGACGCTGGACGTGTACAACCTGCTCGACCGCAAGGCCAACGACATCGAATACGCGTATGCCTCGCAACTGGCCGGCGAGACGGCGCCGGTTCTCGACCGCCACGTTCACCCGGCCGAGCCCCGCACCGCGCGGGTGACCCTGACGCACCGGTTCTGATCGACGGCGGCCGTGGTGGCGGCGGGCACTCCCCAAAAAACAGCGCCGAATGTACAGTGTGCGCATGAGCGAGCTGTTTTCACACCATCGCGACCCCGGTGCGCTGCTGGCCAAGGTCCATGGCGAATGGGGCGGTCACGACGACCTGTGGATTTTCGGCTACGCCTCGCTCATCTGGCGGCCTGAATTCGACTACACCGAACGCCATCCGGTGCGCATCCACGGCTGGCACCGCGCGCTCAAGATGTGGAGCCGCATCAACCGGGGCACGCCGGCCAACCCCGGCCTGGTGTTCGCGCTGCTGGCGGGCGGCAGCTGCCACGGCATGGTGTTCCGCGTGCCGCACCGCGACGGCCACGAGGTGCTCCAGCGCCTGTGGCAGCGGGAAATGGTCATGGGCGTCTACACCCCGCGCTGGCTGCGTTGCGCCACGCCGCACGGCGAACGCCGCGCACTGGCCTTCACCCTGTCGCGGCGCAGCCCCAGCTTCACCGGCGCGCTGAGCGAGGCGCAATACCGCCAGATTTTTGAGCAGGCTTGCGGCCACTGCGGCAGCACGCTGGACTACGTGCGCCAGACCTGCGAGACGCTGCGCAGCCTGGGCATCCGCGACCGCGAACTGGAGCGCCTGCTGGCGCTGGCCCATCGCTGAGATTCGCCCCGGCGCCGCGCGGCGCGACCCTATACTGAAACCATGAACATTGCCGACATCCGCAAGAGCTACGAAAAAGCCGAACTCAACGAACACGCCTCGCACGCCGACCCCTTGCAGCAATTCGGCCAGTGGCTGACGGAAGCCATCAACGCCGAAATCCCCGAGCCCAACGCCATGACGCTGGCCACCGTGGGCAGCAACCTGCGCCCGAGCACGCGCGTGGTGCTGATCAAGGGTTACGACGAACGCGGCATCGTCTGGTACACCAACTACGAAAGCCAGAAAGGCCTGGATCTTGCCGGCAACCCCTACGCCGCACTGCAGTTCCACTGGGTGGAGCTGGAACGCGTGGTGCGCATCGAGGGCCTGGTCGAAAAAGTCAGCGCCGAGGAAAGTGACGACTACTTCCACACCCGCCCGTTGGATTCGCGCATCGGCGCCTGGGCCAGTCCGCAAAGCCAGGTGATTCCGGACCGCACCCTGCTCGTGGCCAACGCAGCCCGGTTCGGTGCCAAATTCCTGCTGAACCCGCCACGGCCGCCGCACTGGGGCGGCTACCGCCTCAAGCCCGACAACTGGCAGTTCTGGCAGGGACGAAAAAGCCGGCTGCACGACCGGCTGCGCTACCGCCTTGAAGACGGCGCCTGGGTGCGCGAGCGCCTGGCGCCCTGAACGCGGCTCGGGCCTTGGCCGCTCAGCCCGGCAAGTACGGAACCAGTGCCATCACCAGCGACACGCTGAGCAGCGCCAGCACGGTGGACACCGCCACGCTGGCCGTCACGATGTCTTCCGCCTTGCGGTAGCGCTGCGAGAACAGGAACACGTTCGCGCCGATCGGCAGCGAGGCGGCCACCACCATCACCGCCAGCGGCAGGCCGCGCAGACCGAAGGCCCAGCCCGCCGCCGCCATGAGCGCCGGGTGCAGCAGGTTCTTGAGCGCGGAAATCCCCAGTGCCGCCCTGAACTGCCGGCCGATCGCCGCCTGCGACAGCGTCACCCCCACCAGCACCAGCGCCAGGGGACCGAAGGCGTCGCCCAGCAGCCTGAGCGGCCGCTCCACCACCGGGTGCAGCCCCCACCCCGTCTGGGCGTAAAGCAGGCCCGCGATGATGGGCATCGGCACCGGGTGAAAGATGGCATTCTTCACCGCCTGCGCCACCGTGGCCAGCATGTGGCGCGGCTCGCCCGTGCCGGCCTGAGCCGCCTCCCGGGCCACCAGCAGTTCCAGCACCACGGTGACGAAGGTCAGCAGCACCAGCGTGTGCATGGAAATCAGCGTGAACAAATGCACCAGCCCGGCCTCGCCATAAGCCAGGCCCACCAGTGGCACGCCGATCATCAGGGTGTTGCTGAAAATCGCCGCCAGCGCGACCACCGCGGCGCGGCTGCTCAGCCCCTGGGCAGCCAGCACCGCGAGGAAGAACACCGCCGCCACGGCGTAATACAGCGCCGTGGACTTGAAGTCGAGCCGCTCGATATGCACCGTGCTCATGGTGCGAAACAAGAGCGCCTGGGTCAGCACCAGGAACACGAGGTTCGAGAGGTCGCGCACCGCCTCGCCACGAATCAGATTGGCCTTGCCAGCGATGACGCCGATGGCAATCAGCAAGACGACGGGGAGCAGCGCGGAGAGAACGGGATGGTCGAGGGTCATGAAGGGCTAGATTATCCCGCCCGCCATGGCGAGACGACGAGCCCCACAAACCGCGCGCCAGCTCGAGCGATCTGCGTCAGGTCTTCACTCAGCCGCTTTCCTGGCCAGCGCCAGCGTGGCGTCAGTCAGGCGTTTGAACAGATCGTCCTTGCCGGCGATGCCATGACGGTCCCGGACGTACTCGCCGGTATTGACGGCCAGCCAGACCTTGCCAGCCTCGTCTTCCCAGGCCAGGGCCTTCAAGGGCAGATCGATCGCAACGCGCGGCGTGGCGGGCAGCAGCGGCGGCAGCACACCACCGCGCCCGAAAATCAGCAACTGGTTGGGCCGGACCTTGCCTCCGTTGCTCGCGGCCAGTGCCTGGAAATCCACACGCGCGAAGACCTGGAACTTCTCCGCCTTTGCCGCGGCATCGAGGCGGTCGAGGGTTTCAGCAACCGGGTATTTGCTCGGGATCGTGACCAATCCATCGTCCGCGACGGCGGACGCCGCCAAGCCAAGCCACAGCGCCATGGCGAATATCAGTCTTTTCATGCCGGTTCTCCTTGAGGGGTGATCCACAACCTTAACAATTGTGATGCCCGCCATCGAGACTGCCAAGACCCCTGCGGCCCCTCAAAACACCACCTGCACCCCCAGCTTCAGGCTGCGCCCCGGCAGCGGCGCCTTGGGAAAGGCGGTGCTGGTCAGCACGGACGTGGCGCTGTAGGCGAGCTGGTTCGTGAGGTTGTCCATGCGGGCGTACCAGGTCAGGCTGGCTTGGGGCAGCTTCTGGCGGTAGCTGAGGCCGGCGTTCCACAGGGTGTAGGCGTCGGTGGCGCGGCCCGTGGCGGGCACGCGGTGCTGCGCGGCGGCGTGGTCAAAGCCGAAGCGCGCACCCAGCGGCCCCTTCGCCCACGCCAGCGTGGCGCCCAGGCGCGCGGGGGCGATGCGCGGCAGCGGCTCGCCGGTGCTCAGGTTGGTGGCCCGCACGAGGTCGCCGCGCAGCTGCAGGTCCAGCACGCTGCCACCGGGCGCGGCGGCAAGGCCCGCCTCGCCCCACAGGCGCAGGTTGCCGCTGGCTTCCAGCCCGGTGAAGCGGGCGCGCACGCCGCTCGTGGCTTGCTCGGGCAGGATGGCCTGGCCGCTGCCATCGGCGATGCCGTCGCCGTTGGCGTCCAGCGGGTTGATTTCGCCGTCCACGCTCCGGGTGCGGCCGGTGCCCTGCAGGCCGATGTAGTTGCCGAATCGGCTCACATAGGCGTTGACGGCGAAGCGGTGGGCGCCCGCCTTCCAGGCCGCGCCGAGTTCCGCGCTGGTGGACTTTTCCAGGCCCAGCGCCGGATCGCCGGTTTCCCACGAGGCCGTGGCCAGGTGGGGGCCGTTGGCGAAGAGTTCGTAGTCACGCGGCGCTCGCTGGGTGCGCGCGAGGTTGCCGGTGAGCTGCCACGCGGGTGTGAGGTTCACCAGGACGCCCGCGGCCACGCTGTTCGGGTGGAAGCTGCGCTCGCCGGTCACGAAGCGGGTGACCGTGGGGTCGGGGTTGCCCAGCGACGCGACGCGCACCGACTCGGACCGCGCGCCCAGGCTCAGCTTGCCCCACGGCGTCCCCAGTTCCTCATGCACGAACAGCGCGGTGCTGCGGGTGCGGCTGAACGGGGCGAAGGCTTCCGCGCCAGTGGCCGAGAAATGCGACGATGCGGCCTGCAGGCCGATCACGCCTTCGAGTGCGCCGAACGGGCGGTGCCGCGCCTCCAGCCTGACATCGTTGCCCTGGTTGGTGAACACGGTGCCGGGCGCGCCGGATTCGAACTCGGTGTGGCGGTAGTCGGTGCGCCCGAACTGGCCCTTGAGACTCTGGAACCAGCCGCCGGCCGGGCGCCATTCGCCTTCGAGCGCGTAGCGGTTGGAGCGCATGCCAATGGTCACGTCGTCCTCGGCCACGGTGCCGTAGTTGCTGCGGTAGGTGCTGGCCGAGGCGCCGAGGTAGCCCTGGTCAAAAAACACGCTGGCACCGACGGCGCCGCCCTTCGCGTCGCTCGCGGAGTTGCAGATGCGGCGCGCGCTGGTGGTGATGCCGCCCTGGGTGCAGGACAGCAGCCGGGGGGCGTTCACGTCGCCGGTGCGGCGGTCAAAAGCGTCCACATGCAGCGCCAGGCGCTCGTTGCCGCCTTCGAGCATCAGGCCGCCGCCGCGCTCGCGGTTGCCGGTGGCCACGGCCGCGTCGGCCTTGCCGGCAAAGCCTTCGACCGGCTCGCGCGGGATGCGGTTGTCGATGACGTTGACCACGCCGCCCACGCCGGCGCTGCCGTAGCGCAGCGCGGCGGGTCCGCGCAGCACCTCGATGCGTTCGATGGTCAGCGGGTCCATCGGCACGGCATGGTCGTCGCTCAGGGCCGAGGCGTCGAGGCTGGCGCCGCTGTTGCTCAGGATGCGGACGCGGTCGCCGTCCAGCCCCCGGACCACCGGACGGCTCGCGTTGGGCCCGAAATGCGTGCTGCTGACGCCGGGCAGGCCATCGAGCGTGTCGCCCAGGGTGGTCTTGACGTCCATGGGGCGGGAACCCAGGTTCATCTGCTGGGCAGGGGCCGTCAATTCGGCTCGCCCGGACGGGCTGCCGGTGATGACCACTTCCGCAAGGCTGGGGGCCGCGGCGGTCGTGGGGCCGGCGGGCGCCGCCTGGGCGAGGGCCGCGGCGCTGCCGCAGGCGAACAGCGCCAGGACAGCCCCATGCAGGGCACCGGGGACGGGCGTGGAAACCGCAACACCTGTGGCGCGGCGGGACAAGGTTTTTTTCATGAGGGTCCGTTGAATCGGGAGGGGAACACGCCGCCGCGGGCGCACGGCCGGCGGTGACGATGAGGCAACCGGAGATTCAGCGAACCGGGGGCGGGGCGCGCGCGTCGTAGAGCGCGGCCTCGCGGGCGAGCACCTGGCCCGCCGCGAAGATCAGTGAGAGGAAGGACGGTGCCACGGCCGGCACGAGGGTCGGCGCGACGGGCAAGGTGTCGGCCACGTGGCAATGGTCGAAGAGCTGGCAGTCCGCCGTGCCGCTGTGGCTGGCGAACAGGTTTCCGAGCCAGCCCGCAGGCACGGCGCTGGCAGCCTGGGCCAGCGTGCGGCCCGCCTCGGCCACCGTGCCGGCCGGCCCGTGCGCCACATGCACCTGGCGGTGCATCAAGCCCAGCGTGGGCGCCCACAGCAGGGCCAGCACCAGAACCAGCGACCAGCCGCCCGAAAATCCGCGCCGAAGCCGCTGCATCTACCGGACCCTCACGGCGCCGGCGCGCGGCCGCAACGCCGGGGTGAAACGACAAGGGGTGCCCATGCTCGATCCAGCGTCCAGCGCAGCGCGTCAGTCCTTCGCCAGCCGGGCAAAGGTCTTGCGGAACTTCGCCACCTTGGGCGCCGCCACGGCCATGCAGTAGCCCTGGTGCGGGTTGCGCTCGAAGAAGTCCTGGTGGTAGTCCTCGGCCGGCCAGTAGTGGGCCAGCGGCTGGACCTCGGTCACGATGGGCGCGCCGAACAGTTTGTCCTGGCTCATCTCGCGGATCAGCTCATCGGCCACAGCTCTTTGCTCCGGCGTGGTGAAGTAGATGCCGCTGCGGTACTGGGTGCCCGCGTCATTGCCCTGGCGGTTCAGCGTGGTGGGATCGTGGATGAGGAAAAAAATCTCCAGGATCTCACGGGTGCTGATCTGCCCGGGGTCGTACGTCAGCTTGACCACCTCGTTGCAGCCGGTCCGGCCGGTGCAGACGTCTTCGTAGCTGGGCCGGGCGGCCTGGCCGTTGCTGTAGCCGGATTCGACATCGGTGACGCCTTTGACGCGCACGTAGACCGCTTCCGTGCACCAGAAGCAGCCGCCGCCGAGAACCAGGATTTGCGGGGATGAAGTCACGGTGAATCTCCAGTGAAAACCGTCAGTCGCAACAAAGGGCGCCATCTTACGCGCCGGGGCGCACCGCCGCCAGAAAAGCCGTCAGCGCCTGGTGATCGCGATCGGTCTTCCACAGGCAGTAAGTGTCATAGGGCATGGTGGCGCTGTCGAGCAGCACGAAGGCGGTGCCCGGCAGCGCCGACCGCGACAGGGCCTGCGGTACCAGCGCCACGCCCAGCCCCTGCGACACCAGCGAGACCACGCTGAGCCAGTGGCGCAGCTCGTAGCGGATCTCGGGCTCGAAGCCCGCGTCCGTGCACAGGGCCACGATGCGCTGGTGGTAGTCGGCCGACACGCCGCGGGAGACGCAGGCGAAGGGCTCACCCCGCAGCCGCGCCAGCGAGAGCGAGCGCTCCCCCGCCAGGGCGTGCGCGACCGGCAGGCAGGCCACGAAGGGCTGGCTGGCCACCAGGATCTGGGACAGGCCGGCCGGCACCCGCGTGGTGTGCACGAAGCCCAGGTCCAGCCGCTCGTGGGTCAGCTCGATCAGCTGCTCGCTGGAACTGAGTTCCTTGAGCGTCAGCCGCAGTTTCGGGTGGTCGATCTGGAAGCGCCTGAGCAGGTCAGGCAGGCCGCAGTACAGCATGGTGCCGACAAACCCCATCTGCAGGCTGCCGGCCAGGCCCTCGGCCACGTCGCGCGCGTGCCGCGCGGCCTGCTGGGCCTGCTCCAGCAGCGCGCGGGCCTGCGGCACGAAGGCGCGCCCGGCCGCCGTCAACTGCACCGCCTTGCTGTTGCGCGTGAAGAGTTGGGTGCCCACCGAAGCTTCGAGCTGCTGGATGTTGGTGGACAGCGGCGGCTGCGAAATCGACAGGCGTTGCGCGGCGCGGCCAAAATGCAGCTCCTCGGCCAGCACCAGAAAGTAACGCAGGTGACGAAATTCCATGAATACGAATTTTGTATTGTTGAATAGCGATTCAATATTAGACAGATATTCTTGATTCACCAACAATCGGCCACATCACCCCACCCCATCAATCACGCCAAAGGAGACCCGCCATGAAAGCCAAATTCAACTGGGAAGACCCCTTCCTGCTGTCCGAGCAACTGAGCGACGACGAACGCGCCATCGTCGAGGCGGCGCACACCTTCTGCCAGGAAAAGCTGCAGCCTCGAGTGCTGATGGCCGCGCGCAATGAAACCTTCGACCGCGAAATCATGAACGAAGCCGGTGCCATGGGCTTCCTGGGCTCCACCATCGAAGGCTATGGCTGCGCCGGCCTGAGCTACGTCGCCTACGGTCTGATTGCCCGCGAAGTCGAGCGCGTGGACAGCGGCTACCGCAGCGCCATCAGTGTGCAAAGCTCGCTGGTGATGCATCCGATCCATGAATACGGCTCCGAGGAACAGCGCCAGAAGTACCTGCCCAAGCTGGCCACGGGTGAATGGGTCGGCTGCTTCGGCCTGACCGAGCCGAACCACGGCTCCGACCCGGCCAGCATGATCACACGCGCAAAGCCGGTGGACGGCGGCTTCATCCTGAAGGGCGCGAAGATGTGGATCACCAATGCGCCAATCGCCGACGTGTTCGTGGTCTGGGCCAAGCTGGAAGACCCGGACGGCAAGGTCGGCGGGCAGGAATGCATCCGCGGCTTCGTGCTGGAAAAGGGCATGAAGGGCCTGACCGCGCCCAAGATCGAGGGCAAGATGAGCCTGCGCGCCAGCATCACCGGCGAGATCGTGATGGACGACGTGTTCGTGCCCGAGGCCAACCTGCTGCCCAACGTGAGCGGCCTCAAGGGCCCGTTCGGCTGCCTGAACAAGGCCCGCTACGGCATCGCCTGGGGCGCCTTGGGCGCTGCGGAAGACTGCTGGCACCGCGCCCGCCAGTACACGCTGGACCGCGTGCAGTTCGGCCGCCCGCTGGCGCAAAACCAGTTGATCCAGAAGAAGCTGGCCGACATGCAGACCGAGATCACGCTGGGCCTGCAAGGCTGCCTGCGCGTCGGCCGGCTGATGGACGAGGGCAAGGCCGTGCCCGAGATGGTCAGCCTGATCAAGCGCAACAGCTGCGGCAAGGCGCTGGACATTGCCCGCCTGGCACGCGACATGCACGGCGGCAACGGCATCCACGACGAATACCACGTGATCCGCCACATGATCAACCTGGAGACCGTCAACACCTACGAGGGCACGCACGACGTGCATGCGCTGATCCTGGGCCGCGCGCAGACGGGGCTGCAGGCGTTTTACTGATCAACACCTGAACCTCCGCGGCGCCTGCCCGGCGTGAACCGTGATCGATCGGATCGCGGTTCACGCCTTTTTCGTTTCCGGCCATCGCCAGCCGGTTGCTTGACTCCGATTGACCCGCTGCACACGCGGCCCAGCCGCCCGTTCGCATCCCGTAACGGCTTGACGCCCTGGCATTGGAAGGCTACATTACTAACCAGTCAGTCATTAATTTCATGCCACCGTCCAAGCCCAGCTCCAACGTCCAGGCCGGCGTCTCACCCAAGCGTGAACGCCGCAAGCAAGCCCGCCCGGGTGAATTGCTGGAGGCTGCGCTGGACCTGTTCGTGGAAAAGGGCTTTGCGGCGGCACGCTCCGAAGAGGTTGCCGCCCGCGCCGGGGTCTCCAAGGGCACGCTGTTCCTTTATTTCCCGAGCAAGGAAGAGCTGTTCAAGGCCGTGGTGCGCGAAAACATCAGCCGCCCGGTCAACGAGGGCGCGTCCGAGATCGCCAGTTTCACCGGCCCGACCTCCGAGCTGCTGCCTCATCTGATGCGGGAATGGTGGCGGCGCTACGGCGCCACCAAGGCGTCGGGCATCTCCAAGCTGATCATGAGCGAGGCCACCAATTTCCCCGAACTCGCGCGTTTTTACCAGGATGAAGTGGTCACACCGGCCACGGAAATGGTGCGGCGGGTGCTCCAGCGCGGCATCGACCGCGGCGAGTTCCGCCCCGTGGACATGCCCTACGCCATCCACGCGGTCATGGCCCCACTGATCTTCCTGGTGATGTGGAAACACTCCATGGCGCCCTGTTGCGACGCCGCCAGCACCATCGACCCCGAAAAGTTCATCGCCCTGCACGCCGACCTGATGGTGCGCGGGCTTCTCAAGGAAAAGCAGCCATGAAACGCTGGTGGAAATGGGCTCTTGCCGGCATCGTCCTGCTCGTCATCGCGATGCTCGTCGGACGTGCGCTGTCGGCGCGCAAGGCCCAGCAGCAGGCCCTGGCCGAGGCGGGCGCGGCCAAGGCGGTCGCGGTGGTGGAGCTGGCCGCGAGCGATGTCACGCGGGCCCAGACACGCGACATCGCGCAGGGCCTGCCGATCACGGGTGCGTTGAAGGCGGTGAATTCCGCGTTTGTGAAAGCCCGCGTGGCCGGGGAGTTGCAAGGGCTCGCGGTGCGCGAGGGCGACACGGTCAAGGCCGGCCAGGTGATCGCCAGCATCGAGGCCACGGAATACCAGTCGCGCCTGCGCCAGGCGCAGGACCAGGCCGATGCCGCCAAGGCCCAGATCGACATCGCCCAACGCCAGTACGACAACAACAAGGCCCTGGTGGACCAGGGCTTCATTTCGAAAACCGCACTCGACACCTCCCAGGCCAGCCTGAACGCCGCGCGTGCCACCTACCAGGCCGCCATGGCCGCGGCCGACATGGCCCGCAAGACCGTGGCCGACACCGTGCTGACGGCGCCGATTTCCGGTCTGGTCGCGCAGCGCCTGGCGCAACCGGGCGAACGCGTGGCGGTGGATGCGCGCATTGTCGAGATCGTGGACCTGAGCCGCATGGAACTGGAAGCCGCGGTCAGCGCCGGCGACGCGCCCCAGGTACGCGTGGGCCAAGGCGCCCTGCTGCGACTCGAAGGCAGCGCCGAACCGGTGAAGGCCCGCGTGGCGCGCATCAACCCAAGCACACAGGCGGGCAGCCGCAGCGTGCTGGTGTACCTGGCGGTGGAGCCCGCGGCGGCGCTGCGCCAGGGCTTGTTTGCCGAGGGCACGCTGGGCACGGCGCAGGTGAGCGCGCTGGCCGTGCCGGTCAGCGCGCTGCGCACCGACAAGCCCGAGCCGTACGTGCAGGTGGTCGAGGACAACCGCATCGCGCACAAGCCGGTGAAGCCTGGTGTGCGCGGTGACGCCGCGGGCGAAGCCATGGTCGCCGTCGCCGGCATCGCTGAAAACGCGCTGGTGGTGACCGGCGGCGTCGGCATGCTGCGCCAGGGCACGGCCGTGAAGTTCACGGTCTTGAAGCCCGCCGCGGCCGCGGCGTCCGGCCCGACCCGCCCGACGCACTGACCCCATGTGGTTCACCAAAGTCAGTCTCAGGAACCCGGTGTTCGCCACGATGGTGATGCTGGCCCTGGTGGTGCTCGGCCTGTTCGCCTACCAGCGGCTCAAGGTCGATCAGTTCCCCAACATCGATTTCCCGGTGGTCGTCATTACCGCCGAATACCCCGGCGCCTCGCCCGAGATCGTTGAAAGCGAAGTCACCAAGAAGATCGAGGAAGGCGTCAACTCGATTGCCGGCATCAACGCGCTGACCTCGCGCAGCTACGAAGGCCAGGCCGTCGTCGTCATCGAATTCCAGCTGCACATCGATGGCCGCAAGGCCGCCGAGGACGTGCGCGAAAAGGTCGCCGCGATCCGCCCGAACTTCCGCACCGAGGTCAAGGAACCGCGCGTGCTGCGCTTCGACCCGTCAAGCCGCGCCATCTGGTCGCTGGCCATTCTTCCCGATGCCGGAAAAGGCAAGGCAATGAATGCGGTCGAACTGACCAACTGGGCCGACCAGACGCTGAAGAAGCGGCTTGAAAACGTGCGCGGCGTGGGCTCGGTCACGCTGGTGGGCGGCACCAAGCGCGAGATCAACCTCTACCTGAAGCCCCAGGCGCTGGAAGCCCAGGGCATCACGGCCGACCAGGTGGCGAATGCCGTCAAGAGCGAAAACCAGGACCTGCCCATGGGTGCGGTGCGGTCCCTGGCCTACGAGCGTTCGGTCCAGATCGACGCGCGCATGCGGCGGCCGGAGGACTTCGGGCGGATCATCGTCGGCCGCAAGGGCTCGGGGACCGCGGGCGTGGCCGGCGGCGGCACCGCCGTCCGCCTGGACCAGGTCGCGACGGTCAAGGATGGCGAACAGGAGATCGACACCCTGGCCCTCTACAACGGCCAGCGCACGCTGCTGCTGTCGGTCCAGAAATCGCAGGACGAAAACACCATCCAGGTGATTGACGGCCTGACCCAGGCCATCGCCGAACTCCAGCCCCAATTGCCGCCGGGCGTGCGCCTGGAGCCCATCATGGACGGCTCCCGGCCGATCCGCGTGGCCGTGGACAACGTGCGCCGCACCCTGTTCGAGGGCGCGCTGCTGACGGTGCTGATCGTGTTCCTGTTCCTGAACTCCTGGCGCTCGACCGTCATCACCGGCCTGACGCTGCCGATTTCGCTGATCGGCACCTTCCTGTTCATGAACCTGTTCGGCTTCACCATCAACATGATCACGCTGATGGCGCTGTCGCTGTGCGTGGGCCTGCTGATCGATGATGCGATCGTGGTGCGCGAAAACATCGTGCGCCATGTGCAGATGGGCAAGAAGCCCTTTGAGGCCTCGCTCGACGGCACCCAGGAGATCGGACTGGCGGTGCTGGCCACGACCTTCTCCATCGTCGCGGTGTTCCTGCCGATCGGCTTCATGGGCGGCATCATCGGCAAGTTCTTCCACGAATTCGGCGTGACCATCGTGGCGGCCGTGCTGATTTCCATGTTCGTGAGCTTCACGCTCGACCCGATGTTGTCGTCGATCTGGCACGACCCGAGCATCGAGGCGCACGGCCAGCGGCACGCCCCGGTCACGCTGTACGACAAGACCATCGGCCGCGTGACCGGCTGGTTCGACCACGCCACCGACGGGCTTGTTGACGCCTACCAGGCCATCCTGCGCTGGTCCCTAGTGCACAAGCTGGCGACGGTAGGGCTGGCCGTGGTGATCTTCGTCACGAGCATTTTCATGGTGCCGCTGCTGGGCACGGAGTTCGTGCCCAAGGCGGATTTTTCAGAGACGACGGTCAACTTCTACACGCCAGTCGGCTCCTCGCTCGAAGCCACCGAGGCCAAGGCGCGGCAGGTGGAGACCATCATCCGGGAGTTTCCGGAGGTGAAATACACCCTGGCCACCATCAATACCGCCAGCGCGCAGGGCAAGACCAACGCCAGCGTCTATGTGCGCCTGGTGGACCGCAAGGCCCGCGGCCGCAATGTGGACGAGATGTCGGGCGTGTTGCGCGAACGGCTGCGCCAGGTGCCGGGCGTCACCGTGACCCACGTCGGCCTGCTGGACCCGGTGGGCGGGCAAAAGCAGATCGAGTTTTCGCTGCAGGGCCCCGATCTCAAGGAGCTCGAGCGGCTGAGTGCGCTGGTGCTGGAGAAGGTCCGTGCGACCGCCGGTTTGGTGGATCTGGACTCCAGCCTCAAGCCCGACAAGCCGACCATCGAGGTGGACATCCGCCGTGACGCGGCCTCCGAACTGGGCCTGGGCGTGGGCCAGATCGCCGGCCCGCTGCGCACGCTGGTCGCAGGCCAGACGGTGGGCAACTGGCGCGCCAGCGACGACCAGACCTATGACGTGAATGTGCGGCTGACCCCGGACGCGCGCAACACGCTGCAGGACCTGGAGCGGCTGCCCTTCACCACCGGCGCCAATGCCGATGGCAGCCCGCGCATCGTGCGCCTGAACCAGGTCGCCGCGCTGCGCGAGGGGACCGGCCCGAACCAGATCAACCGCCGCGACCTGACGCGCGAAGTGGCCATCAACGGCAACGTCTACAACCGCTCGGCCGGCGAGGTGTCCGCCGACATCAGGACCGCGCTCGACGGCATCAGCTTCCCGCCGGGCTACCGCTACCAGTTCGGCGGCTCCACCAAGAACATGGCCGAATCGTTCGGCTACGCCGTTTCGGCGCTGGCGTTGGCCATCATCTTCATCTACATGATCCTGGCCAGCCAGTTCAAGAGCTTCCTGCAGCCGCTGGCGCTGATGACCTCGCTGCCGCTCACGCTGATCGGCGTGGTGCTGGCGCTCATGCTGTTCCGCTCCACGCTGTCGATGTTCTCCATCATCGGCGTGGTGATGCTCATGGGCCTGGTCACGAAAAACGCGATCCTGCTGGTGGATTTCGCCATCCGCGCGCGCGAGGACTCGGTGGACGACAACGGCCGCCACGTTGCCGGCATGGAACGGTCCGAGGCCCTGCTGATGGCCGCGCGCGTGCGGCTGCGCCCGATCCTGATGACCACGCTGGCCATGATCTTGGGCATGGTGCCGCTGGCCTTCGCCCTGACCGAAGG
>JAHFQI010000234.1 GCA_023259355.1 Comamonadaceae bacterium
GGCGTGACGCGGCCAGCGGCGAGTGGGTCATCGACGGCCAGAAAGTCTGGACTTCCTGGGCCCAGGAGGCCGACTGGATCTTCGTGCTCGCGCGCTGCGCGGACCGCGAACCCGGCGCGCCGCGCCACCACGGCCTGGTGCTGTTGCTGGTGCCGCTGCACCAGCCCGGCATCGACGTGCGGCCGATCCGCCAGATCACCGGCAGCGCCGAGTTCAATGAGGTGTTTCTCGACGGCGCCCGCACCGAAGGCGCGTTGCACCTGGGCGCGCCCGGCCAGGGCTGGGCCGTCGCCATGTCGCTGCTGGCCTGCGAGCGCGGTGTTTCCACGCTGGGCCAGCAGGCGCACTTCCGGGTCGAGCTGGACGCCGTCGTCACACTGGCCCGGCGCAACGGCGCCGCGCGCGACCCGCTGCTGCGCCAGCGCATCGCCCAGGCCGCGCTGGGCCTGCAGACGTTGCGCAGCCACGCGCTGCGCGTGTGTGTCCCTGACGCGCCAGCCCGCGCCGCCAGCATCGCCAAATACGCCTGGTCCAACTGGCGACGCGCGCTCGGTGAACTCGCGATGGACGTGCTCGGCGCCGACGCCGGGATCGCGCACGAGGACCCCTTGCGCCAGTCGCTGCAGCAGCTCTGGCTGGCCAGCCGCGCTGACACGATCTACGCCGGCACCAACGAGATCCAGCTCAACCTGATCGCGGAGCGCGCGCTGGGCATGCCCCGCTGACAGGCGCGGGCCGCTTTCAGCGGCTCTTGCGTTGCCGGGCCGGCTTGTGCCAGTAGGTGAATTCGGGTTCGTGGACCTCGATGTCGAGTTCCATGACCCGCGCCTGCAGCCGTTCCTGCGCATCGGCCACGGCCTGGTTGTAGATGACCGGGCCGAGCTCCTCGACGAAGTAGCCGAGGAGCGCGCCGGCGGTGACATTGCCGATCTTTTCCTCCATGTTGTCCTGGAAGTACCTCTCGATCGAGGCGATCAGTTGCTTTTGGGCTTCCTTGGAGATTTCGATGGTCATGGTGGTCCGGGTTCAAGTGCTGGCGGGCATTGTGCGGTGCCCGCGCCGACGTCCACAACCGCCGTGTGCAGGTTGACTTTCCTGCCTCGAAAGGCCATGGGCGGGCTCATCGTCCGAGCAGACGATGCGCCGGCCCGCCACGCGGGCCACCATGGGGGCTCCTCAACGAATGGATGGTTTGCCGATGAAGCCCGCTCCCGAATACGTTCCCGCCCATGGCCTGCTGCGTGGCAAGTCGGTGCTCGTCACCGCCGCCGCCGGTGCCGGCATCGGCTTTGCCGTCGCCCGGCGCGCTGCCGAGGAGGGCTGCCGCGCGCTCTTCATCTCCGATGTGCACGAGCGGCGCCTGAGCGAGGCCGTGGAGGCCATCCGGCGCGAGACCGGCCTGCAGGACGTGACCGGCCAGCTCTGCGATGTCAGCCGGCAGGAGCAGGTCGATGCATTGGTCGATGCCGCCGAGGCGCGGCTGGGCGGCATCGACGTGCTGGTCAACAACGCCGGGCTGGGCACCAGCCGCCGCGTGGTGGAGATGGGCGACGACGAGTGGCACAAGGTGATCGACGTCACGCTGACCGGCACTTTCCGCATGACGCGCGCCGCGCTCAAGGTGATGCAGCCGCGCGGACGCGGCGTGATCGTCAACAACGCCTCGGTGCTGGGCTGGCGCGCGCAGGTGGAGCAGGCGCACTACGCGGCCGCCAAGGCCGGTGTGATGGCGCTGACGCGTTGCGCGGCGCTGGAAGCGGCCGAGTTCGGCGTGCGCATCAACGCGGTGGCGCCGTCGATCGCGATCCATGCCTTCCTGAAGAAATCGGCCTCCGAGGAACTGCTGAACCAGCTGTCCGAGAAGGAGGCTTTCGGCCGCGGTGCCGAGCCCTGGGAAGTGGCCAATGTGATGGTCTTCCTCGCCAGCGACTATTCGTCCTACATGACCGGCGAGGTGGTGTCGGTCAGCTCGCAGCGGGCCTGAAATGAAGCACCCCCACGCGCCTCACTTCGTGTGTTCGCTGCCCCCCGAGGGGGCGCAGGCCTGCCTTGGGGCGGCCCGGCGGGAGGCCTGACCATGGCCGATGCTTCAAACACCTTCGATTCGGTCGCCGCGGTGCAGGCCGCCGTCGGCCGCGACCTGGGGGCCACCGACTGGCTCACGGTCACGCAGGCGCGCATCGACACCTTTGCCGATGCCACGGGCGACCACCAGTGGATTCACGTGGATCCTGAACGTGCCAGGGCGGGGCCATTTGGCGCCTGCGTGGCCCATGGCTACCTGACGCTGGCGCTGGCCAACCTGTTTCTGCCGCAGCTGGTGCGCTACGACCGCCTGAAGATGGGCGTGAACTACGGCTGCAACAAGCTGCGTTTCCCGGCGCCGGTCAAGGTCAATGCGCGCATCCGTGGCCGCGGCGAAGTGGTGGCGGCCGATGCGCTGAAAGGCGATGGCGTGCAGGTCACCGTGCGCATCACGGTGGAGATCGAAGGCGCCGACAAACCGGGCTGCGTGGTGGACACCATCAGCCGTCTTTATTTCGAATGAGAACCCCCGCATGAACCAGCAAGAAGCCGTCATCGTTTCCACCGCCCGCACGCCCATCGGCAAGGCCTACCGCGGCGCCTTCAACGACACCGAGGCGCCCGTGCTCGGCGGCCATGTGATCCGCACCGCGCTGGCCCGGGCCGGCGTCGCCGGCCACGAGGTGGACGACGTGATCCTGGGCATCGCGGCCCAGCAGGGCAACCAGGGCTACAACCTGGGGCGCCTGTGCACCTACACCGCCGGCCTGCCCGACAGCGTGGGCGGCATGGCGATCGACCGCATGTGCGCCTCGGGCCTGGTGAGCATCGCCACCGCGGCCAAGGGCATCATGACCGGCGAAATGGACATTGCCGTGGCGGGTGGCCTGGAGTCCATCTCGCTGGTGCAGAACAAGCACAAGAACGGTTACCGGGCGCAGTCGACGTCGGTGCTGGAAGCCTGCCCCACGGCCTACATCCAGATGATCGAGACGGCCGAGCTGGTCAGCCAGCGTTATGGCATTTCGCGGGCCGCGCAGGACGACTACGCGCTGCGCAGCCAGCAGCGCGTCGCCGCGGCGCAGGCCGCGGGCCTGTTCGCCGACGAGATCGTGCCGCTGACGACGAACAAGCAGCTGTTCGACAAGGAAGGCAATGTCACCGGCAGTGAAACCGTGACGCTGAACCACGACGAGGGCAACCGTGCCGATACCACGCAGGAGAGCCTGGCGAAGCTCAAACCCGTGTGGAAAAATGGCCAATGGGTGCCCGAAGGCGCCTTCATTACCGCCGGCAATGCCTCGCAACTGTCGGATGGCGCTTCGGCCTCGGTGCTGATGAGTCGGGCCGAAGCCGACCGCCGCGGCCTCAAGGCCCTGGGCACTTACCGCGGCCTGGCGGTGGCCGGTTGCGCGGCCGACGAAATGGGCATTGGCCCGGTGTTCGCCATTCCCAAACTGCTGCAGCGCCACGGCCTGACCGTGGACGACATCGGCCTGTGGGAGATCAACGAGGCCTTCGCCTGCCAGGTGATCCATTGCCGCGACACGCTGGGCATTCCGGACGAGCGCCTCAACGTCAACGGCGGCGCGATCGCCATCGGCCACCCCTTCGGCATGTCGGGCGCGCGCCTGGTCGGCCATGCGCTGCTGGAGGGCCGCCGGCGCGACCTGCGGTACGTGGTGGTCAGCATGTGCATCGGC
>JAHFQI010000111.1:0-4777 GCA_023259355.1 Comamonadaceae bacterium
AGCATCGTGAAGGCGGGGGCCAAGCTGGTGGGCCACGACGCGGGTCCGGTGCGTGCGCCGCTGACCGACCTCAAGGCGGAGGAGATGGCGATGTTGGATGCGTTGATTCGCAAGCTGGGCCCGCAGTAAGCGCCGGGTTCATTCAGCCCCCACCCACACGGTCCGTACCCCTCAAAGAGACATTGCATGAAAAAGCTGATTTGCACCCTTGCCGCCTCGCTGGCCATGGGCTCTGCCTTGGCGTGGCCCGATAAACCCGTCACCCTGGTGGTGCCGTTCCCGCCCGGTGGCTCCACCGACATGATCGCCCGCACCCTCAGCCTCAAGTTGCAGGCCAAGCTGGGTGGCACGTTCATCGTGGAAAACAAGGCCGGTGCCGGCGGCACGCTGGGCGCCACCGCGGTCAAACGCGCCGCGCCCGACGGTCACACGATCCTCGTGACCTCGCTGGGGCCGCTCGTCATCGGGCCGCACCTGATCAAGGGCCTCGGCTACGACCCGCTGAAGGACTTCGACTACATCACTGTCGCCGTGCAGGCGCCCAATGTGCTGGCGGTGCCGGCGAACTCGCCGCACAAGAGTCTGGCCGATGTGATTGCCTTCCACAAGGCCAACCCCGGCAAGATGACTTTTGCGTCGGCCGGCAATGGCACGAGCGACCACCTCACGGCCGAGCTGTTCTGGCAACAGACCGGAACGACCGGCCTGCACATTCCCTACAAGGGCGGCGCGCCGGCGATGTCCGACCTGCTGGGCGGACAGGTCGAAGCCTCGTTCATGAACATCAACACCGGCTACGCCAACATCAAGGCGGGCAAGCTGAAGGCGCTGGCCGTCACCAGCAGCAAGCGTTCGCCGCTGTTGCCCGATGTGCCGACGATGGAAGAGCTTGGCGTCAAGGGCTTGACGGTCTATTCTTGGCAGGCCTTTGCCGCGCCCAAGGGGCTGCCAGCCGACATCCGGAACAAGCTTCATGACGCGTTGATCGCCGGCCTGAACGACCCTCAGGTCAAGGCCAGGCTGCTCGACCTGGGTTTTGAAATCGTCGGCAGCAAGCCCGAGCAGTTCACCGCCTTCCAGGCCGCCGAGTTCGCGCGCTGGAAGAAAGTGATCGAGGTCGGAAAGATCACGGCCGACTGAAGGCTGGACAACCTCTGAATGGAGTCACCGATGAGAGCGAACCGCTTACGCACGATCTGGCAATCCGGTGGCGCCGTCGTCAACGGCTGGCTGGCCATTCCCAACAGCTTCTCGGCGGAAACCATGGCCCACCAGGGCTGGGACTCGCTGACCATCGACCTGCAGCACGGCATGGTGGATTACCAGGCCATGATCTCGATGCTGCAGGCGATCTCCACCACCGACACCGTGCCGGTGGTGCGCGTGCCCTGGCTGGAGCCCGGCATCCTGATGAAGTCGCTCGATGCCGGCGCCTACGGTGTGATCTGCCCGATGGTCAACACCCGTGAAGACGCGCAAAAGCTGGTCGCCTGGACCCACTACGCGCCGCGCGGCACGCGCAGCTTCGGCCCGGTGCGGGCCACGCTCTACGGCGGTGCCGACTACGCGCAGCACGCCAACGACACCATCGTGACCTTCGCCATGATCGAGACCGCCGAGGCGCTCGACAACCTCGACGACATCCTCTCGGTCGAAGGGCTGGACGCGATCTACATCGGCCCCTCGGACCTCTCGCTGGCGCTGGGATGCAACCCGGTCTTCGACGATGTGGACCCGAAAGCCGCCGAGGCCATCGACCACATCCTGGCCCGCGCCAAGGCGCACGGCGTGGTGGCCGGCATTCACAACGGCAGCCCGGAAGGTGCGTTGAAACGCATCGCCAAGGGCTTCCAGTTTGTCACCGTCAGCTCGGACGCCCGGCTGATGGCGGCGGGCGCCCAGCAGGTGGTTGCCAGGATGCGATCGACTCAACCCCCCAAAGCGGCCGGCGCGTATTGACCACACCCGGCATCCCATTGAACACCCTCAAGACAGGACTGCACATGAAAATCGGATTTATCGGACTCGGCATCATGGGCGCGCCCATGGCACAGCATCTGCTGGACGCACCCCACGAACTGTTTGTGCGCACGCGCAGCAAGGTGCCCGAGGCGCTCAAGGGCGCGACGGTGTGCGCCAGCAACGCCGACGTGGCGCGTGCTGCGGACATCGTTTTCCTGATGCTGCCGGACACCGCCGACGTGGAGGCCGTGCTGTTTGGCGACGACGGCGTGGCAGCCGGCCTCGCACCCGGCAAGACGGTGGTGGACATGAGCTCGATCTCGCCCATCGAGACCAAGCGTTTCGCCAAGCGGATCAACGACCTCGGCTGCGACTACCTCGACGCACCGGTCTCCGGCGGCGAAGTGGGCGCCAAGGCGGCCAGCCTGACCATCATGGTCGGCGGACCCGAGCCGGTGTTCGAGCGTGTGAAGCCCTTGTTCGAACTGATGGGCAAGAACATCACGCTGGTCGGCGGCAACGGCGACGGCCAGACCACCAAGGTGGCGAACCAGATCATCGTGGCGCTGAACATCGCCGCGGTCAGCGAAGCGCTGCTGTTCGCCAGCAAGGCCGGCGCGGACCCGGCCAAGGTGCGCCAGGCGCTGATGGGCGGCTTCGCATCCAGCCGCATCCTTGAAGTGCACGGCGAACGCATGATCAAGCGCACCTTCAATCCGGGCTTCCGCATCCGGCTGCACCAGAAGGACCTGGGCCTGGCGCTGCAAGGCGCCCGCGAGCTGGGCGTCGCGCTGCCGCAGACGGCCAATGCCGCGCAACTCATGCAGGTCTGCGCCGCCAACGGCATGGCCGACCTGGACCACTCGGCGCTGGTCAAGGCGCTGGAACTCATGGCCGCCCACGAAGTGGCCAAGACCTGATTGACAGACAACTCGAGGCTGACGGCCTTAGCCGCCATTCGCTGTACGCGCTGTACGTAGAAACCCACGGCGCAGTCTGGCCAAATGCGCGATCATCACGCGGGCCGGCAATGTCCGGGCCAGCGTGATCCAAGCCGCAAATGCAAAGACCCCGGGCTGTCGGCCTCCATCCATCTACAAGCCTCCTAACATCATGACCATCAGACACTCATTTCTCTCTTGCCTGATCAGTTCCGCCACCGCCGTCTGCGCCCTGCAGGCACCGGCCGCATGGGCGCAGTCGGACTACCCCACCAAGCCCATCAAGCTGATCGTGCCGTTTCCGGCCGGCGGAACCAGCGACGTCATGGGCCGCATGATTGCGGAGGAGCTGACCAAGGCCCTCAAGCAGCCCGTGGTCGTCGAGAACGTCGGCGGGGCGGGCGGCGTCATCGGCACGGAGCGGGGCGCCAAGTCCGCGCCGGATGGCTACACGCTGGTCCAGACCGGGGTGGGGCAAAACGCGGTGGCGCACGGCTTGAATCCGAAACTGAACTACGACTCGAACAAGGATTTCATCCACATCACGCAGGTCCACTCCGGCCCCAACATCCTGGTGGTGCATCCCAGCACCCCGTTCAAGACCTTCAAGGACGTGATTGACTACGGCAAGGCCAACCCCGGCAAGCTCAGCTACGGGTACACGCCGGCCGCGTCGGGCCACATGGCCATGGAATTGCTCAAGCAAACCGTGGGCACCTGCACCGGCATCCGCAAGGAGAACTGCAAACCCCTGTTCATGGTGGGCATTCCCTACCGTGGCGGCGGCCCGATGATGACGGACATCCTCGGCGGCCAGATTCCCATGATGTTCATCAACCAGGACGTCGCGCTGCAACACATCAAGGCCGGCAAGCTGCGTCCCCTGGCCGTCACCAGCCTGGCGCGCAACCCGCTCTACCCCGATGTGCCCACGATCCACGAGTCGGGCTACCCCGGTTTCTCGGCGTTGTCGTGGTCGGGCTTGTCCGTGCCCAAGGGAACGCCCAAGGCCATCGTCGACAAGATCGAGGCGGCTGCCGTCAAGGCCATGCAGTCCCCGGCCATCAAGGCGCGCATGGAAAGCAACGGCTTCGTCGTGCCTTCGCAAGGTTCGACGGACTACACCCAATTCGTCAGCAAAGAACTCGAGCGCTGGACCCGCGTGATCAAGATCGCGGGCATCAAGGCCGAGTAACCCCCAACCTCCTCAAAGCCCCCATGAAAACCCTCCAATCCATCCAGGCCCGCACGGGCGAGCCCCTGGGCGCGCCGCTGATGGCCACCACCCCCGAGCAAGTCGATGCCGCCGCGGTGGCCGCCGGCGAAGCTTTTGCCAGCTGGTCCGCCAGCGCTGGCGCCGAACGCGCCGCCCTGCTGCGCGCCCTGGCTTCCGCCCTCGAAGCCGACCGCGAAGCCCTGGTCTCGGTGGCCGACGAAGAAACCGCCCTCGGCCCGGCGCGCCTCAATGGCGAACTCGACCGCACCGCCTTCCAGCTGCGCCGCTTCGCCGACATCGCCGAACGAGGCGAGCCCTTTGCCTTCGTCAACGACCCCGCCGTCGCCGGCCCGCCGCCCGTGGGCCACCCGGCCATGGTGCGCCAGCGCGTGCCGCTGGGCCCGGTCGCCATGTTCTCGGCCAGCAACTTCCCCTTCGCCTTCTCGGTGCTCGGTGGCGACACCGCCTCGGCCCTGGCCGCCGGCTGCCCCGTCGTGGTCAAGGCCCATTCAGGCCACCTGCTGCTGTCCAACCGCGTGTTTGGCCTGGTTCAGCAAGTGCTCAAGGCCCAGAACCTGCCGGCCGGCCTGGTGGGACTGGTGCAAGGCGGCGGGCGCGACGTGGGCGTGCGGCTGATCCGCCACCCGGCCATCGCCGC
>JAHFQI010000111.1:4877-14226 GCA_023259355.1 Comamonadaceae bacterium
GGCAGCCTGACGGTGACGCTGTGGGGCGCCGAGGCGGAGACAGCGGACACACGCGCGCTGGTGCGCGGCGCGATGGCGATTGCCGGGCGGGTGTTGTTCGCGGGCGTGCCCACGGGGGTGGCCGTGACGGCGGCGCAGCAGCATGGCGGGCCGTGGCCTTCCTCGACCCAGCCGATGACGACGTCGGTGGGGGATGCTGCGATGGAGCGCTTCCTGCGCCCGGTGGCGCTGCAGGATGCGCCGGGCTGGTTGCTTGGGCGTAACGGGCAGCCGGTTTAAGACCCCTTGGGGGGCATCGGCCCGGTCTTGACCGAGGGCCCCCCGGTTGACTGTCGCTCGACAATTCGAAAGCCGACATCGACCACCGGCTGCGCCACGGTTTGCCCGCGGCAGCGTTCGACGATGAGCTGCGCGGCCAGTCGGCCGATGGCGGCACCGTCCACATGCACTGTGGTCAGCGAGGGCTGCATGTGGGCCGCGAAATCGGCATCGCCGAAGCCGCAGACGGCCAGATCCTGAGGAATCCGCAGGCCACGCGCCTGCGCCTCCACGAGCACGCCTTGGGCGAGTTGGTCCGAGCTGCAGTAGACGGCCTCCGTCGCGGGGTCCTTCTCCAGCAGTTCCGCCAGCGCCAGCCGCCCCAAAGCCAGGCTGCTGGGCGCCGGCACGACCGCGGTCGGAACCTCGCGGCCCACCGTGGCCAGAAAGCCCTCGCGCCGCACCGAGGCGCGATGGTCGTCGCCAGTGGCGATGCCGAGGCGCTGCCAGCCCTTGCCCAGAAAGTAGCCGGCGATGGCGCTGCCCACCTTCAAGTGGGAAAAGCCCACCAGCATGTCCACCGGGTGGTCGCTCAGGTCCCAGGTTTCGACGACCGGGATGCCCGCCCGGCGCAGCCGTTCCCTGGCCACCGGCGAATGAACCAGGCCGGTTACCACGATGCCATCCGGCCGGCGGCTGATCATGGTGTTGAGCAGCTTTTCCTCGCGGGCATGGTCGTACCCGCTTTGCCCCAGGATGAGCTGGTAGCCGGCCGCATCCAGTGCTTCGGTCAGGGCCTGCACGGTGGGTAGGAATTGGGCGACCGAGATGGCCGGCACCAGGCCCACGACCAGCAGGCTGCGCCGGGACTTGAGTCCGCCGGCCAGCAGGTTGGGGATGTAGCCGGTGGCCTCGACGGCTTTCTGCACGCGCTCAATGGTTTTCTCAGACACCAGCGACGGGTTGCCCAAGGCCCGCGATGCGGTGATCAGCGAGACGCCTGCTTCACGGGCCACGTCATGAAGGGTGGCGGCTTTGGTTGCGAGGGAGGGCGGCATGGTGGGCAAGGTTGGGGCGAGCAGGGGTCACGTGGATTGTCTGGCAAAACGTCGGGCCGCCATCGGTCCCAAAGTAGCTTGACAGTCAAAGATGACAACGTTATCATTTTAACCGCTGCGCGTTGAGCGATACATACAAGTTTCCTTCAGTGCCTAGATATATAGGGAGGGATGCTTGCTTCCTCTGTTGAATCCTTTCTCAACTTTGAATAAAAATGACAACGTTGTCATTTTGAGATGAAAGAAACCAATTGACCGCACTTGTTGGAAACCACGGCCTGGCAACTCGCCGCGCAACGCTTGTCGCTCTGGCCCTCGCCTTTTTTTGATTCTTTTAACCAACCGACCTGAAGAGAAATTGATGACGAACACCACCACCTCCGGCGACCGCATTGCATGGGTCCGCGTGTCTTCCTGCTACCTGCCGCTGGCAAACCCGATCAGCGATGCCAAGGTGTTGACCGGCCGCCAGAAGCCGATGACCGAAATTGCCATGCTGTTCGCTGAGATCGAGACCCGCGACGGCCACCAGGGCCTGGGGTTCAGCTACTCCAAGCGCGCTGGCGGCCCCGGCCAGTTCGCCCACGCCAAGGAAATCGCGCCGGCGCTCATCGGCGAAGACCCCAGCGACATTTCCCGGCTCTGGACCAAGCTGTGCTGGGCGGGCGCCTCCGTGGGCCGCAGCGGCATGGCCGTGCAGGCGATCGGCGCGTTCGACGTGGCGCTGTACGACCTCAAGGCGCGGCGCGCCGGCCTCTCGCTGTCCAAGCTGCTCGGTTCGCAGCGGGATTCCGTGCGCTGCTACAACACCTCAGGCGGTTTCCTGCACACGCCCATCGACCAGCTGATGGTCAACGCGGCGGCGTCCATCGAGCGCGGCATTGGCGGCATCAAGCTCAAGGTGGGCCAGCCCGATGGTGCGCTGGACATTGCCCGTGTGACGGCCGTGCGCAAACACCTGGGCGACGCCGTGCCCATCATGGTGGACGCCAACCAGCAATGGGACCGCCCGACCGCGCAGCGCATGTGCCGCATCTTCGAGCAGTTCAACCTGGTCTGGATCGAGGAGCCGCTGGACGCCTACGACCACGAAGGCCATGCGGCGCTGGCCGCCCAGTTCGACACGCCGATTGCCACCGGCGAAATGCTGACCAGCGCGGCCGAACATGGCGACCTGATCCGCCACCGCGCGGCCGACTACCTGATGCCCGACGCACCGCGCGTTGGCGGTATCACCCCATTCCTGAAGATCGCCGGCCAGGCCGAGCAGGCCGGCCTGATGCTGGGGCCACACTTTGCGATGGAGCTGCACGTGCACCTGGGCGCCGTCTATCCGACCGAACCCTGGGTCGAGCACTTCGACTGGCTGGAGCCGCTGTTCAACGAACGCCTGGAGATCAAGGGCGGGCGCATGCTGGTGCCCACCCGTCCCGGCCTGGGCCTGAGCCTGAGCGAACAAGCCAGGGTCTGGACCCGCGAAGAAGTCGAAGTGGGCCAGCGCCCGTAACCAACCACCCAACCAGGAAGACACCATGCAAGTCGTTTCCATGACGCTGCGCTGCGCAGCCGCCGCCCTCGTGGCACTGGCCGCCCATGCGGCCCAGGCCCAGGCCGCCAAATACCCCGTGACGCCGATCCGCATGGTCGTGGGCACGCCCGCGGGCGGCACCACGGACGTGATCGCCCGGTTGATGGCCTCCAAAATGAGCGACTCGCTGGGGCAGCCCGTTGTGGTTGAAAACCGGGCGGGCGCCAGCGGGTTGATCGCCGCGGAAGGGGTGTCCAAGGCCGCGGCCGACGGCTACACCGTGTTGATGGCTTCGTCGCAGCTGGCCACCTACCAGGCGCTCTATCCGGCCACGACCTTTGATCCGGAGCGGGGCCTGGAACCGGTGGGCATCATTGCGACCTCGCCCTATGTCATGGTCGTTCACCCCACGCTGCCGGTGAAATCCTTCCCGGAACTGATCGCCTACGCCAAGTCGAACCCGGGCAAACTGTCCTACGCGGGTTCCACCCCCGGAACCGCGCAGCACCTGGGCTGGGAACTGATCAAGCGTAGGAGCGGCGTGGACATGCAGTACGTGCCCTACAAAGGCACCAGCGCGCTGATGCCCGACCTGCTGGCCGGGCGGCTGCAGGCCGGCATCGACAACGTCGCCATCCTGACCCCGTACATCAAGAGCGGCCAGTTGCGCGGCATCGCGGTCACCGGTGCGAGCCGCTCGTCGCTGCTGCCGGAGCTGCCGACCGTCGCCGCTTCCGGCCTGCCGGACTTCCAGGCGATGGGTTGGTTCGGCGTTTTCACGACAGCCAAGGTGCCGCCCGCGGTGCTCGCTGCGCTCAGAAGCGCCGTGCAGACGGCCGCGGCGTCCGCGGAGATCCGGGAGAAGCTGGCGAGCATGGGGGCGGAGCCTCAAAGTGGATCGCCGGACGAACTGCGCACACTGCTCAAGCGCGAGTCCGTTGTGTGGACCAAAGTGATCAAGGACAGCGGCATCACGGTGCAGTGATTCACCTGCGGTGGGTGGATGCCCGCGCCGATGACGCACGCAGGGTAGAGTAGGGCGCCCGGCACACCCCTTGATCCAGCCGGCTCCCGCATGAAAAACCTCCCGACGCCGAGCCGGTTCGCGGCCCTGATCCAGCAGGAAATTCGTCACCTGACGACCTTCAACGCCAGCAGCCGACCCTGGCAACTGGCGCTGGCCGTGGCACTGGCCGCGGGCATCCCCCTGCTGATCGGCGCCGCCCTGGGCCACATGGAGCACGGCGTCGTGTCGAGCCTGGGCGGGATGGCGATGCTCTACACGCCCAATGCAACGCTGCAGCAGCGCATGGGCATGGTCATGGCCTGCGCAATGGGCATGACCACCTGCTTCGCGCTGGGTCTGATGGGCGCCTTTCACCCGCTGTTCCTGATCCCGCTCATCACCGTGGTGACGGTGCTGGTGACCATGGTGTGCCGGATCTACAGCGTCAATCCGCCCGGCAGCCTGTTTTTCGTCATGGCGGCGGCCATTGCCGCCTACATGCCGTTCAGCCTGATGGAGATTCCCTTCCGCGTCGGCCTGGTGGTGCTGGGCGGTATCGTGGCCTGCGGCGTCGCGTTCCTCTACAGCGTCTACATCCTGCGCCTGCAGGGCGCGGCGACGCCCATGCCGGCCCCTGCGGCGCCCGCGTTCGAGGATTTCGGGCCCGACGCCGTGATCGTCGGCCTGGCCGTGGGCCTGTCGCTCGTGGCCGCGCACGCGCTGCAGATGAACCGCCCCTACTGGGTTCCCATGAGTTGCCTGGCCGTGATCCAGGGATCGAGCCTGCGCATGGTCTGGAACAAGCAGCTCCAGCGGATGCTGGGGACCGGCGTAGGGCTGGGGCTGGCCTGGCTGCTGCTGTCCCTCCCCTTGAACGTGTGGCAGATCTGCGCCGTCATGTTCGCGCTGAACTTCACGATCGAAGTGCTGGTGGTCCGCCACTACGGACTGGCGGTGATTTTCATCACGCCCCTGACCCTCTTTCTGGCGGATGTGGGCGCCGGGACGCAGGCCAGCGCCGGCGCCCTGATCGCCTCACGTTTCTGGGACATTGTGCTGGGCAGCGCGTTCGGCCTGCTGGGCGGGCTGTTCATTCACCACCGGAAAAGCCGGGCGTTGTTGCTGCGCGGCCTGGTGATTTTCTGGCCGTGGAGCCGGACCGTTCGTGGGCCGAAGCGGGTGTAAATTGCGCAAGTCCACTCAACCATCCAGCCGCCCACCCGGCACCCCGCAACATGACCCTCCGAACCGATACCACGCGCCTGCTTCGCCGGCTCGCCCCGGGCCGTACCTTGCGACTTTGGCTGGCGGCGACCTGCTGGCTGCTGGCCGGCGCCGCGTGGTCCCAGACGGCCGAGCCGGCTCCCGCCACGGCCCCACCGGCTGCCACCGCCTCGAACTGGGGAACGGGCTTTGTGGTCAGCGAAGGTTTTGTCATCACCGCTTTTCATGTGATCCAGGGCCGCAACAACGTGCTGGTCGGACCCCTTGCGGGAGGCCGCTGGGTGTCGGCGGAAATCGTGCAAAGCGACCCTGGTCTCGATCTCGCCTTGCTCAAAACCCGCATTGACCTGCCCCCGTTGCGCCTGGCCCCGTCCGTCGACGTGCCCGCGGGGCTGGAGGTGAGTGTGATCGGTTTTCCGCAGCCCCGGTTTCAGGGGTTGGGCAAGAAAATCACCAATGGCATCGTGAACGGCTATCGCAGCGAACGCCAGAACGCGCAAGATATCGGGCTCTTCCAGATCAGCGCCGAAGTGTCGCGCGGAAGTTCCGGCGGTCCGGTCTTCGCCCCGGACGGCGCGGTGATCGGCATGGTCCAGCGCAAGATCAATGCGCAGAAGGTGGCCGAACAAACCGAGGACCTGGTGGTCAACGTCAACTACGCCCTGCGTTCATCGCAGATCATCAAATTCCTGCAAGCCGGCCCAGCCAGCCCACGCGTGCAAAACCTGTCGCTGTCTACGGTGCTCAGGCCCTACCAGATTTTTGAACAGACCCAGGCTTCGGTGCTGGCCGTGATCGGCCGCAGCGTCGCCAGTCCGGTCAATCCGCCCTAGATCAGGCCGCTGCTTCGCTGATGACGGGTTTACAAGCTGTCACGGAAAATTTCCGGAAGCGCCGCCATATTGGACTACGCTAAACCCCTCGGATACATCACGGTCAGGAGGGCCGCGACGGCAGGCCTTCGATTGGCGTGCCGCATGGAATAACGGAATGAATCAAGTCGCGTTTGCGCTGCGGCGCAAACACTTGTCCACCCTGTCTGTAGAAGGAGTGAGTACGTGAATCCAGAAGATATTCCCGAATTGCTGCCCGTCATTGAAGCGAGCAGCCCAACGTCCAGCGTCACTATCGTCGAGCAGGCGGTCCAGGCCTACGAGGCCGCGTCCCCTGTGGTGCGCAGCCGCATGCTCACCCAACTGGTGGTGGCCGCATTCCAGGCGGCGTCCCCGGTGGTGCGCAGGCATTTGCTTGAGCGCCTGCTGCGGCCGCTGGGGGTGCTCTCGCTCGTCGCGGTTGCCGGTGGCATTTTTGCGAAGATTCCCTTTCGCAGCAATTGGCAGGACATGCAGGTGCAGATCGAAGATGTCCAGAACGTGAGGCCCAGCGACTTGATCGCCCTGGTTGACCGCGTCCAGCAGGTCAGCGTCGAGGCGGTCACCGGCGTGGCGCATGTGATCGCTGCGTCGCCCATGACGGCGAGTTCGGCCGCCGCTGCGGTGTTAGGCGCCTTGCTGGTCAGGCGCTCGCGAATGGGACGACCCGACGAAAGTGACCTGGCGAGATGAGCTGAGCGGGCTTTTCGTCTAGGGTTCGTCCTCAATTGAGCCAATTCACGGCAGCCGCAAGGTGGATGGCAGCGAGGAAGCTGACGGCGGTCTCGTCGTAGCGCGTTGCAATGGCGCGGTACTGCTTGAGCCGGGCAAAGAAGTTCTCGATCAGGTGACGAGCCTTGTACAGGTGCCGGTCGTCGTCGCGTTGTACCTTGCGGGTGCTTAGGCAAGGAATGACCACGGCCTTGCCTGCCTGCATTCGCGGATCGACCACCCGGACCTGCGCATCGTAGGCCTTGTCGGCGATGATGAGATCGGCCAGGGTGTTCTTGAGCAGGACATCGGCACCGGCATTGCCCAAGGCATCCACGGTGGCGTGGATCTTCGTACTCAGGCCGCCTCGGCTGCGTCCGATGGCTTGCCGACGATCAGCGTCCCGTCACGCAGCGCCGCGACATTGCTATTGATGTGGGTCCTCGCCGCGCCGACCCGCGGCCTGGCGAGGGAATTCAGGGGGGCGAAGCTGGCTCCGCCGTTGTTACGATGACGGCATGAACACCGTTGCAGGCATGCCCCCTCTGATCGAAGACTCCGTGAAGACACCGCCGTCCAAGGTGAAGCGCCGGCTCCACGAAGCGGTCTTCGAAGAGCTGGCCTGTGACATCCTCAACAACACCCTGGCGCCCGGCGTGGCATTGCCCGGCGATCAGGTGCTGAGTGCGCGTTTCGGCGTCAGCCGGACCGTGATCCGCGAGGCGATCCAGGGCTTGGCCGGTGTGGGCCTGGTCGACGTGCGCCATGGCGCCGGGACCTACGTCAATGATCGCGACCACTGGGATGTCCTGGACCCGCAGCTGCTGCAGTTGATCGGCCGCACCGGTGCGATCTCGGTGCTGATCGACGATCTTCTCGACATCCGGCGCATGTTCGAGGTGGAGGCGGTCACGCTGGCCGCGCGCCGCGCCACGGCCGAGGATGTCCAGGTGCTGGAGGCGCTGGTGGCGCGCATGAAAGACCCCGCCACCGGTGACGCCGAACACGCCGACCTGAACCTGGACTTCCACAGCGCCATCGTGCAGGCTTCGCACAACCGCATTCTGCGCGGCCTGCGGGAGCAGCTGCGCGGCGTGCTCAGTGTGATGGTGAACGCCCGCCAACGCCAGGCGGACCAGGGCATGCGCATCGTCTCAACCACCATGCACCAGATGATCCTGGACGCGATCAAGGAAAAGCGCCCGGACCGGGCGCAGGCCGTCATGCAGGCCCATTTGCAAGGTGCCGAGCGCTCGCTGCAGACGCGCGCCGACTGAGCCCGCCGGCCCGGGGCGGCACAGCCCTCAGCGCGGCATGAGGTGGGCCGGGGTGAGTTGGCCGCAGCCGCTCATCCCCATCAGCGCCAGGTTGCGGTGCAGTTCGGCCTGCAGCAGCTCGATGGCCCGCGCCACGCCGGCCTGGCCGCCCACGGCGGCGGCCATCAGCATGGGCCGGCCCACGAACACGCAGCGCGCGCCCAGGGCCAGCGCCTTTATCACCTCGGTGCCGCGGCGCACGCCGCCATCCAGCATCACGGCCATGTCACCGGCCGCCGCCACCACCTCGGGCAGCACGGCGAGCGGCGCGACGGCATGGTCGAGCTGGCGCCCGCCATGGTTGGAGACGATCACGCCGTCGGCCCCCAGCGCACGGGCGCGGGCCGTGTCCTCTCCGCTCAGGATGCCCTTGATCACCAGCTTGCCCTTCCAGCGCGCGCGGATGCGCTCCAGGTGCGCCCAGCTCAGGTGGTCGCGCGCGCTCAGGTCGCGCACCGCGCGTGAGGACAGCAGCGGCGCGCCGCGCTCGGCGAAGGCGTTCTCGAAGTGCGGCATGCCGTGCCGCAGCAGGGTGCGGCCGAAGGTGCCGAGCAGCCAGCGCGGCCTGGCCAGGCCGTCCCAGGCCAGGCGCAGGCTGGGACGCAGCGGGGTGGAGAAGCCGGCGCGCACATTGTTCTCGCGGTTGCCGGACAGGGGCACGTCGGCCGTCACCACCAGCACCTGCACGCCGCTGCCGGCCACGCGATCCAGCAGCGCGTCAATGCGCTCGGGCTCGCCGGGCAGATAGGCCTGGAACCAGGGCAGCGGCGCCTCGGCCTGGCTGGCGCGGGCCTCGGCCAGCACGTCCTCCAGCCGGATCAGCGAGGTGGCGCTGACGATCATGGGCACGCGTGCCGCCTGGGCGGCGCGGGCCAGCGCCACGTCGCCGCGGTAGGCACACAGGGCGCTCAGGCCCATGGGCGCGATGCCGAAGGGCGCGGCCAGGCGCTGGCCGAACAGCTCGACTTCGGTGGAGCGCTTGGAGACGTCCACCAGCACCCGGGTGCGCAGGGCCCAGCGCTCGAAGGCCGCACGGTTGCCCTGGAAGGCGCGGTGGTCCTCGGCCGCGCCGGCCAAGAAGCCGAACAGCGGGCGCGGCAGCACGCCGCGCGCGGCGATCTCGAAGTCGTCCAGGCTCAGGCAGTCGATGGCGCGCATGCTCAGCGCCGGCCCTGGTCGGCACAGTGGGCCTTGTAGCGGGCCAGGTTCTCGTCGTTGGGCGGGTACAGGCCCGGTAGCGGCACGCCGCGCGCGACCTCGCCCAGCACCCAGGCGTCGAGCTGCTCGGTGGCGCGGGCCTGCGCTATGACTTGCGCCAGCAGTGCCTGCGGAATCAGCATCACGCCGTCCTCGTCGGCCACCACCCAGTCGCCCGG
>JAHFQI010000112.1:0-13515 GCA_023259355.1 Comamonadaceae bacterium
CGCGCACCCCGAGATCTGGGGCGGTCTGCAGCACACTCGCTTTGCATTCGACCGGCAGACGCAAAACGGGTACTTCAGCCCCCTGCGCTTCGAGTCCACGCAAATGACGGTCCGCGGCACATGGCGGCCGGACGGCGAGCAGGGCCGGTGGGAGCTGTCGGCCATGGCGGCACTGGGCCACGAGCATGCGGTGCCCGACGGCGGCAAGCCGGCCTATGACGTGCTGCTGCGCGCCGCCTGGCGCATCGACGGCCGGACACGACTGGTGACGCGCGCGCAGCGCTTCAGTTCGCGCAGCCAAGGCCTGAGCGGCTTCGGCCGCACCACCGCCGGCCTGAGCCTGGAACGAGACTGGTAAATGACCGGACAAGACGGCGGCGACAACGCGGTCCTGCTTCTCGGCTTGAGAAGCGACGTGATCATGGAGCTGATAGGCCCCATGGCGGCGGCCGGCGTCAACCTGCACATCGGCGGCCTGGCCGACCTGTCCTCCCGCCCCTGGCGGCTCGTGGTCTGCGGCTTGAGCCTTCCCGGGGTCGGCGGCCTGGAGCTGATTGCGTCCATGCGAGTCCGCTCCAGCCTCCCGCCCCGGGTGTTGCTCATCGGTCCCTCGGACCAGCTGCCGGAACCGGATGACCTCAACCTCGCACCCGCCGGCATCGAATGCCTGCCCTGGCCATCGGAACCGGAGGTGGTCGTGGCGCGCGTGCATTACATGCTGCGCGCGCCCACCCTGCACGCCGCGCCGCTGTTGCCTCGGCCACCGAAGATCGCCCTGGCCGACGAAAAGGCGTTCCTGGCGCTCGCGACCGCGGAGCGGGCGCTGGTCCGCGCCGGGCGGGTTCCGGGCGACAGCTTTGTGGCGTCCGTCCGCCTCGATGAACTGGATCGATTCCGGGCCCAGTGGCCGCGCGGAAGCCATGCGGGCGTTTGGCAGCAGGTGGCCCAGCTCGCCGGTCTCGATGCCCTGGCCGATGAACGCCTCGGCCTGGGCGCCGAAGGCGAGCTGCTGATGCTCCTGCCCGGCGTCTCGCGGCGCGAGGCCGACGCGCGGCTGTGCGATCTGAGCGCCCGGATCGCCAACCAACAGTTCCAAATACTGGGCCAGGGCGTACGGTTCACGCCGGTGCTCGGCTACGCGGGCCTGGGCAAGACCGACGGCGCCCGGCAAGGGCTGAGCCGTGCGCGCGAAGCGGAGCGGCGTGCCCACCTTCGCCTGGACCTGATGCCGATGGACTGGCAAACCCCGAAAAAGCCCACGTCCCGGCGCCAGTGGGCACCCGCATGGTGGATCGCGCTGCTGACCCGCCATCCGGTCGTGACGCAGTACCTCATCACCATGGCGCTGGGTCTGGGCCTGCCTTTTCTCGTGTACTGGGGTCTGGGCCGCAGCGGCCACGACATCAGCCACGGCATGTACCTGTTTGTGGTCGCGGCACTGGTCCTCACGTCCCTGGCGATCTGGGCGGAGGGATTCCTGGCCCTGCGCCGCGAAGATCCGCCGGACCAGCCCGCGAGCAACTACCCCCCTGCGTCGGCCATCATCGCCGCCTACCTGCCCAACGAAGCCCCCATCATCGAAGACACCGTCAGGGCCTTCCTGCGCGTGCAGTACCCGGCCGCCTTGCAAATCATCCTGGCCTACAACACGCCGCGCGACATGCCGGAGATCGAGCAGCGGTTGCACGACATCGCCCGCGAAGACCCTCGCTTCGTTCCCATGCGCGTGCGCACCAGCACATCCAAGGCCCAGAACGTCAATGCCGCGCTGCCCTACGCCACGGGCGAGTTCACCGCCGTGTTCGATGCCGACCATCAGCCGGACCCAGACAGTTTTCGCCGCGCCTGGCGCTGGCTGTCCCATGGCGCCGACATCGTGCAGGGCCACTGCTTCATCCGCAACGGCGAGAATTCGTGGGTGGCCAGGATGGTGGCCATCGAGTTCGAACAGATCTACGTGGTCAACCACCCCGGCCGGGCCCGGCTCCACGGTTTCGGCATCTTCGGCGGCAGCAACGGGTACTGGCGGACATCGCTGCTGCGGAAGTTCCGCATGCATGGGTTCATGCTGACCGAAGACATCGACTCGTCAATGCGTGCCGTCGTGAGCGGGCACCGCATTGTGTCGGACCCGTATCTGGTCTCGCGCGAACTGGCACCCGAAACCCTGCGCGCGCTGACCGGCCAGCGCCTGCGCTGGGCTCAGGGCTGGTTGCAGGTTTCGCTGAAGTGGATTCGTCCGACCCTGCGTTCGCCGCATTTGAGCCTTCGCCAGAAGCTGGGCATGATGAACCTGCTCGCCTGGCGTGAGGTGTTTCCCTGGATCTCCCTGCAGATCCTGCCGCTGATCGCCTGGTGGGCAGTCCAGGCCGGGTCGCTGAGCAAGATCGATTGGTTCGTGCCGCTGTTCGTGGTCACCACACTGTTCACGCTCAGCACCGGCCCCGGTCAGATTGTGTTCATTTACAGGCTGGCCGACCCACAGATCAAACGGCACTGGACCTGGTTCTGGTTCTACATCGGTACATCGACGCTGTTCTATTCGGGCCTCAAGAACGCCTGGAACCGCATCGCGCACTACAAGGAATGGCGCGGGGAAACGACTTGGGTGGTCACGGCGAGAGTGGAAAAGCCATGATCAGTGCGATCACCCGGGCTTCATGATCGGCAGGCGACTCACCAAGTCGATCGGGTCAAAAGGTTTGCCCAAATAATCGTTGGCGCCCAAGGCCAACGCACGGCTGATCGTCGACTCGTCGTGACGGCCGGTCAACATGATGATGGTGACGCCGTCCCAGCCCGGCCGATTCCGCAGCTTCGCAAGCAAATCCATGCCATCGCTCGGACCGGGCAACACGATGTCCAGCAGGACCACCTCGGGTCGCAAACCCTGTTCCAGGCGTTGAAGGGCCTGGTCCGCATCATGGGCATCGACGACCAGCCAGCCATGCTGGCGCAGCACCATCGCCAGCAGGAAACGAATACCCGGGTCATCCTCGACCACCAGCGCCGTCCGCCCCGGTGTCGCGAACCCGGGCTGGGCGGCAGCTCCGGCAAGGACCTTGGCCACCCGCTCGCACAGCAGATGAGGCAGGAACGGCTTGGCAACCACATCGGCGACGGCCAACGCCTGGTAGCGCGTCATATCGCTCGCACGTGTGTGCGACGTCAGGAAAATGGCCGGCGTGCTCCGGCTCCCGTCCAGCGCGCGCATGGCCTCCAGGGTCTGCGGCCCATCAAGGCCGGGCAATGCCACGTCCAGGATCAACAAGTCCGGCTGCAAGGCGGCCAGAGCAGCCAGCGCACCTTCCCCGGTCGGGAACGAGACCACGTCGTACCCGCCGATTTCTTCGAGCGCGGCCTGGATAATCCAGCTCAGCGTGGGATCATCCTCCACCACCAGCACAAGATTTTTACGGCTCATGGGGATGCCTGCGACAGAGGGGCTGGATACGGCATGGGCCACATGGCGTCAACATGCCTGTAGCAGCCCATCGCGAAGCGAATACGAGCATCGGAAGCCACGTGAGGCGGCACTATGAATCGCGCAGCAGGTTCGCCAGCTCCACGGCCGACTTGACTTCCATCTTGTCGAACACCCGGGCACGATGCACTTCCACCGTGCGCACGCTGATGTCGAGCTGGTCGGCGATCAGCTTGTTGGGCAGGCCTTCCACGACCAGCCGCATCACGTCGCGTTCGCGTTCGGTCAACTCCGACAGGCGCGTTTGCAGGCGCGTCTTCTGGCCGCGCGCCTCCAGCACCCGCCCCGAGTGCGCCAGGGCCTGCTCGATGCGGTCCACCAGCGCGTTGTCGGAAAAGGGTTTCTCGCAGAAGTCGAAGGCGCCGCGCTTGACGGCATCAACCGCTGTGGGAACGTCGGCATGGCCGGTCAGGAAAATCACGGGCAGCGCCTCGACCAGGCCGCGCTCGATCAGGCGCTCGAACAGGGCCAGACCGCTCATCCCCGGCATGCGCACGTCCAGCAACAGGCACGCGGGCTGATCGCCCAGGCCGCCCTGCGGCTCCTCCACCCGGCGCTCGAACGCCTCGGCGCTGTCGAACACCTCGCTCAGCAGGCGGCGCGAACGCAGCAGCCAGGCCAGCGCCTCGCGGACGCCGGCATCGTCATCGACAATGAAAACAGTGGCATTCAGGACGGGCTGCATGAATTCATTCTAGCGAGCCCGCCTGGGCGCGGTGGCGGGCAACGTGAACCGGAACACCGTGCCTTGCGGCTGGTTGGGCAGGAAATCCATGTAGCCCCCGTGCTGCTCGACCACCGTGCGGCACAGGCTCAGACCCAGCCCCATGCCTTCGGTCTTGGTCGTGTAGAACGGCGTAAACAGCTGCCGCGCCACTTCGTCGGGGATACCGGGGCCCACGTCGGCCACCGCGAACTCCAGCCAGCGGTTGCCCTCGGCCGAGGCGGCGCGGCGCACCCGGAACAGCAGCACGCGCTCGCGCAGGCCGGGCAGGTCCATCGCCTGCATGGCGTTGCGCGCCAGGTTCAGCAGCACCTGCTCGACCATGGTGCGGTCGCACTGCACGTCCGGCAGGCCTTCGTCCACCTGCGTGACCACACGCACCTGGAGCTTGCGCGCCTGCAGGCTGACCAGCGGCATGATGGCGTCGAGCAGCGCCTGCGGCGGCAGCGCCTCGCGCGCCTGCTCGCGGCGGCGCACGAAGTCATGCACGCTCTTGATGACCTTGCCCGCGCGCTCGGCCTGCTCGGCGATGCGGCCCATGGCCATGCGCAGATCGGCCACGGTGTGCGCCGGCGCCGGGTCGGGCGCGCCGTCCACCGCCTGCAGCAAATTGAGCGAGCCCGTGGCGTAGCTGGCAATGGCCGCCAGCGGCTGGTTGAGTTCATGGCTCAGCAGCGAGGCCATTTCGCCGACCGTGGCCAGCCGCGCGGTGGCCTGCAGGCGATCCTGGCTGGCACGCGAGAGTTCCTCCACCCGGCGCTGCTCGCTGATGTCCAGGAAAGCGCTCATCCAGCCGGTCTGCTTGCCCAGCACGTTGATCAGCGGCGCCTCGATGATGAGCACGGGAAACCGGGAGCCGTCCTTGCGCATGAAGACCGATTCGAAGCCCTCGCGCGGCGGCGCGTTGCCGGCCAGGCGGATCGCCTGGCGCTGCTGGTATTCGTCGGCCATCTCGGGCGGCCAGTACGGCATGGGCGCGCTGCGGCCGAGCAGTTCCTCGGCAGCAAAACCCAGCATCTCGCAAAAGGCCGGGTTGACGTAGGTGATGCGCCCTTCGAGGTCGCGCGCGCGCAGGCCGGTGACCAGCGAGTCTTCCATGGCCTTGCGGAACGCCAGCGCATCGGCCAGGTCGTGCTCGGCTTTCAGGCGCCGCCGCATGTCCCGGGCCAGTAGTACCAGCACCGAGACCAGGGCGATCGACATGGCCGTGACCAGCGCCGTGAGCACGTTGGGAAACAGGTCGGGCGCGCCGCGCCAGCCATCCATGCGCAGCACCAGGGTGTTACCCGGCAGGTCCAGCAGCTGCTGGGCAGTGAACACGCGGCTGCCCCGGCGCACCGCGCCGTGCAGCGCCAGGCGCGTGCCGTCGGGCTCGGTGAACGACACCTCCTGGCTGCGCGTGTACTGCTTGCCGATCAGTTCGGCCAGCATGTCCTGCAGCGAATAGGTGGCCACCACATAACCACTGAGCCGGCCGGCCGTGACCAGCGGCAGGCACAGCTCCATCACCTCGATGCCGAGCCCGTCGGACTGCGGCACGAAGTAGCTGCCGGCGTAGGCCGGGCCATTGAACTTGCGCGCCGTGGCGCAGGCCAGCGACACGTCGGGCGTCGCGTTGCTGCGCCCCAGCCGGTCGAAGGTGGGCACCCGGTAAGGCGTTTCCACGTGGGCGATCACGGCCAGGCCCGCGTCGCGCCACTCCAGGCGGACCCATTCGCGGTGCTCGTGCAGCAGCGCGGCCGCGTCGACGATCCAGCTGCCGGGCGTGGGGTTGACCGCGTGCAGGGCCTGCAGCCCCTGGACGTTGCGCGTGAGCGCCGTGCGGATGTCGCTGACCGCGTCCGTGGTGTCGCGCTCCAGCGCGCCCTGCACCTGGCTGATTTCATAACGGCCGGCCAGCCACACCAGCGTGGCCAGCAGGGCCGCCACCAGCAGCACCAGCACTGCCCACAGCGACCCCCGCCGGTCCGAGGACGTGAAGCGCAGCCAGGCGACGAGGGGGACGGATTTCACAACACGCGGTGCGTCAGGGCGGGCAACTGCGCGCGGCACTGCGCCACGCGCCCGGCATCGAGTTCACAGACCACCGTGGCCTCGCCCTCGGGGCACTGGCCCAGGATCAGCCCCCACGGGTCCACCACCATGGAATGGCCCCAGGTGCGGCGGCCGTTGTCGTGCAGGCCGCCCTGCGCCGGCGCCACGACGCAGGCGAGGTTTTCCACGGCACGCGCACGCAGCAGCAGCTCCCAGTGCGCCTGGCCGGTGGTGTGGGTGAAGGCGCTGGGCACCAGCAACAGGTCCGCGCCCCGCGCGGCGTAATGGCGATACAACTCGGGGAAACGCAGGTCATAGCAAACGCTCAGGCCCACGCGCCAGGTATGGCCGTCGCGCGAGGGCAAATCGAACAACGCGGGCGCGGCGCCCGGCTGGAGCACCCGTGCCTCGTCGAACCGCTCGCCGCCGTTGTCGAAGCGGAACAGGTGCATCTTGTCGTAGCGCGCCACGCGGCGGCCGTCGGGCGCGAAGACCAGTGAACTGTTGAACACCCGGCCGGCTTGCGGCCCGCCGCCGTCGATGGACAGCGGCAGCGTGCCGCCGACGATCCACAAGCCGAGTTCGCGCGCGGCATCGGCCAGAAACTGCTGGATCGGGCCCGCGCCATCCACTTCCTGCACGGCCAGCTTGTCGGTGTCGCGCCGGCCCAGCAGGCAGAAGTACTCGGGCAGCACGGCCAGTTCAACCCCCTGGCGTGCGGCGTCGGCCAGCAGCGCCCCAGCCCGCGCGAGGTTGTCGTCCACCCGGGTGGATGACACCATCTGGAGGGCGGCAACCTTCACGGCTTGCCCGTCTCCGGTTTGGCCGCCACCTTGCTGATCTGCGGATCGGCCCAGGTGCCGCTCACATGGAACTCCTGGGTCGCCGCCTGCATCAGCGGACGGCGCAGGAACAGCTGCGCCAGCACCGTGCCCAGCCCGACCGCCGGATTGATCACCGCCGCCACCAGCGAGGCGGTGCCCGCGTTGATTTCCGGCACGACGATCACGCGCAGGTCCTGCGTCTCGCGGGCAATGTCGGCACGCCCCTCCATCAGCACGGCGGCGTTCACGCCCTTCATCTGCAGGTTGTTGGTCGAGGCCAGACCTTGCGCGATGGCCACGTCACCGCGGATGAAATCGAAGGCAAAACCCTCGCTGAAGACATCGCGGAAATCCAGTGTCAGGCGGCGCGGCAGCGACTGCAGGCTCAGCACGCCGAGCAGCTTGGCGATGCCGGGCTCCGCCTTCAGAAACTGGCCGCCTTCCACGTTCACGTTGAACTGGCCGCCCAGGGACGGGTAGTCCGGCGACAGCGGCGAGCCCGCCCATGCCACCTGGCCTTCGAGCTTGCCCTTGCCGCGGCGGATCACGTCCTTCATGCCCAGGCGCGCCAGCAGGGTGCCGGAATCGGCGATGTCGAGCTTGAAATTCATCACCGTGCGCCGCCGCCCGGCGGGTTCGCGCGGGTGACTCGCCCCCTCGCCGGCTTGGGCGTTGACATCCGCCCAGTTGCCGGTGGCGGTGAACGAGGCCTCGGGAACGATGACGTTGAACTTGTTGAGCCGCCACTCGCGCAGCCCGCCTTCACGGGACGCGCCACCGCCCCGGTTGATCGCCTCGACCTCCACGCGCCCGAGCTTCTTGCCGCGCAATTCGAAATCGTCCACCACGATGTCCAGCGCGGGGATCGAGGCCGGCTGCTGGTCCAGCAGCGCCTCCACCTCCGAGGCCGCCCCCGGCGCCACCGTCAGCCGGGCCAGGCGGGCATGCACGCGGCCCGCCCCGGCTCCCGAGGGCTGGCGGTACTCGACATACCCGTTGAGTTGCGTCGCGTTCACGTTGGCCCGCCAGGTCAGACCGTCGCGCCCCCCGCCGATCACCACCTGGTTGAGTTTTCGGCCGCCCATCGTCAGCTCCGTCGCGCGCACCGCCATGACCGTGGGCAGGTAGCCCATCGCCGCGGCCCCGCTGGCTTCGCCACCGCCACCGCCAGCCGCCGTGGCTTGCGTCGCGAGCGGGGCGCCCGCCGCCTTCGACAGCGCCGACTCCCAGGCATCGACGTTGACATTGGCCATGTTGATGTTGGCCGCCACGCCCTCCTCGGGCATGGGGGCGGACTCGCCCGCCGCCAGCCCGACGCCGATGCTGCCCCGCAGCACGCGCGGCTCAGGCCCCGAGACGTCGCGGACGTAGGCCAGCGAGGCCAGCCGGCCGATCTCCACCTGCAACTGGTCGTGCAGGCGCACCGCGCCACCGGCCCCTGGCGACAGCGGTTCACGCAGCAGCGCGTTCTCGTAGCGCAAGGGCAGCACGGCCTCGGCAGCCTTGTTGAACGGCGCGGGCAGGTTCAGCGCGAGCCCCTGCAGGGTGCTCGACACAGCCAGCTCGGGCACGCCCCGCCGGACCCCCAGGACCGCCGAATACGCGGCCCCGCCCGTGGCGTGCAACCCGAGCCGCGAGGCAAACCCCAGTTCGCCAGCCTGGCGCAAGCCCTCCGCCGTGAAATTGCCCTGCGCGCGCAGCACCACGGCGGTCTCCGTCCCCGCGGGCGCACCAGCAGGCGGCGCCCGCGTGCCCCCGTCCAGCCGCAGATCGCCGCCGAGCATGCGCGCCTGCGCGCCGGTGATCGCAAAACCCGATTCGGAGAACGTCACCAGGCCCCTGGCCTTGCCCAGCAGCGGCGTGGACGGCATCATCCGCACGTCGTTGCCCGCCAGGGTGACGCTGCCTTGCACCTGCGATTTTTCAATCGTGTTGATCGGCAGGTTCAGGCGCAGGCGGTAGGCCGCGTCGCCTGTCGCGGTGGTTCGCGCCAGCACCTTGCCGGTCATCTCGCCCAGCGGCGAGTTGTTGACGATGCCCAGCACGTCCGTGACCGGCCCCTTCGCATCCACGCTGACCACCACGGTGGTGGTGTTCATGAAGTCGGGAATCTGCGCCTCGACCCGCGTGATCTGCAGGCCCGGGGCGCCCGCCATGTGCGCCGTCGCGCCGGCGACCCGCATGCTCGCGCGGTCGAAAATCAGATCCCCGCTCAGGTCCGTGAGCACCGGCCAGGGCGCCTGCTCCTTCGGCTGGAGGCCGCGCGGCACGTAGGCGTAGGTGGCGTTGCGCACCTTGCCCGCGAAGCGGAACTCGCCCTGCTTCGGGTCGGCAAACGGGATGTTGTACAGATCACCCTTGACCCTGACCGCGATGTCGCTGACGCCGGCCTTGACGACCGCGTCGCGCACATAGTGCCGTACGTCCGGGGGGATGCCCAGTGGCAGGTAGCGGTGCACCCGGGCGCCATCGGCGCGGCTGAAGCGGCCTTGTAAGTCAAGCACCCCCGGAAACCGCGAGCGGCTGGCGGAACGCGCGGGATCGCTGGTCTGCCAGCTGCCGGAAAACTCGCCCTCGGCGTCGGCGTTGGCGAACTTCGCGCTCAACTGCTGCACCGTGATGCGTTCGCCCTGCACCTGCCATTGGGCATCGGCCGCCAGCCGCTCGAACGGCATCAGCGGGTCCTCGAAGACGCCGGGCAGCGCCAGCGCGCCCTGGGCAATGACCAGCCGCCCCTTGCCGCCCGACTGGTTCATGTCGAGGTCCACCGTCGCGCCGCGGATGCCCGGCGTGCCCGGCGACGGCGGCGCCTCGGTGGCGGCCGGGCGACGCGTGGCGCCGGCGGCGGTCGCGGACACCGGCCAGGCGGCCACCTCCAGGCCGGTGACCCGTCCGCGCACCTCGTATTTCTCAAGGGTGGACAGCGGCCCCTGCCAGCGGGCCTGCACCGTTTCCACGAAGCCCTTGACCGGATGGGCCTGCAGCGCCGCATGCGTGACCGTCCCCAGCGGCAGGCTGCTGGCGATCTGGCCAAGCGCCGCCAGGTCAAGCCGGTCGGCGCGCAACTCGCCCAGCGCCGGCGTGCGCCCCTCGGCCTGCGTGTGCGAGACCGAGACGTTGCCGCCCGGCCAGCGCAGCCCCTCGCGCGTCTGGAACTGCAGCCCCTGGGTGTAAAGCTGGAACCCGCCGGCCAGCCGCTTGCCGCCAACCCGGCCCGCCACGGACTGCAGGCCCAGCGGCTCCAGCCCCGTGCCCAGCGTGGCCGTCACCTGGGCCAGTGCCAGATCCGCCGCGCCCCCCACCAGCTCGCCCTGACTCACATCCACCCAGGCTCGCAGGGCGCCATGGCCTTCGCGCACGTCGATGCCCTTGCCCAGGCTGGCATAAAGGCGCAACTGAGAAACATCCACGCGGGTGAAGTCGGCATAGAGCTGCCCCTCCCAGTCTTTCCAGCGTCCGGCCTTCACCGACAGCAGGGGGCGCCGGAACTGCCCGAGCAACTGGAACCGGTTGCCCCAGCCCGGCGGCGGCGTGGCGTCGATACGCATGTTGTGGTGGCGTGCGCGGTTGCGCAGGACAAAGTCCACCTGGCTCAGCGTCAGCGGTTCGGCACTGCGCTGCTCGTCCACCCACCGCACCGTCCCGCCGCGGATGACAAACTCGTGCTGCGAGAAAAACCAGTCGGCCGCCGGGGAATCCGTGCCGCGCTCGCCGCTGGCAAAGTCCAGCCCCGCCACCAGCACCCGGCCGTCCGCCGTGCGGCGCACGTCCAGCGTGGGCTGGTCGATGTAGAGCTGCTCGAAGTCCAGCCGCAACAGCGAACGCGCCGACAGCGCCGCCAACACACGGGGCAGGCGCAGCGCCTCGCGGCCCTGCGCGTCCAGCAATTGCACGTCGCGCAACTCGAACGAGGGCATCAGGCCGCCGGAGCGGGCGCTGACCTGCCCGACACGCACCGGCACCCCGAGCGCGTTCCCCGCCAGCATTTCCAGACGCGGGCGAAGGTCGGCGATTCGCGGCACAATCCAAAAGTGAAGGGCTCCCCATGCCACGGTCAACAGCAACAGCACGGCCGCCAGCAACCTCAGCAGCCAGCGCATCGCAAAGGCTGAGGCCCTGATTACACGTGGGGGGAGCGGCGTCAAGTCATTCATGGGGTACTTGGATGTGACAGGAATTATGACCCCCAGCGCTGGCGAGGGTTCGATGCAAAACCAGGGGCCCGGGTTGCCCGAAGCGGCGCATGAGGCGCGGGATGCGGCGTCCGCGCCGCACGCATTGTTGGCCCATTCGAACTTCTTTCAGCGGCTGCAACGCCGTTACGAAACCCAGCTGTCCCTGCTGCCCCCCGGCGCCCCCCGCCATGCCTTGATGGCCGAAGCCTTTGCCACCCTGCGCGCGCAGGGCACGGCGACCGGCGCGGCGCTGCGCATCCTGCGCCAGCTGGTGATGCACCGGCTGATCGTGCTGGATTGCGAACAACAGCAGCCGTTGGAGGTCATCACCCTCGGCGTGACCGAGCTGGCCGAATTCGCGCTGGACGTGGCCTGCACCGAGGCGTTTGCCGAGCTGGATGCGCGGCACGGCATGCCCATGACAGCCGCCGGCCAGCGCGCTCAGCTCTGGGTGGTCGGCATGGGCAAGCTCGGCGCGCGCGAACTCAATGTATCAAGCGACATCGACCTGATCTATGTCTACGACGAGGACGGCGAGACCGCCGGCACGCCCGACGGCCGGGGCCGCGTGTCCAACCACGAGTATTTTTCGCGTGCGGTGCGGCTCATCTACGGCCTGATCGGCGACACCACCGAGCACGGCTTCGTGTTCCGCGTCGATCTGGCCCTGCGGCCCAACGGCAACTCGGGGCCGTCCGCCGTGTCGCTGGGCGCGCTGGAGGAGTACTTCCAGGTCCAGGGCCGCGAATGGGAACGTTTTGCCTGGCTGAAAAGCCGCGTGATCGCCCCCCTGGCCGCGATCGACTCGGGCTCGGCCCAGGCCTTGCGCGCCACGGTGCTGCCCTTTGTGTTTCGCCGCTACCTGGACTACAACGTCTTCGACTCGCTGCGCACGCTGCACCGGCAGATCCGCGAACACGCGGCCCGGCGCAGCGCCGGCCACCCCGAGCGCGCCAACGACGTCAAGCTCTCGCGCGGTGGCATTCGCGAGATCGAATTCACCGTGCAGCTCCTGCAGGTCGTGCGCGGCGGCCAGTTCCCCGAGCTGCGCACCCGGCCGACGCTGGACGCGCTGCAGCGCCTGACGCGCGCCGGCCTCATGCCCCGGGCCACCGCCGACGCGCTGGCGGCGGCCTACGTGTTCCTGCGGCGCGTAGAGCACCGCATCCAGTACCTGGAGGACCAGCAGACCCATGTGCTGCCCACCCACGATGAGCACCTGGCCTGGATCGCCCACACGATGGGCTGCGCCAGCTGCTGCCCGTTCCTGACCCAACTCGATGCGCACCGGGAATTGGTGGCGCAGGAGTTCGACAAGCTGCTGGGCGGCGGGGGTGAAAAGGAATGCAGGGGCTGCAATGGCAACGGCAAGAATGGCAAAACCCCGCCTCCTGAACTCGACGCGCTGCTCGACCAGCTCGCCGAGCGCTTTCGCGAGCGCGTGACCCCCTGGTGCCATCACCCGCGCGTGCTGGCCCTGCGCGAGGATGCCCGCGCCCGCCTGCTGCGGCTGGTGCAACGCACCGCGCAGTGGACGCGCGAAGGCCGCGTGAGCGAGGATGCCGCGGTTCGCCTGGCCGACTGGATCGAGCCACTGCTGCGGCGCGAAAGCTACCTGGCGATGCTGCTGGAGCGCCCGGCGGTCCATGAACGGCTTTTGCGTCTGCTGGGCGCGGCGCGCTGGCCGGCCCGCTACCTGCTGCAGCACCCCGGCGTGATCGACGAACTGGCCAGCGACGCGATGTTCAACGAGCGGTTTGTTGCCGCCGACTTCGAGCGCGAACTGGAAGCGCGCCGCGGCGCGCTGCGGCGCACCGGCGAGGACGACGAGGAAAGCCTGCTCAACCTGCTGCGTCGCGCGCACCATGCCGAGGTGTTCCGCACACTGGCGCGCGATGTGGAGGAACGGCTCACGGTCGAAGAGGTGGCCGACGACCTGAGCGCCCTGGCCGACGTGGTGCTGCGCGTCACCGCGCGCTGGTGCTGGGCGCGACTGCGCAACCGGCACCGCGAAGAGCCCCAGTTCGCGATCATCGGCTACGGCAAGCTCGGCGGCAAGGAACTGGGCTACGGCAGCGACCTCGACATCGTGTTCGTCTACGAAGACAGCGACGAACGCGCGCCGGAAAGTTACGCCGCCTTCGTGCGCAAGCTCATCAACTGGCTTACCGTGAAGACCGGCGAGGGCGACCTGTTCGAGATCGACACCGCGCTGCGCCCCAACGGCAGCTCGGGCCTGCTGGTCACCACCTTCGACGCGTACGCCGGCTACCA
>JAHFQI010000112.1:13525-14024 GCA_023259355.1 Comamonadaceae bacterium
TGGGCAGCGAAGGCTTGGCCGTGTCCGGCATCGGCGCCTCACCCCTGTCCCTGCGCGAGCGCTTCGACGCCGTCCGCCTGGCCGTGATCACGGCGCCGCGCGACGCCGCCGCGTTGAAGGGCGAGATCGCCGCCATGCGCGAGAAGGTGCGGGCTGCGCACCCCATCCCCGACGGCCGCTTCGACGTGAAACACAGCGCCGGCGGCATGGTGGATGCCGAGTTCGCCATGCAGTTCCTGGTGCTTTCGCAGGCCGCGGCCCACCCGGAACTCGCCGACAACGTCGGCAACATCGCGCTGCTGCAGCGTGCCGAGAGTGCCGGCCTGCTGCCGCCGGGCGTGGGCGCGGCGGCCGCGAGCGCCTACCGCGAACTGCGCCGCGTGCAGCACCGCGCGCGACTCAACGAAGAGCCGACCCAGGTGGCGCCCGAGGTGCTGGCGGCCGAACGCGACGCCGTGCTGGCGCTGTGCCGGGCGGTGTTTGGCTGAAGGCCCCGCGC
>JAHFQI010000113.1 GCA_023259355.1 Comamonadaceae bacterium
GTCTTGCCGTCGGGCGTCACGGCGATGCCGGTGATTTCGCAATCCTTCGGGCCCACGAGGAAGCGGCGCACCGTGTCAGGCGTGGCGTTGGCGCCCTTGAGCGTGGCCGTGCCGCCGGCCGCCGTCGCCGCGCCGCCGTCGCCCACCTTGCCCGGCACGGCGGCCAGCATCATGCAGTTGGTGACGTCGGTGTAGGCGCCGTCGTCGGTCTGGATCCACAGCATGCCGCGAGGGTCGAAGTACAGGCCATCGGGGCTGGAGAAGTCGTTGACTGCGGTCAGTCCCGAGAGGTTGACGTCGGCCGGCGCCGTGGCTTCGGCGCCGAACAGGTAAATGTCCCAGGCGAAGGCCGTGGCGGCCGCGCTGCCGCCGTTCTCGCGCCAGCGAATGATGTGGCCGTGGGGATTGCCCTTGTTGGTCTTGGTCGTGCCGTCGGCGTTGGTGTAGGTGTCTTCGTAGTAGCGGGGATTGGCGGCGTCGGGCTTGAGCTGGCTGCCCGTGGGCGTGGCGCTGTTGGCCACCCGGTTGCTGTTGTTGGTGAGGGTCATGTAGGCCTCGCCGTTCAACGGGTTGACGCCGCCCCATTCCGGACGGTCCATCTTGGTGGCGCCCAGCTTGTCGGCGGCGAGCCGGGCGTGGGTCATCACGTCCGCCTGGTCCGCAAACGCGTAAGCCGCGTTGCCGCTGTCCAGGCCGTTTCTGCCGTGGGTCAGTTCCAGCCATTGACCGCTGCCGTCGGCGCTGAATTTGGCCACGTACAGCGTGCCTTCATCGAGGTACTTGGCGCCGGCGGCCATGCCGCCGTTCACGTCCTTCGGGTCCCACACGGACTTGGAGACGAACTTGTAGATGTATTCGTTGCGCGCATCGTCACCCAGATAGATGACGATGGGCTGGCCGGCGACAGCCGGGGCCGGCCACGCGCCTTCATGGTTGAAACGGCCCAGCGCACTGCGTTTTGCCGGCGTGGACGTGGCGTCGAAGGGGTCGATCTCGACCACCCAGCCGAAGGTGTTGATGGTGTTGCGGTAGTCCTCCGCGGCGGAGGCGCCGGTGACGGACGAGTTCCAGCGAACGTACAGGTCGTCGCTGCCGGCGGTTTCCCACAGGTAGGGGCTCTTGCGGTTTTCCGGCAGGCCGTAGCGGTTCAGGCCCGCGATTTCCTTGGCGGTGCGGCTGGCGTTGTCGCCGGCGGCGCGGCTGATCACGTTGAGGAAGTTCTCTTCACACGTCAGGTAGGTGCCCCAGGGCGTGTAGCCATTGGCGCAGTTGTTGTTGGTGCCGCGCGTCTTCAGGCCGTCGGCCGAAAACTTGGTCTTGACCAGCGCGCTGCCCCGGACCGGCCCGGTGAACGCCATCTCGGTGGCCGAGGTGATGCGGCGGTTGAACCGGGAACCGCGCACCAGACTCATGTCATTGCCGCTGCTGCGCTTGATTTCGACCACGCTCACGCCGTGGGCGTAGATTTCCTTTTCCACTTCCGAGGCCACCCGGGTGCTGCCGGCGGTACGGCCTGACGGGTGCAAGCCGTAGGGCGACACGACGTACTCGTGGTTGACGCAAAGCAGGCCACGGTCCGACCGGCTGGCGTCGTAGGTGCCGGCCTCGGACAGGCCAAAGTAATACATGCCATCGTGGCCATCGCCGATGCGGCGGTTGTAGGAGTCGGCGCTTTCGCTGCCGTTGTCCTTCCAGGACTCGTCGCCGAAGTGCATGGGGTCGCCGAGCGCGTGCAGGATGCTCACCTGGTAGCCCTCGGGGACGGTCACGAGGTCATTCTTGTTCTTGGCCACGGCGGCGAAGCCCAGCGTCAGGGGCGTCGCCGCCGGCGCGTCGCCGCCACCGCCACAGGCGCTCAGGCTCAGGCCGCCCAACAGCGCTCCGGCGGTCGCGCTCACGCCGCCCTTGAGCGCGGTGCGCCGGCTCAGGCGCACCGCCAGGATGTCGTCCATGTGGGTGTTGGCGGTCAGGTTGACAATCTCGTTGTCATCGTATTCGGATGCACTGGCGGGGGATGGCGTGGGGGTCGTCATGACGGAAGCTCCAGGTTGATGAATTCAATTCAGACGATTCTTTCGGACCCATGTGACCGGGGCGTGACGCTGGCATGTCGTTTTCGTTGCGATCGCGAGGCGGTGCCCTTGCGCCGCAGCGCCGGGCTTGAGGCTGTCGTTGCGCAGAGGCCCGGTGCGCGAGGCGTTACCATGGCAGTTCCATTCACGCTAAGGCCTGCCTGATCCATGGAGGAATCCATCCCCCGCATCGCCCTTGAGCCCACGTCCGACGGGCCGTGCGTGCGGGTGCTGGGCCGCTGGACGGCGGCGATGCTGACGGGGCCCGGCGCCTGGGAGGCGCTGACCGGCGCGCTCCAGGCGCAGGCGGTCGCGGCCGGCGAGGGCGGCATAGGCTGGGACCTGCGCGGACTGCAGCGGCTCGACCACCTTGGCGCGCAGGTGCTCTGGAACCACTGGGGCCGCCAATGGCCAGCCCGGTTGGAGGCCATGGCGGACCAGCGCGCGGTGCTGGAGCGTGTGGCCCGCTACGCGGTCGCTCCGCCGGTGCACCGGCGCCCCACGCTGTGGCAGCGCTTCCTGCGGCTGGGCTCGCTGCTGTTCAAGGTGACCGACCACGGCCAGGATCTGCTGCGGCTGGTCGGCCAGCTGATGCTGGATCTGATCCGGCTGGCGCGCACGCCGCGCGAGGGGCCATGGCGCGACATCTCGGGCCACCTGTACCACATCGGCGCCACGGCGCTGCCCATCACGGCGCTGGTCGGCTTTCTGATCGGGGTGGTGCTGGCCTACCTCACGTCGCAGCAGCTGCGCCAGTTCGGCGCCGAGATCTTCATCGTCAACATCCTGGGCCTGTCGCTGATCCGCGAGCTCGGGCCGGTGCTGGCGGCCGTGCTGATCGCGGGGCGTTCGGGTTCGGCCATCACGGCGCAGATCGGCGTGATGCGCGTGACCGAGGAGCTCGATGCGATGCGCGTCATGGGCATTCCGCGCGGCTTCCGCCTGGTGCTGCCGCGGGCCCTGGCGCTGGCCGTGGCGATGCCGCTGCTCACGCTGTGGACCACGCTGGCCGCGCTGTTCGGCGGCATGTTGTCGGCCGACCTGGTGCTGGGCATCACGCCGGCCTATTTCGTCAACAACCTGCCGCGCGCGGTGCCGATCGCCAACCTGACGCTGGCGATGAGCAAGTCGGTGGTGTTCGGCGTGCTGATCGCGCTGGTGGGCTGCCACTACGGCCTGCGCGTCAAGCCCAACACCGAAAGCCTGGGGCAGGGCACCACGGCCTCGGTGGTCACGTCGATCACGGTGGTGATCCTGGTCGATGCGCTGTTCGCGGTGCTGTTCAAGAACCTGGGGATCTGACGCATGGCGCCTTCATCCACGACGCAAGCCGCCGTCCCGCCCGTGGTGGACATCCGCGGTCTCTGGAGCGTGTTCCACTCCGCCGGCGTCGATGTGGTGATCCACAAGGACCTGGACCTGACGGTGCAGCGCGGCGATGTGCTGTCGCTGGTCGGCGGCTCGGGCACCGGCAAGACGGTGCTGTTGCGCCAGATCCTGGGCCTGCAGACGCCGGCGCGCGGTAGCGTCACGGTGCTTGGCAAGCCGGCGGAAGTGCTCGGCGCCAAGGGTGCGGCCAGCCGCGTGGGCATGCTGTTCCAGCACGGCGCGCTGTTCTCGGCCTTCACCGTGCTGGAGAACATCGCCTTCGCGCTGCGCGAACTCAAGTGCCTGCCCAACGACCTGATCCGCGACGCCGCGCTGCTCAAGCTGCAGATGGTCGGACTCGACGTGAAGCACGCCTACAAGATGCCGGCCGAACTCTCCGGCGGCATGATCAAGCGCGTGGCGCTGGCGCGCGCCCTGATCATGGACCCGCCGCTGCTGCTGCTCGACGAACCCACGGCCGGGCTCGACCCCGACAGTTCCGACGAGTTCTGCAACCTGCTGCGTTCGCTGCACCACGAGCTGGGCCTGACGGTGGTGATGGTCACGCACGACCTGGACACGCTGTTCGAACTCAGCACGCGTGTGGCCGTGGTGGCGGACCAGAAAATCATTGTCTGCGGGCCGCCCAAGGAGGTCATCACCTTCCCGCACCCGTTCATTCACGACTATTTCCTCGGCGAACGGGGGCAGCGCGCCATGGAATTGCTGCGCGAATACCCGTTCACGGTGTAGAAAGCGAACTATGGAAAACAAAGCCCATGCCCTGGCCGCCGGCGCCTTCGTGCTGGCGGTCACGACCCTGCTGGTGGCGCTGGCCTGGTGGCTCAGCCGCGACGGCGGCGTGCGCCGGACCTACGAGATCAGTTCGCCCGCCGCTGTCACCGGGCTGCAGCAGCAGGCGGCCGTGCGCTTCAAGGGGGTTCTGGTCGGCAAGGTCACCGACATCAGCTTCGACACCAAGGTACCCGGCAACGTGCTGGTGCGCATCGCGGTGGACAGCAACGCGCCGGTCACCCGGTCCACCTTTGCCACGCTGGGCTACCAGGGCGTGACCGGCATCGCCCACGTGCAGCTCGACAACAGCGGAGCCTCGAACGAGCCGCTGGTGTCCGCCGACGGGGGGGCCCCGCGCATCCCGCTGCGCCCCAGCCTGATGGGCCGCATCGCCGACCAGGGCGCCCAGGTGCTGGCCCAGATCGAAGAAGCCACCCGCCGCATCAACAAACTGCTGGCCCCCGAGAACCAGCAGGTGCTGATCGGCACCATCGGCAGCGCGGGCGAGGCGGCGCAGGGCGTGCGCCAGCTTTCCGTCGATCTGCGCACCGTGCTTTTGAAGGACGCGCGCGGCACCCTGCAATCGCTGCAGGCCACGTCCGACGAAGCCCGCCAGGCCGTCAAGCGCCTCAGTGAAAAAGGCGGCGTGGTCGACAAGTTCGCCGACGGTGCGGATGCGCTGACCCAGGGCGCGGGCACCCTCAACGCCACGACGCTGCCGCGCCTGAACCGCATGAGCGACGATGCCACCCGTGCCGTGCGCCAGGTGGGCCGCACGGCGGGCGCGCTGGGCGAGAACCCGCAATCCCTGCTCTACGGCAACGGCCCGATGCTCCCCGGCCCGGGCGAGCCCGGCTTCGTGGCGCCCGCCGCCGCCCGTTGAGGACGCCTCCCATGAATCCATCGCCCCAAATGACACCTCCCTCCGCCGCGCGCCCGCACCGGTCCTCGCCCGTGTGGGCGGGCCTGCTCGTGACCGCGGCTTGGCTGGCCGGCTGCTCGGCCCTGCCCGACAAGCCGGTGCGCCCGGCGGTCTATGACTTCGGCCCCGGCCTGCTCATGCCGCCCGCCACGCCGGCCGTGTCGGCCACGCCGCTGCCGGCGCTGGTCCTGGCCGACATCGATGCGTCTGCCGCGCTCGACGGCACCGCCATGCTCTACCGCCTGGCCTATGCCGACGTGCAGCAGCTACGCCCCTATGCCCAGGCCCGCTGGAGCATGCCGCCCGCGCAGCTCGTGCGCCAGCGCCTGCGCGAGCAGCTCGGCCGGCAGCGCGTCGTGCTCAACCCCGTGGACGGCGCCGCGGCGACCACCCTGCGGCTGGAGCTGGAGGAGTTCACCCAGGTCTTCGAGGCGCCCGACCGCTCCAGCGGCCTGGTGCGGCTGCGCGCGACGCTGGTGGACGGCGCCGGCGGGCGCGAGCGCCAGATTGCCCAGCGCCGCTTCGTCGCCCAGCAAGCTGCGACCGGTGCCGATGCCGCCGCCGGCGTGCGCGCGCTCAGCGCCGCCACCGACGCCGCCATCGACGACATTGGGCGCTGGCTGCAACAGCCGCCGTCCGCGCGCTGAAGGCCGGCGCGCCCACGCCACCCACCGACCCTGATCCATGAGTCCGCTTGAAACCCAGCTGCGGCAAGCCGGCCTCGAAGTGATCGGCACCGGGACGGCGCTGTCGGCGCTGGGCCCGCACTGGCTGCACAGCAGCCCGCTGCTGGAAGATTTCACGCCGGCCGAGGCCGACATCTTCGGCGCGGCCCTGGTGGTGGTGCGCGCCCGGCCGGGCCAGGTGCTGGTGGCCGAGGGGGATGTGGGCGACTGGATGCTGGTGGTGCTCAGCGGGACGGTGGACGTGACCAAGCGCACCCCGCACGAGCACGCCACCCGCCTGGCCGTCATCAAGGCCGGCACCGCCATCGGCGAGATGTCCATGCTCGACGGCAAGCCGCGCTACGCCAGCTGCACCGCGATCGAAACCGTCGAAGCCGGCGTGATGGGCCGCGAGGCGGTGGCCCGCCTGATCCATGACCACCCCGCGATTGGTGCCAAGCTCCTGATCAAGCTGACCCAGCTTCTTGCCCGGCGTTTGCGCGGCACCAGCAACCAGCTGGTTCGCGCGCTGGAGAAAAAGTAGCCGCATCACCGGCGCCCCGGTCGCGCGCCAATCCCATTCGCGGTTCAAGGTCGGTCGGCGATCGACTTTTCGCGGTGCCGGACGTGGTCTATCCTGAAGCGTCACCCATGGAGGCTGCCATGTCCCCTGATCCTTTTGGCGCATTGAAGGCGTTCAGTCCCGTTGCCGGGCAGTCCGCCCGCTACCACGCGCTGGCCGCGCTCGAAGCGGCCGGGCTCGGCAAGGTGTCGCGCCTGCCGGTGTCGATCCGCATTGTTCTCGAATCCCTGCTGCGCCACTGCGACGGCCGCAAGGTCACCGAGGACCACGTCCGCGAACTCGCCGCCTGGCAGCCCGATGCGCCGCGCAGCGCCGAGATTCCGTTTGTCGTCGCTCGCATCGTGCTGCAGGACTTCACTGGCGTGCCGTTGCTGTGCGACCTGGCCGCCATGCGCGGCGTGGCGGCGCGCTTCGGCAAGGACCCGAAAATCATCGAGCCGCTGGTGCCGGTGGACCTGGTGATCGACCACTCGGTGCAGGTGGACCACTACCGCGAGACCAACGCGCTCGATCTCAACACCCGGCTCGAATTCCAGCGCAACGCCGAGCGTTACCGCTTCATCAAGTGGGGCATGCAGGCCTTCGACACCTTCCGCGTGGTGCCGCCAAGCATCGGCATCGTGCACCAGGTCAACCTGGAGTACCTGGCGCGCGGCGTCTGGCAAACAGACGGCGTCTACTACCCCGACACCCTCGTGGGCACCGACTCCCACACCACCATGATCAACGGCCTGGGCGTGGTGGGCTGGGGCGTGGGCGGCATCGAGGCCGAGGCCGGCATGCTGGGCCAGCCAATCTACTTCCTCACGCCCGACGTGGTGGGTGTGCACCTCTCGGGCCGGCTGCAGGAAGGTGTCACCGCCACCGACCTGGTGCTGGTCGTCACGGAAATGCTGCGCCGCGCCAAGGTGGTGGGCAAGTTCGTCGAATTCTTCGGCCCCGGCGCCGCCTCGCTGGCCCTGCCCGACCGGGCGACGCTGGCCAACATGGCGCCGGAATACGGGGCCACCATGGGCTTCTTCCCACCCGACGAGGAAACCGCCAACTACCTCGCCGCCACCGGGCGCAGCGCGGCCGAGGTGTCCGCCTTCAGGGCCTACTACCAGGCCCAGGGCCTGTTCGGCATGCCGCAGCCGGGGCAGATCGATTACAGCGCCGTGCTGGAGCTGGACCTCGCTTCCGTCGTGCCCAGCGTGGCCGGGCCGAAGCGGCCGCAGGACCGGATTCCGCTGCCCGAACTCAAGGCGCGCTTCACGCGCCTGTTCAGCCAGCCCGCCGCGGAAAACGGCTACGGCAAACCAGCCGCGGCGCTGGGCGAGCGCCATGCGCTGTCGTACGCCTTGCCGGCGGATTGCCTGCCCGCGGCCGAGGCGGCGGGCAAAGGCAAAGCCATGGCCCGCAACGAGGTCGAGATGCTGGACAACCGCCCCGCCGGCAGCCCGAACTGCCCGCCGGAAGCGCCCCCCGCGCTGGCGCCTGCGGAGGCCGCCGCGGCGCTGGGCGACATCGGCGACGGCGACGTGGTGATCGCCGCGATCACCTCCTGCACCAACACCTCCAATCCGGGTGTGATGCTCGCGGCCGGCCTGCTGGCGCAAAAGGCCGTGGCGCGGGGCCTCGCGGTGCACCCGCGCATCAAGACCTCGCTGGCCCCGGGCTCGCGCGTGGTGACCGAGTACCTGGGCCGTGCCGGCTTGCTTCAGCCGCTGGAGCAACTGGGTTTCCGCGTCGTGGCCTACGGCTGCACCACCTGCATCGGCAACTCCGGCCCGCTCGACACGCGGCTGGAGGACGTGCTCACGGAGCACGACCTGATCTGCGCCGCGGTGCTCTCGGGCAACCGCAATTTCGAGGCCCGCATCCACGGCAGCATCAAGGCCAACTTCCTCATGAGCCCGCCACTGGTGGTGGCCTTCGCCCTGGCCGGGCGCATCGGCATCGACATGGCGCGCGAGCCGCTGGGGGTGGGTCGTGACGGCCGGCCCGTGATGCTCAGGGACATCTGGCCCAGCGGGCAGGAGATCGCGGCGGCCATGGCCCATGCCACCGACCCGGAAACCTACCGCGGCCTGTACCGCGACTTCGCGCGCGGCAATCCGCTGTGGAACGACATCCCGTCCGAAGCCGGCCAGGTCTATGCCTGGGAGCGCTCGACCTATATCGCCGAGCCGCCGTTCTTCGAAGGCTTCTCGCTGGCGCCGGGCGGTGTGGCCGACATCCGCGCGGCGCGGGCGCTGGCCATCTTCGGCGACTCGGTGACGACCGACCACATCAGCCCCGCCGGCTCGATCCAGCCGGGCTCACCCGCGGGCGCCTACCTGCTGGACCACGGCGTTTCCGTGGTGGATTTCAACAGCTACGGCTCGCGCCGCGGCAACCACGAGGTGATGGTGCGCGGCACCTTCGCCAACGTGCGCATCCGCAACCTCATGGTGCCGCCCAAGGCCGACGGCTCGCGTGTCGAGGGCGGGGTGACCTGCCTGCAGCCGGGCGGCGAGGTGGTCCCCATCCACGCGGCGGCCGTGAAGTACATGGCCGAAGGCACGCCGACCGTGATCTTCGCCGGCGAGGAATACGGCACCGGCTCCAGCCGCGACTGGGCTGCCAAGGGGCCGCGCCTGCTGGGCGTGCGCGCCGTCGTGGCCCGGGGCTTCGAACGCATCCACCGCTCCAACCTGGTCGGCATGGGCGTGCTGCCGCTGCAGTTCAAGGGCGGCGACAGCGCCGAATCGCTGGGTATCACGGGCAGCGAGACCTTTGACCTGCTTGGCCTGGAGGGAGCGCTGCGGCCGCTCCAGGATGTGGTGCTCGCGGTCCGGCGGCCCGATGGGGCGACACACAACGTGACGCTGCAATTGCGCGTCGATACACCCATCGAGGTGGATTACCTGCACCACGGTGGCATCCTGCCCTATGTTTTGAGCGGGCTGCTTGCGGCAGCTTGAAATTTGCCGTCGCTCAGAGGGCCGAAAGCGCCGCCTTGATCCGCGCCATGAGTTCGGGGACGAGCAGGAGCCGCGGGGTTTCCTCCTCGATCACCCGTTCGAAGGCGTCCTTCTTCAGGGCGCGGAAGTCAATGGTGTCGCGCATCGCGGCCGGCACCGTGCTGGCGAGGATGTCGAGCAGCCGCTCGACGGCGTGCAATCGGCCCCACAGGTAGTCGTTCTCGCGCGTGGCGCGGCTGAGAAAGCCGCCGAAGCCGGCGAAGGTGCCGCCGATCAGCACCCGCGCGGTGTCCGTGGTGCTCAGGCTGGCGGCGTCGTCGGGGCTGATGCGATCGATCAGGATCTCCTCGATGGGCCCGGTTTCCAGCGACATCGCGCTGGCGACCGGGCGCAGCAGGATGTCCCAGCAAAAATAACCCAGGTAGCCGGTCAGAATGGCGCGCCGGCAGCGGGGCTCGAGATTGAGCACCAGCGACGATGACAGCACCGCATCCGCGTCGTCGTTGCTGCGCGCCAGATCGCATTCGACGGCGAGCCGCTTGACCAAGCTCGAGATGGCGGCATCGCTGGCGGGGTCGGCGCTGCCGGTCTTTGCGGGGTCCGAATCGGCCAGGAACAGCTTGCGGCACTGCGCCACCGCGTGCTCGCTGAGGAAGCCGGCGTCGTCGTACACCGCCATCTCGTCAATGAGCTTGTGGACGCTGAGCTTGATGAGGTCCAGGTCCTCCGGGTCCTTGGAACATTGGCTGCCCAAGGGGGTGCTTCCGTAAAGGTCATTGATCTCGTTCAGCACGAAATTCAGCCGCCGCTTCTTGTAGACCACGCCGAATTCGAGCACCATTTTCGCGAACGGGGGCAACTCGGCGTTTTCGTGCGGGTCGGGCGGCATGTGGTACGAGCTGCCGAGGATGGTCTGGTTCCTGGCCCATTGCTCGACCGCGGCCTGGACCCGGTGCGCATCCGACGAATCGGGGTTGAAGCGGCAGGCGCTGTTGATCAGCTCGACCACGAAATCCAGCGCCTCCAGGACCAGCGAGCGAAACCAGGCGTCGTAGACGATCGGCATGGCGGCCAGGAGCTTCGTCGAGTTCAGCCGCCAGTGCCGCAGCTCGGTGCTCGTGAAGCTGCCGCCGATCTGCCCGCCGACGGCCTGCTCGATCAACGCCGCGACCTGCGCCCTCGCGTAGTCGATGGTCTCCTTGAGCCGGTGCACCTGCTTGTTGTAGCGGCTGACATCGGCCAGCTCGTTGTAGGTCGGATCGATGCGCGGCAGGTCGGACAGCGCCCCGCGCAAGGTCGCGAAAAAACCCGGCACGCTGCTGCTGGGCGCCGGCTTGTCCAGCTGCGAATGGGGGTCGATGTAGACCAGGCGGCGGTCCACCTCGCGGTAGGCGCTGTGCGCGCGGATGACCTCCAGCGTGGCCATGATCGGCTTGTTGTCCAGGATGCTGCCATCCACCAGCACCGCGTCCTCCGCGTTCCGGCCCTGGTCGCGGTAGCCGCTGAAGTTGCCGGAAAGAAAACGCGAGCGGGCCGGCCAGGGCCGGTGGCGCGTCGCCAGGAGATCGTCCATCTCCCGGATCTGGGCCGGCGGAAACGCGCCGGGGTAGGACGCGGAGGCGCGCGCGGCGAAAGCCAGCGAGGGCAGGTTGTCGAAGTCGAACTCGCTCAGGAGATGGCCGGCCTGGCCGTGGTTAAGGCGGAAGTGGAACAGGTGGCGGTGTTCGCGTTCCCGGACCACGGGTGGATCGTGAATGAAGATCGACCGGTCCAGGCCGCGGAAATCCGTCACGGTAACCAGCAGGTCCAGCCGGCTGTCCGGTGGCAGCAGGGACTCTTTCGGGGCATCCGGCCGTTCCATCGCCTCCAGGCCATCGAGCACGAGCGTGGCCAGGCGCCGGCCATCCAGCGGCGGCTTGAACCAGCGCGAGCGCAGGAACACGGACACCCGCTCCTGCATTTCGGCGTCGATCTTGCCGACCAGCAGCCCCTCGCGCTGCAGCCGCTCCAGCATGGGCCGCACGAATGGCCAGAACACCCACTTGCTCCACAGCCGCGCCTTGGCCTCGGGCGCGAGCAGCTTGAGCATGTCGGCCTCCGCCAGCCACATGTCGGTGAGCGGTGCGAGGCTGAGGTCGTGCGCGAGCGCCCGGGCCAGCGCAATGCCGTTGATGCCGCCCGCGGACGATCCGGAAATGACGTCCACGATCACGCGCAGCGAGATTTGCTGTCCGATGGCCTCCAGACAGCGCAGATAGACGTCCCCGGTCGATCGCTGCGGCTCGTCCGGGTAGCGGCTGTGAATCGACGGGGCTTCGGTGCCGTTGCCCTCCCGGCTCCGGTGGTACAACTTGGACGCCCGGACCAGGTTCAGGATTTCGCGGTTGATGCCATGCTGGTAGATGGCAAGCGAGACGCCACCGAAGAACACGATCGCCAGCCGCAGTTCTTTCTCTTTCATGGCCAGACCCACCTCCGCTCCACCGCTCGGGGAGCAAAAAAAGTTCAGTCACCCTGTCCCCGCTGAATCTTTTCCAGTCTGAACCTGGCTAATCAGGCCGTCAAGCCACATTCCAGCGAATTTTTACTGTCGATTGGCAGCCCATTTCTGGTGAATGATGTTGGCCGGGATGGCGACACTTATTCCTGCGCTGGACGCGTGTGTCTCGCGCATGACCAGTGGCGAGCGGCGGCCGGAGCCGGCGTGCTGCGGCTGGGAGGGGCAGGTCAGTCATCCTGTGGAATCGATGGCCAAAAATGCCGACCGATTTAAATTCGCGATAGCCGGTGGCTTGAGCTCGTCTCTGCATTCCGGGTTCCGGTAGCGCCCGGCTGATGTGACCCGCCCCGGCCCCTGCCGCACAATGCCCGCCATGCTTCCATCTGACATGACCCACGCCGTCTCCCGCTTGCGCACGGCACGCCTGGCGCTGCGCGACAAGCCCTTCCAGGCCCGGGGCTCGCGGGAAGCGCGTTGCCCCGGTTGCCGGTTGATCGCCAGCCACTGCCTGTGTGCCTTGCGCCCGCGCGTGCCCACCCAGGCGGGCGTGTGCCTGATCATGTACGACACCGAGCCACTCAAACCCAGCAACACCGGCTGGTTGATTGCCGACGTGGTAGCCGATACCGCCGCCTTTGTCTGGTCACGCACGTTCGTCGATCCGGCGCTGCTGGCGATGCTGGCCGACCCGCAGTGGCAGCCCGTCCTGGTGTTTCCTGGGGAGTTTGTGCCTGCCGGGCGTGTGGTGACCGAAGTGCGACCTGGCGAGGGCAAGCGCCCGCTGTTTGTGCTGCTCGACGCGACTTGGCCTGAGGCGCGCAAGATGTTTCGCAAAAGCCCTTATCTCGACCACTTGCCCGTTCTGAGTCTGCAGCCCGGGCAACTTTCCAGCTACCGCCTGCGCCGCACCACGCGCGATGACCACTTCTGCACTTCCGAGGTGGCCGCCTTGTGCCTGGCGCTGGCCGGTGAGCCGCATGCGGCCGAGGCGCTGGCGGCTTATCTGGATGTGTTCACCAGCCACTACCTGAATGCCAAGCAGCACTTCCCCGTGGATCTGGAAGACGCTGCGCACCGGCGATTGCGTGGGTTGTCCTTGCCGCCCTGAGCGCCCCCGGCCCTTGCCGCACAATGCCCGTCATGGTCCCTTCACCCGCATTCACCAACCCCCGCCACGCCGCCATGGCTCGCCGCCGCTGGCTGTTCATGGCAGGGATGGGCGCGGCGCTGGCCATCACCGCCTGCACCGGCCCGGCGGTGCCGCGCAGCGTCACACTGTCGCTCGACAAGATGCAGGAGCGGCTGGGCCAGCGCTTTCCCCGGCGCCTTCCGTTGGCGGGACTGATGGAGTTGAACCTGCTGACGCCGCGCCTGACGCTGCTGCCCGAGCAGAACCGCATCCAGGTCGTGATGCTGCTGGAGGCCAGCGGCGCCGCGTTGCGCCGCTCGTACAACGGCGTCATGGACCTGGACTTTGCCCTGCGCTACGAGCCCGGCGACCAGACGGTGCGTGCCACCGATCTGCAGGTGCATGCGCTGCAGATCGACGGCCTGCCGCCGCAGGCGTCGCAGTTGCTGGGTCGTCTGGGCCCGCAGCTCGCGCAACAGGCGCTGCGCGAGGTGGTGCTGCACCAGCTGCAACCGAAGGACCTGGCGCTGGCCGACCGTCTGGGCCTGCAGCCCGGACGCATGACGGTGACGGCGCAGGGCCTGGTGATCGAACTGGCGCCCAAGCCGCAGCCCTGACCGGCGGTCTGTCGCGCGACCTGCCGTTTCGTTAAAGTAGCCGCCCAGGCTGCAGCGCGGCGCGCACCGGCCCCATCACCCACCAGGAACAGCAACATGACCAAGGAACTGGCTCGACAGAGCGAATTGAAGAAGATGGAGCTGTGCGATTCGTGCGCCGGCATCCAGCGCAACTGGCGCCGTGCCCCGGGGCACGCCGAGCTGGTGCAGCGCGGCAATCGCAAGGAAGACCGCGGCCATGGCCCGGTCACCATCACGGCTTACCGCTGCGACCGCTGCGGCACGGCGTGGGAATACGAGAACGACAAGGCCAATCTCCACGCGGGCTGGTCGGTGGTGGGCCGATAG
>JAHFQI010000114.1 GCA_023259355.1 Comamonadaceae bacterium
CAGCATGGCGTCAGAAAACGCCTGCATGCCGATTTCGACCCGGCCCAGGCGCAGGAGGTGACCGCGCGCGTGCTGGACGATCTGCAGGACGCGCCGCTGCACCCTGCCGACGGGAGCGCCGCCGCCGAGCACACGGCGGTCACCGCCTGAACGCATCCGTCATGCCCCCATCACATCCCCCGCGCCGCATCATCGTCGCGATCTCCGGCGCCAGCGGCGCGGTGCATGGCGTGCGGCTGCTGCAGCTGCTGCGCGAGTTGCCCGGCGTGGAAACCCACCTCACGGTGTCGGAAGCCGGCTGGCTGAACCTGCGCCAGGAGCTGGACCTGGACCGCGCGGCCGTCGCCGCGCTGGCGCACCAGCACCATGATGTGCGCGACGTCGGCGCGGCGATCGCGAGCGGCTCGTTCCAGTGTCATGGCATGGTCGTGGCGCCGTGCTCGATGCGCACGCTGGCCGCGGTGGCGCACGGCCTGTCGGACAACCTGATCGCCCGCGCGGCCGACGTGATGCTCAAGGAGCGGCGCCGCCTGATCCTGATGGCGCGCGAGACGCCGCTGAACCTGGCGCACCTGCGCAACATGGTCAGCGTCACGGAAATGGGCGCCATCGTCTTCCCGCCGGTGCCGGCCTTCTACCAGCGGCCGACCTCGGTGGCCGAACTCGTGGACCACACGGTGGCGCGCGTGCTCGACCTGCTGGACCTGCCGGACCTGCCCCATGCGCTGGCGCCGCGCTGGAGCGGCCTGGACGCCGCGCGCTGACCCGGCCATGCCCTACCGCGACCTGCGCGACTTCATGGCCCAGCTCGAACAGGCGGGCGAGCTGCGGCGCGTGGCCCAGTCCGTGTCGCCCTACTTGGAAATGACCGCGCTGTGCGACCTGGCGTTGCGTGCCAACGGCCCGGCCCTGCTGTTCGAGCAGCCCAAGGGCCACCGCATGCCGGTGCTCGGCAACCTGTTCGGCACCCCCGACCGCGTGGCGCGCGCCATGGGCGTGGCCGAGGTGCGCGAGCTGCGCGTGTTCGGCCAGCTGCTGGCCAACCTCAAGGAGCCCGAGGCGCCCAAGGGCTTCAAGGACGTTCTGGGCCTGGGCGGGCTGCTCAAGACCCTGTGGCACATGACGCCCAAGGTGCTGGGCTCGGCGCCCTGCCAGGACGTGGTGTGGGAAGGCGCCGACGTGGACCTGGCGCGCCTGCCGGTGCAGCACTGCTGGCCCGGCGACGTGGCGCCGCTCATCACCTGGGGCCTGGTCATCACGCGCGGGCCGGCCAAGCCGCGCCAGAACCTGGGCATCTACCGCCAGCAGGTGCTCTCGCGCAACCAGCTCATCATGCGCTGGCTGCCGCACCGCGGCGGCGCGCTGGATTTCCGCGATCACACCATCGCCCATCCCGGCAAGCCCTACCCGGTCGCGGTGGCACTGGGCGCGGACCCGGCGACGATCCTGGGCGCGGTCACGCCGGTGCCCGACAGCCTGTCCGAATACCAGTTCGCCGGCCTGCTGCGCGGTGGCCGCACCGAACTCGTGAAGGCGCTGGGCAGCAGCCTGCAGGTCCCGGCGACGGCGGAAATCGTGCTCGAAGGCCATATCCAGCCCGACGCCCATCACGCCAGTGGCTTCGAACATGCGATGGAGGGCCCGTTCGGCGACCACACGGGCTACTACAACGAGCGCGCCGAATTCCCGGTGTTCACCATCGACCGCATCACGATGCGGCGCGACCCGATCTACCACTCCACCTACACCGGCAAGCCGCCCGATGAACCGGCCGTGCTGGGCCTGGCGATGAACGAGCTGTTCATCCCGCTGCTGCAGCGCCAGTTTCCCGAGATCACCGATTTCTACCTGCCGCCCGAGGGCTGCAGCTACCGCATGGCCGTGGTGCAAATCCGCAAGGCCTACCCAGGCCACGCGCGGCGCATCATGATGGGCGTGTGGAGCCATCTGCGGCAGTTCATGTACACCAAGTTCATCGTGGTGGTGGACGAGGACGTGGACATCCGCGACTGGCGCGAAGTCATCTGGGCCCTCACCACGCGCGTGGACCCCGTGCGCGACACGCTGATGGTGGAACACACGCCGATCGACTACCTGGACTTCGCCTCGCCGGTCAGCGGCCTGGGCAGCAAGATGGGCCTGGACGCCACCCACAAGTGGCCCGGCGAAACGAACCGCGAATGGGGCCGGACCCTGGCCATGAGCGAGGACGTGCTGGCGCGCGTGGCGCCGATCTGGGCCTCGCTGGGGCTTTGATCGTGGCGCGGCGCATCGGGCCGCGTCAGGACAACAAAAGCGCCCCGAGCACCGCCAGCGGCGCGGTCTCGGCGCGCAGCACGCGCGGGCCCAGCGTCACGGGAATGAAGCCGGCGGCCAGTGCGGCGGCTTCCTCGGCCGGTGTCAGGCCGCCCTCAGGGCCGGACAGCAGCGTGACCGGGCCGCTGGCGGACACGGCCTCGCGCAGCGGGCGCGCATCCGGGTGCAGGGACAGCACCAGCCGCGTGTTCAGGTCCCGGTCGGTCGGCATCGTTGGCGGCTGGTCAGCCAGCCACTCGGCCAGGCTCACCGCCTCGTGAACCGGCGGCACGCGGTTGCGCCCGCACTGCTCGCAGGCGGCCACGGCGACGGCCTGCCAGTGCGCGCGCTTCTTGTCGCCGCGCTCACCCTTGAGCTTGAGCACGCTGCGCTCGGCCAGCAGCGGCGTGAGGCTGGCCGCGCCGATTTCGGTGGCCTTTTCCACCAGCCAGTCCATGCGCTCGTTGGCGGTGATGCCGGCGAGCAGGTGCACGGCGCGCGCGGCCTCGCGTTCGACGGCGCGGTGCGCGCCGATCTCCACCTGCACGTCCGAGCGGCCCATGCGGGTGACGGTGGCGTCGAATTCGCCGCCCTCCTCGCCGCTCCCGCTGGCGCCGTCAGGGCCGCCGTTGAACAGCGTGATGACGGCACCCGGCTGCAGGCGCAGCACCTGCACGTGGCGCGCGGCGCCGGCGGGCAGGTCGATCACGTCACCGCTGGCCAGCGGCAGGGGGCAATGAAAGCGCGGCATGGGCGGCTCTACATCCGGCCAAAGGCGTAGCCCGTGGCCGCCTGCGCGCCTTCGATCTCGTCGATCCAGCGCAGCAGCGGCCCGAGCTGCCGGTAGCGGTGCGCCGTGGCGCGGATGTAGCCGATGAAACGCGGCGCATCGGCCAGGTACTTCGGCTTGCCGTCGCGCAGCGTCAGGCGCGCGAAGATGCCGGCCACTTTCAGGTGGCGCTGCAGGCCCATCCATTCCACCGAGCGGTAGAACGCGCCGAAATCGCTGTGCCAGTCCTCGAAGTCCATCAGGCCGGCCTTGCGGGCCTTTTCCCAGTAGCGGATGGTGACGTCGAGCACGAAGTCTTCCTCCCAGCTCAGGAAGGCGTCGCGCATCAGGCTGGCGATGTCGTAGGTGATGGGGCCGTAAACCGCGTCCTGGAAGTCGAGCACGCCGAGCTGCGCCGCCGGCGTGGCGCCTGGCGTGCCGGGGATCATCAGGTTGCGCGGCATGAAGTCGCGGTGCACGTAGACCTGCGGCGCGGCCTGGTTGTGCGCCACGATGAGGCCGAAGGCGTGGTCGAGCGTGTCGCGCAGCTTGCCCTCGACCGCCAGGCCCTTGTGTTGAGCCAGGTACCAGTCGGGGAACAGCGCCAGTTCACGCCGCAGCAGGGCTTCGTCATAAGGCGGCAGCACGCCCGGTTTCGAGGCGAGCTGCCAGGCGATCAGCGTATCCACGGCCTGCATGTAGAGCGGCTGGCTGGCCGCGGGGCGCGCGGGGTCGAGCACCTCCATCATGGTTTTCGCACCCAGGTCGCTCAGCAACATGAAGCCCTGGGGCTCGTCCCAGGCCAGGATGTGGGGCACGTTCAGCCCCGCATCGCGCATCAGCGCGGCGACCTTCACGAACGGCGCGCAGTTTTCCTGCTGGGGCGGGGCGTCCATGATGATGCAGCTGCCCACGCCATCCGTCCGGTCCACGCGGAAATAGCGCCTGAAACTCGCGTCGGCGGAAGCCGGGCGGACGCTGGACGGCGCCAGTGCGTGGGCCGCCGCTTCGCGGCTCAGCCAGGCCTGAAATGCCGCCTCGCGGGCGGGGTCGGTCCAGACCGGGCTGGCGGGCTGCGCCGGGGCGGTGGAATTCGGGGGGGGAGGAAGTGCGCTCATGGATAATCCATTCTACAAATCCAGCCCAGCCCGGCTGGCCTGACTTGCCCTGCCTGCGCCCCTGTGCCGGATTCACCTGATTGATGAATGCCCTCCTTGCCGTCTTCCATGAAGCCTGAAGCCCCGCGTTTGCGCCGCCGCCCGACCCCTGTGGCCTGCGCAGTGGCCTGTACGCTGGCGGGCTTGCTGCATGGCGCCGCCTGGAGCCAGACCGCGTCCGACGGCGACGCGCTGAAGCTTCGCCGCAGTCCGCTGCTGGGTGAAAAATTGCCGCCCACGGTGCGCAACGAATTGCCGACGTTTCTGTCGGGCGGCAAGCTGTCGGGCCGCACGGACGAGGAGACCGTGCTCGAGGGCGGCGCGGTGCTGCGCCGGGGCGATACCGTGATTCGCGCCGACCGGCTGCGTTACAACAGCGAAGACGACATGGCGCGTGCCACCGGCAACGTGCACATCAACCGCGTGGGCAATGTGTATGCCGGTCCGGAGCTGGAGCTCGAGGTCGAGGCGTTCAAGGGTTTCTTTACCCGGCCCACCTTCGAGTTCCTGAAAAATGGCGGCCACGGCGAGGCCGAGCGCATGGATTTCGTGGATGAAAAACACGCCATCATCCACAACGCCACCTACACCACCTGCCGGCGCAGCGGCGGCCCGGACTGGATGCCCGACTGGATCCTGCGCGCCACCCGCCTGAACATTGACGAAGAAGCGGAAGTGGGCACTGCCGAGGGGGCCGTGCTGAGCTTCAAGGACATCCCTGTCCTGCCGGTTCCCGGCATCAGCTTCCCCCTGAGCGACAAGCGCAAGTCGGGCTTCCTGACGCCGTTCTTCGGCGTCGGCAACATCAACGGCGTCGAGATTGCCCAGCCTTACTACCTGAACCTCGCACCGAACCAGGACGCCACGCTCACGCCCACCCTGATGTCGCGGCGCGGTGTCGATCTGAGCGGCGAATACCGCTATCTGGACCGGAATTACCGTGAACTGGTGCGTGGCAACATCATGCCCTCGGACGCATTGCGCGACCGCAGCCGCTGGGGCATCGCGGCCCTGCACACCGGCACGCTGGCGGGCAACATCGGGTTGAGCGTCAACATCAACCGGGTCAGCGACGACAACTACTGGCGCGACTTCACGCGCGTCAGCACCTCGCTGACCACCCGTCTGCTGCCCAACGACGCCAACCTGTACTGGGGCGAGGGCAACTTCACCGCCCGCGCCCGGGCGCTCAAGTGGCAAACCCTGCAGGATGTCTCGGCGCCGATCGTGCCGCCGTACGACCGCATGCCGCAGCTCATGGCCCGCTATGCCCGCACCAACCTGGCGGCCGGCCTGGATGTCTCGATGGACGTCGACTACACGCGCTTCGAGTCCGATGCGTCGCGCACCCTCCAGCCCAATGGCCAGCGCAGCTTCGCCATGGCCCAGATCAGCCGGCCCTGGCTCATGCCCGGCGGCTTCATCACGCCCAAGCTGCAGCTGCATGCGAGCAACTACGTGTTTGAAACCGCCCTGTCCAGCGGCGCCACCACCGCGAGCCGGGTCCTGCCGACCTTCAGCCTCGACGGCGGCCTGGTGTTTGAGCGCGACGCCAGCTACTTCGGCCGCGCCTTCCGCCAGACCCTGGAGCCCCGCGCGTTCTACGTCTACACGCCGTTCCGCGACCAGAGCGCGCTGCCCAACTACGACTCGGGCGTCAACGACTTCAACTTCGCCTCGATTTACACCGAGAACGCCTTTGTCGGCAACGACCGCATCGCCGACAACAACCTGCTGACGCTCGGCGTGACGACGCGGCTGCTCGACCCCGAAACCGGCGGGGAAGCGGCGCGCTTCGGCATCGCCCAGCGCCTGCGTTTTTCCGACCAGAAAGTGACGCTGCCCGGCGTAACGCCCGTCAGCGAGCGGCTGAGCGACCTGCTGCTGGGCGCCTCGGTCAACTGGATGCCGAGCTGGGCGGTGGACTCCACCGTGCAGTTCAACCCCAAGACCGGCCGCTCCATCCGCACCACGGTGGGCGGCCGCTACAGCCCCGGCAACTACCGCGTGGTCAGCGCCGCCTACCGCCTGCAGCGCGGATCGAGCGAGCAGCTCGACATCGGCTGGCAATGGCCCATCAATGACCTGTGGGGCGACAAGGGCCAGAACCTCGGCATCGGCCAGGGCCAGGGGCCGGGCCGTTGGTACAGCGTCGGCCGCCTGAACTACAGCATGAAAGACCGCAAGCCGGTCGATATCATCGGCGGCTTCGAGTACGACGCGGGCTGCTGGCTCGGCCGCGTGGTGTTTGACCGCCTGCAAAGCAGCACCACGACGGCCAGCACGCGCATCATGCTGCAACTCGAATTCGTCGGCTTCTCGCACCTCGGCTCCAGCCCGATGCAGACGCTGCGGAACAACATTCCGCGCTACCAGTACCTGCGCGAACAGATCACCTCGCCCAGCCGCTTCAGCAACTATGACTAACTTCAATCCACGCCATCGCGCCGCTTCGGCAACCCGCCCCACCCCGAGGCGGCCCGCCTTGGCCGCCATGCTGCTGCTGGCGGGCCTGTTGCCGCTGGCGGCCCCGGCGCAGGGCCTGACGCCTTCCGGCAAGGCCGGCGACAGTGCCGCCGCAACCCGGCCGGTCGGTGCCGCGCAGCGCACTGCGGATTACATCGTGGCCGTGGTCAACAGCGACCCCATCACCAACCATGAAGTGCTCGCCCGGGTGGCGCGCGTGCAACAGCAGCTGACCCAGCAAGGCACCAAGCTGCCCCCGCGTGAAGTGCTGGTGCGCGAGGTGCTGGAGCGCCTGATCAATGAGAAGGCGCAGCTGCAGGTGGCGCGGGAAACCGGCCTCAAGGTGGATGACGTCGCCGTGGACCAGGCCGAACTCAGCGTGGCCCGCCAGAACCAGCTGAGCCTGCCCGACATGCGCAAGCGGCTCACCCAGGATGGCATCGTCCTGAGCCGGTTCCGCGAGGAACTGCGCGACCAGCTGCTGCTGGCGCGTGTGCGGGAGCGCGAGGTCGAGCCCCGGGTGCGCGTGAGCGAGCAGGACATCGACCAGTACCTCAGCGAACAAAAGGACAGCCCCGACGCCACCAGCGTGGAGATCAACCTCGCCCAGGTGCTGGTCGCGGTGCCCGAATCCGCCAGCGAAGCCCAGATCGCGGCCCTGCAGGCCCGCGCCGGGCTCGTTGCGGCGCGGGCACGCGCGGGTGACGATTTCACCGCCCTGGTGCGCGAGTTCTCCGATGCGCCCGACCGCGACAGGGCCGGCGGCCAGTTCGGTCTGCGCGACGCCGACCGCTACCCGCCCCTGTTCGTCGAGGCCACGCAGTCCCTGCGTGCCGGCGGCATTGCCGGGCCGGTGCGCTCGGGGGCCGGGTTCCATGTGCTGAAAGTCGTGGAAAAGCGCCAGACCAGCCTGCCCGGCATGACCTTCACGCAAAGCCATGCGCGCCACATCCTGCTGCGCACCGGCGCCCAGCAAAGCGAAGCGGCGGCGGTGGCCCGCCTGGCCGATTTCAGGCGCCGCATTCTGGCGGGACAGGGCGACTTCGCCGCGCTGGCACGCGCGAACTCCCAGGACGGCAGCGCCCGCGAAGGGGGCGACCTCGGCTGGGCGAACCCCGGGCAGTTCGTGCCCGAGTTCGAGCAGACCATGGACCGGCTGGCCCCCGGACAGATCAGCGAACCACTGATTTCGCGCTTTGGCGTTCACCTGATCCAGCTGCTGGAGCGGCGCGAGGCGCGCCTTACCGAACGCGAGCAGCGGGACATGGTGCGCAACCTGGTGCGCGAGAAGAAACTTGACGAAGCCTTGGCGACCTGGGTCCAGGACGTGCGCGGCCGGGCCTACGTCGAACTCAGGGACCCTCCGCAGTGACGGCCACGGCGAACCCGCCCGCATGAAACACATCCCCCGCAAGCGCTTTGGCCAGCATTTCCTGGCGGACGCCGGCATCATCGATGCCATCGTGCAGGCCATCGACCCGCGGCCGGGCCAGGCCATGGTGGAAATCGGCCCGGGCCTGGCGGCCCTGACGCAGCCCCTGGTCGAGCGCCTGGGGCACCTGACCGTGATCGAGCTGGACCGTGACCTGGCCGTGCGCCTGCGCGCCCACCCCCAGCTCACCGTGATCGAGTCCGACGTGCTGAAGGTGGACTTTGCCAGCGTCCAGGAGGCCTCCGACGCCCTCAAGCTGCGGGTGGTCGGCAACCTGCCCTACAACATCTCCACCCCCATCCTGTTCCACCTCCTGCAGTATGTGAATGTGATCGAGGACCAGCATTTCATGCTGCAAAAGGAAGTGATCGATCGCATGGTGGCACGGCCCGCGACCAGCGACTACGGGCGGCTTTCCGTGATGCTGCAGTGGCGCTACGCCATGGACAACGTGCTGTTCGTCCCGCCCGAAAGTTTCGATCCGCCGCCGCGCGTGGACAGCGCCGTGGTGCGCATGGTGCCGCTCGCCCAGCCGCCGGCCGTGGACCCGGCATGCCTGTCCACCATCGTGCAGGTCGCGTTCAGCCAGCGGCGCAAGCTGATGCGCCACACGCTGGGCAAGTGGCTTGAAGAAAAGCAGTTTCCGGGGGTTTTTGACGTGCAGCGGCGCGCCGAGGAGGTGCCGGTGGCCGAGTATGTGGCGCTGGCGCAGGCGGTAAGCGACTGACCCCTTTCAAGGAAATGCCTGGCGTCACCCGAGGCGCCCACAAAAAAGCCCGTCACATGGACGGGCTTTTTTGCGTCGAAGGCAGCGCGAGCGGAATGCCGTGCCGCCGTCTGCCGATCAGGCCGCGGCGAGCCAGTAGCCCGCGTTGAAGGGGCTGCTCATGCGCAGCGCCAGCGGAGAAATGTCCACCAACAGGTCGGTGGGCATTTTTTCGCCATTCTCGGTGGTCAGATCGATGCCCGAAGGGGTGCCGTTGGCGCTGCCTTCGGTTTGAGCCTCATTCGCCCGTTCTGCTTGGCTGGTGTGTGCAGAACGGGCTACAGAAAAGAATAGAAGCATCGGAACGGTATCTTCCGGTCTCCCCAGTAGTCGGCGGCATCGCGGAAGATGTCCAGGAGTTGCTCGCGCGCCTCCTTGTCGAATTTCCCGTTGGCGGGAATCTGCTCCAGCACCACGATGAAACCGGGCTGTGGGCCCGACTTGTGCAACGGGTCGGTCATGCAGTCGTACAACGCGTCAAAGTTCTTGCCGAAATGCGCAGGAAACGTGAATTGCTGGGCAATCAAGTCCAGCACGTCCTGCTTGCTTTGCGCTGTCGCCAGGTTGGCGTACAAAAAGTGATGACCAAGCCCCTGGGCGGCTTCCTGCAGGTCGTTCACGCGGAAGGCGCGAATCGACTGCACGATATTGGTTCTCACATTACGAAGTGGCGTGTCCATCTCCGCTGCTCTTTCTTAATAGTCAAAAAACTGGTTGCGGCCCTGCAGGCCGGACAAATAGGGGCCGGACGGTCTCATTCGACAATCCGGCTGAAACTGGCGTAATGGTCACCGGTGTAATAACAGGCGTCCGGCGTGCGCGGTTGACCGCCGCAAATGATGCGGCGCGCGCCCCGATCACGGGAACCCGGCGTTTTCACGGTGTATTCGAGGTAGTAGCCCCGCTGCCTGGAAGGCAGCAGCCGCTCGCGATTGCCAAAAACGGTTCCATCCTTGCTGTACGGGAACGGTCCGCCTTCACGGATCAGCCGGTACGTCTGGCGCCCCTGCGCCGGCAATTCCGCCACGGCCACCGTCGCCAGACTGTCCGCCGGCAACGGCTTCCGGGCTTGCACCAGATTGGGGCTCCCCAGGCTTGCCACCAGCAGAAGGCTTGCGAGCAAGAACTTGTTTTTTTGGACGAATGCAGCTCGCAACATGCAAATACACCTTTTGAAAACTCCGGGTAAACCCCGAAATTTCAGGCCGTAGTGTGACCGAACTGTGGTGAAAATGCAAGCGGCTGCCCAAATTTTGGGCAGCCGCCGAAGGGATTGACAGCTTGCTAAGTTAGCGCTTGCTGTCTAAAAAACCATTAACGTGCCGCGTTGGCGTCCGCCACGGTCAGCGCGGTCATGTTCACAATCCGGCGCACAGTGGTGCTGGCCGTCAAGATATGCACGGGTTTGGCGGCGCCCAGCAGCACCGGACCGATGGCAATGTTGCCGCCCGCCGCTGTTTTCAGCAGGTTGTAGGAGATGTTGGCCGCGTCGATATTGGGCATGACCAGCAGGTTGGCGTCGCCGGCCAGTGTGCTGTTGGGCATCAGCGCATGGCGGGAAGCGCCGTCGAGCGCCACGTCGCCGTGCATTTCGCCGTCCACCTCCAGCCACGGCGCCTGGATGCGCAGCAGCTCCAGCACCCGGCGCATTTTCACCGCGCTGGGCTGGCTGGACGAACCGAAGTTGGAGTGCGAGAGCAGCGCCGCCTTGGGCCGCAGGCCGAAGCGCATCATTTCCTCGGCCGCCATCATGGTGATTTCGGTCAATTCTTCGGCGGTCGGGTCGTAGTTCACGTGGGTGTCCACCAGGAACACCTGGCGGCCCGGCAGCATCAGGCCGTTCATGCAGGCGTAGGTGTTGACGCCCGGGCGCTTGCCGATGACCTGGTCCACATAGCTCAGGTGCATGGGGTTGGTGCCCCAGGTGCCGCAAATCAGGCCGTCCACGTCGCCTTTATGCAACAACATGGCGCCAATCAGCGACAGGCGGCGGCGCATTTCGATCTTGGCGATCGACATGGTGATGCCCTTGCGCTCGGTCATGCGGTGGTAGGTCTGCCAGAAATCGCGGTAACGGTGGTCGTGCTCGACGTTGACCACGTCGTAATCGGCGCCTTCCTTCAGGCGCAGGCCGAATTTCTCGATGCGCTCGGCAATCACCGGCGGCCGGCCGATCAGCGTGGGGCGGGCGATGCCCTCGTCCACCACGATCTGCGCGGCGCGCAACACGCGTTCTTCCTCGCCCTCGCTGTAGGCCACGCGCTTCTTCAGGCCACGCTTGGCGGCGGTGAAGATCGGCTTCATCGTCGTGCCGGAGGCGTAGACGAAGGTCTGCAGCTTGTCGCGGTAGGCGACCAGATCCACGATCGGGCGCAGGGCCACGCCGCTGTCGGCGGCGGCCTTGGCCACGGCCGGGGCGATCATCATCATCAGGCGCGGGTCGAACGGCTTCGGGATGAGGTACTCAGGGCCAAACGCCAGGTGCTCGCCAGCATAGGCAGCGGCCACCACCTCGCTCTGCTCGGCCTGGGCCAGCTCGGCAATCGCATTCACCGCGGCGATCTCCATCTCGTCGGTGATGGTCGTGGCGCCGCAGTCGAGCGCGCCGCGGAAGATGTAGGGGAAGCACAGGACGTTGTTGACCTGGTTCGGGTAGTCGCTGCGGCCGGTGGCCATCACCACGTCGTCGCGCACCGCGTGGGCATCTTCGGGCGCGATCTCGGGGTTGGGGTTGGCCAGCGCGAAGATCACCGGCTTGGGCGCCATCTTCGCCACCATCGCCGGCTTGAGCACGCCGCCGGCCGACAGGCCGAGGAACACGTCGGCGCCTTCCATCACCTCGGACAGCGTGCGCGCCGTGGTGTTCTGGGCGAACTGGATCTTGTCCTCGTCCATCAGCTCGGTGCGGCCTTCATAAACCACGCCGGCCAGGTCGGTCACGAACACGTTCTTGCGCTGCAGGCCAACCTTGAGCAGCAGGTTCAGGCAGGCCAGCGCCGCGGCGCCAGCGCCCGAGGCCACGAGCTTGACATCGGCGATGTCCTTGCCGACCACCTTGAGGCCGTTGAGCATGGCGGCGGCCACGGTGATGGCGGTGCCGTGCTGGTCGTCGTGGAACACCGGAATCTTCATGCGCTTGCGCAGTTCACGCTCGACGTAGAAGCAGTCCGGGGCCTTGATGTCTTCCAGGTTGATGGCGCCGAAGGTGGGCTCCAGCGCGGCGATGACCTCGACCAGCTTCGCCGGGTCCTTCTCGGCGATCTCGATGTCGAACACGTCGACGCCGGCGAACTTCTTGAACAGCACGCCCTTGCCTTCCATCACCGGCTTGGAAGCCAGCGGTCCGATGTCGCCCAGACCCAGCACGGCCGTGCCGTTGGTGATCACCGCCACCAGATTGCCGCGCGCGGTGTACTTGAAGGCCGCATTCGGGTCCTTGACGATTTCCTCGCAAGGCGCGGCCACGCCGGGCGAGTACGCCAGCGCCAGATCGTGCTGGTTGACCAGCTGCTTGGTGGGCGCGATGGCAATCTTGCCGGGCGTCGGGAACTCGTGGTATTCGAGGGCGGCACGGCGCAACTGGGCGCGTTTTTCTTCGGTTTGGACCGTATCGGCGGGCATCAATGTCTCCTGCTGTGGCGGCGGTCGGAGAAGTCCGGCCCGTCAGCTTTTGTAAGGGATGTCGATTGTAGTTCGCGCCACGGGAAAACCCTAGTAAGGGAATCTGCGTAAGCGGATGGGCCACTTTTTACTTTTTTGCAAAAGTGGCGGGGCTGAGCCCCTCACCCTTTCGGCGCCAGCACCGCCATGGTGATGCGCGAGACGCAGGTCAATTCGCCGGCGTCGTTGGTCAGGTCGATCTGCCAGACCTGGGTGGTGCGGCCGATGTGCACCGGGCGCGTGAGGCCGGTGACCCAGCCGCTGGTCGCGCCCTTCAAATGGTTGGCGTTGATGTCCAGGCCGACGGCGCGGTAGCCCTCGGGGCAGGCGCAGGCGGCGCCGCAGGAGCCCAGCGTCTCGGCCAGCACCACGCTCACGCCGCCATGCAGCAGGCCGTAGGGCTGGCGCGTGCGGGTGTTCACCGGCACGCGGGCGCGGATGAAGTCGTCGCCGACTTCGAGGAATTCGATGCCCAGGTGCTGCACCGCCGTGTCCACATGCATGGCGGCGAGGATTTCAGTTGAAATGGGCTTCTTCCAGACGGACATGGGGGACTCCAGAGGGGGGTGATCCGCCCGAGTCTACCGGTCCGTCCGGCTGCGGTTCAGGTGCTCGCGGTAGTGGTCCACGAAGGCGCGCACCTTGGGCGGCAGGTGCAGCGCCGGCGGGTAGACGGCAAAGACACCGCCGCGCGGCAGGCGCCAGTCGGGCAGCACGCGCACGAGTCGACCGGCGCGCAGGTCGGCGGCCGCGTCCAGGTCGTTTTGCGTGGACAGGCCGGCGCCCTGGATCAGCAGGGCATTGAGGGCCGCCGCCGAGTCCACCCGCAGGCGGGCGTTGACGCGCACCGTGACCGCAGGGCCCTGGTCCGGGTGGAAGTTCCAGGTCAGCGGCGTGGGCAGCAGGGTCAGCGCCACCCAGTCGTGCGCCGCCAGGTCGTGCGGATGGTGCAGCGGGCCGGCGCGCTCCAGGTAGGACGGCGCGGCGACAACGAGTTGCTCGAACTCGGCCAGGCGGGTGGCGCGCAGCGACGAGTCGCGCAGCCAGCCGACACGGATCGACAGGTCGATACCCTCCTTCACCATGTCCAGCACCTGGTCGCTGGCGCGCAGGTCCACGCGCAGCCGGGGGTGCAGTCGGGTGAAGCTGACCAGCGCCGGCGCGAGCGATTTCACCGCCTGGTCCACCGTG
>JAHFQI010000115.1 GCA_023259355.1 Comamonadaceae bacterium
ACCTTGGCGCCGCGCTTGGGGTTGTAGCCCTTGCCCTTTTCGCAGCCGTCGGCTTCGGAGAGCACGTCTGTGCCGTACAGCGCGTCGTACAGGCTGCCCCAGCGCGCATTGGCGGCATTGAGCGCGTAGCGCGCGTTGAGCACCGGCACCACGAGCTGCGGGCCAGCCTGCACCGCCAGTTCAGCGTCCACCTTGGCGGTGGTGATCTTGACCTTCTTCGGGCTCGGCACGAGGTAGCCGATGCGCTCCAGGAAAGCGCGGTAGGCCGGCATGTCCTGGATCGGCCCCGGGTTCGCCGTGTGCCAGGCGTCCAGTTCGGTCTGCAGGCGATCGCGCTCGGCGAGCAGCGCGATGTTCTTGGGCGCGAGGTCGGCCACGAGGGCATCGAAGCCCTTCCAGAACTTGGCGCTCTTGACGCCCGTGCCAGGCAGCACCTGGTTTTCGATGAACTGGTGCAGCTCGGTGGCCACTTGCAGGCGGTGCGCGTTGGTGCGTTCGGTCATGGTGTGAAACCTCTGAAAAGTAAGAAGAAAACGAAAACTAGCCGGCAGGGAAAAAGTCCAGCACGTCGCGCAGGCTGGTGCCGGTGCGCGTCGGCGGGGTGCCCAGTTCCTCGAAAGGCAAGCCCTGGCGATTGACCCAGAGTGTGCAATAACCGAACCAGGTGGCGGCCAGTGCGTCCCAGCTGTTGCTGCTGACGAAGACGATCTGGCCGGCTTTGAGCCCCATGGCCTGCGGTCCCAGCGCGTAGGCGTCGGGGTGGGTTTTGTATTTGCGAATCGGGTCCACGCTGATGACGTGGTCGAGCAGGCCTTCGAGCCCGGCGCTGCGCACGGCGATGCCCAGCATGGCCGGGTCGCCATTGGACAGGATGCCGGTAGGAATGCCGCGCGCCTTCAGGGTCTGCAGCACCTCCCGGTTTTCCGGGTAGGCGCTCAGGTGCCGGTACTGGTTCATCAGCGAATCGACCTTGGTATCGAAATCGGCGGGTTGCGCCGCTGCGGGGTCTTTGACGGCCAGCCGCTTGATGGCGTACACCAGCGCCGCACGGGTCAGCGCCCAGAACGGCTGGTAGTGGGCGCCGTGGTTGCTGGTGGTGACCAGCCGCGTGTATTCGATCTGCTTGTCGCGCCACAGCACGCTCAGGGCCGGGCCGTGGCCCGGGAAAAGCTGCTCGGCGAGCAAGCCCACGCTGTAGACATCGAACAGCGTCCCATAGGCGTCAAACAACACGGCGCGGGGTTTTTCCATCCCGCTACTGTATTGGAAACTTAATTGCCGATTGATGTCCTGAATAATGATTTATCCGTGACTAAAAGAAGCCTAATCGGCTGTGACCCGGCCCGCTGGACGCTGCAGGCCGTGCTTGTCGATGCGGTAGCGCAAGGTATCGCGGCTGATGTCGAGCAGGCGTGCCGCGCGGGTCACGTTCCACTCGGCCTGCTCCAGCGCCCGCAGCAGGTGCTGCCGCTCCAGGGCTTCGAGCGAGTTGCTGCCGGCCGCTGGCGCGCTGTGGGTTGACGGGGCCATGGCGGGCCGTGGACCCAGGGCCAGGTCGTCGGCGCCGAGGGCCTTGCCCTGGCAGAGCAGCACGGCCCGCTCGATGACGTTGCGCAGTTCACGCACGTTGCCGGGCCAGTGGTGTGCGATCAGGGCGGCGCAGGCCGAAGCATCGAGCGCGGGCGGCGGCCTGCCGTAGCGCTGGGCCACCTGGGCCAGAAACCGGCGTGCCAGCAGCAGCACGTCGTCGCCGCGCGCGCGCAGCGGCGGAATGTTGATCTGGAACACGCGCAGCCGGTAGAGCAGGTCGCTGCGGAAGCGCCCGGCCTCCACCAGTTGGTCGAGGTCGCGGTTGGTGGCGCAGACGATGCGCACGTTGACCTGCCGGTCCTGCAGCGCGCCCAGGCGCCGCACGCGCAGGTTTTCCAGCACGCGCAGCAGCTTGGCCTGCAGTGACAGGTCCAGCTCGCCGATCTCGTCGAGGAACAGCGTGCCGCCGTCGGCCGCCTCGATCAGTCCGATCTTGCGCGCCTGCGCGTCGGTGAAGGCGCCCTTCTCGTGGCCGAACAGCTCGCCCTCGATCAGGTTGGCGGGCAGGGCTGCGCAGTTGATTTCGACGAACGGGGCTGCCGCGCGCGGGCCGGCGTAATGGCAGGCGCGGGCCACGAGTTCCTTGCCGGCGCCGGTCTCGCCGAGCACCAGGATCGGCGCGCCCGGCGAGCGGTCGGCGGGTTCGCTGGACGCGATGGTGCGCACCAGGTCGCGCAACGCGCGCATCGGCCCCGATTCGCCCGCCAGCGCGTCCAGGCTGGATTCGTCGGCCTCTTTCTTCTGGTAGTAGTCCAGCGCCCGGCGTGTGCCGCGCTCGGCCAGCGCCCGGTCCACCACGGCCTTGAGGCTGGCCAGTGACACGGGCTTGGTCAGCAGGTCCATCGAGCCGGCTTTCATGGCATCCACCGCCATCGGCACGCTCGCGTGGCCGGTCACCATGACGCAGCGCAGCTCGGCGTCGATCTTGCGCAGCGCGCGGATCACGTCCAGGCCGTCCAGGCCGGGCAGCTGGAAATCGACGATCACGACGTCGGGCATGACCCGGCGCGCCGCCGCCACGCCGGCGAGCCCGTCGTGTGCGACCTCCACGGCGTGCCCCTGCTTCTCGAAATAGCGAGCGATGTTCTTGGCCAGGACGGCCTCGTCTTCGATGATCAGCAGGGTGGCCATGGTGCGAATGAGGTGGGTGATATGCCCCGAATTATGTTGGCTTTTTCGGGGCAAATCTCCCGAATCGCCGGGGCAAACACTTGTTGCAAGATGGTTCGACGTGTTTCTGTGGGCTTTGGGGTCTGGCCGCCACCCCGTGGGTGCCATCACCAGGACGTGTGCAACGTCACCCCAAGTTGCCGATAGTGGTTGTTGTAAAGCCGGGTGCTGGATGTATTGCGTATGTCATTGACCTGCACGCTCAGGGCCTGACGGGAAGAAAGCGGCCATTCGGCCATCAAGTCGATATTCTTCCCCCGGTCGATGCGTTCTGGCTCGGAGGGAAAGGCCTTGTCGTCAAACTGCGCACGCCGCCAGCCAGCGCCAGCCGACCAGCTTGCCCCCAACCAGGCCCATTGGAGCGAGGCGTTGAACATGGCGCTGCGATGCGAAAGGTCACGAAATCCGCGTTCGTTGCGTTCCCGCCCCACGATCAGCGACAAGTCCAGGCCGTCGACCCCTTTGAGCGGCTGGCTGAGGTGTCGCTGCAAGACCAGTGAACTGGCCTGTGCGTCCAGATCGGTCAGTTCACCTTTGTGTCGGTACGAACCCGTCTCGCCAACCATGGCCCAGAGGTTTTTTCCATCAAATCGCGTCCAGTTGGCTTGAACGCCGTGAATGTCCCGAAAACGCTGTCCGGCAACATCGATCCTCTGCAGGTTCAGGCCAAAGTCAATGTTGAAATTCTTGAGCGGCAGGTGCAGTGTGGGCTGCAGGGACAGGAACGAGAAGTCGAGGTCTGGGGTCTGGGGTGAACGCTTGAGCATGGCATTGCCTGCCAATGAAGCGCTGAGCCCATCTTCGAGACTGAAGCCGTAAAAGCCTTGGACGTGGGCCTGTAAATGCGAGCCGCCGAGGCGTTGCGGGCCACCAAGGTAGACGACCGTGCTGTTGGGCGTGAGTTGAAACAGAGGTGATGTCTGGGACTCATGCCCGACGCCCATATCGACGCTGAACCGGTCCGCTGCTGTGGGCGCGGCGAATGCCGCAACACCCGCCAGCCAAATCCACGGCGCGAACAAGCTGGACAGCGCCTGACGCCAAGTCGGGCGCCAGTGCATCAGATGCTCTTGTAGCAGTACTGGTAGTAGGTGACGGTGCCATCGGGATTCGTCATGGCACGGGTGGAGCACTTCATGCCTTGGCCAACGCTGCGAGCGCCTTCGCTGGCAGTGGCGGCCGTGGGCGCCAAGGCTGCAAGGCTGAGGAGGGTGGCTGCGATCAGGGCGCTGGAGGTGAGGGATTTGAACATGTTGGTTTCCTTGTGTGACAGAGGTTTGTGGAACGTCTCGACCCAAAGTGCGCCGGGACTAGACCTCTATTGCAGAAGGTGTGCCAGTTTTTAAAATTCAATGAAATCAATAGCTTACGAAAAATAGGGCTGGCTTTAAGCCCAAAATTCGGGGTATTTGACCCACTCATCCCCCCAACTTCCGTGGAGGCCGGGGATGTCACGACGGGGCGGTTGCGCGGGCCGCGTGCCGTGACGGAGCCGCCCGGTCTCAGGCGACCGTGGCGGCACCACGTTCGCCGGCGCGCGGCAGCAGGATCTCCACGCGGGTGCCGCGCGGCGCGTTGGGTGCGAGCGTGACGTCACCCTGCCACTGGTTCACCATGCGCTTGACCAGCGCCAGGCCGATGCCCAGGCCGCCGCTCTTGGTGCTGAAGAACGGCCGGAACAGGCGCTGTTGCGCTTCTTCGGTGATCCCGTGACCGGTGTCGGTGATCCGCAGGGCGCACCGGTCGCCAGCGTCGCCCAGCGCCGCGACCAGATCACCCCCCTCGGGCATGGCGTCGATGGCGTTGGCAATGATGCTCAGCACGATCTGGCGCAGCATCGCCGGGTGCGCGCGCACCGGTTCGGGGTCGGTTTCGGGGGCCAGCCAGCGGATCTGGCGGCGCAGCATCTCCGGGCCCATCTCTTCCAGGCAGTCGCGCACCAGCGGCCCCATGGAGACGGCCTCGTCCTGGAGTTGCGGCGCCTGCGACACGCGGACCAGCTCGGTGATCCAGCGGTCGGCGCGGTCCACGGCCGAGGTGATGTCCTGGCAATGCTCGGCGGTTTCGGCCGCCGCCGAGACGCTGTCCTGCAGCATCTCCGCCGACACGCGGATCGACGCCAGCGGGTTGCGCAGGTTGTGCGCCACGGCGCCCGCGAGTTCGACGGCCGTGGCGAGGGTCTGGGCTTCGGCCAGCCGCGCCTGCTGTTCGCGCAGCGTTCGGTCGGCGCGGGCCACGATCCAGTAGAGCGACAAAAACAGCCCGACGGCGGAGGCCGCGCACGCCAGCCAGAGCTGGATCAGGCCTTCGCGGATCGCTTCGTTGAGTTGCACGGGGACCTTGTAGAACTCCATCACGCCCAGCACCTGGCCCGAGCGCGGGTCGCGGATCGGGATGTAGCTCTCGACAAAAAAGGACGCGCGCGCCGCCAGGCCTTCGTGTTCGGCCTTGGCCGGGCCGTCGGCGGTCAACCGGCCGGAGTGCACGACGAGTTCGCCCTTGAGGGCGTCATCGAGTTCGTCGTTGACCGGATAGCGCCGGCCGACGAGCGCCTGGTCGGTGGACCAGGCCACGGTGCCGTCGGGCCGGTAGGCATTGGCGCGGACCGGCTCGCGCATGCTGGTCACGTGCTCCATCGAACTCAGGAAGCGGTCCCGTAACTGCGGATCATCGGGGTGCGAGAGGAAGCCGCTGGAGTTGTCGGTGGTCAGCAGGTTCTGGACGAAATCCATGGTGACCTCGCCCTCGCGCTGGAGCATGCGCTGGGTGAGCATGTGGGACAGCAGCCAGCCCAGCCCCAGCGCGATGGCGAAGATCACCCCCAGGCTGGTGAGGGCAAACCGCCTTTTGAGATTCAGCGGGCGAGTGGGGCGGGGGTGATGGGCCATGCAGATGGGTCCTGAGGTGGGGTATTGGGCGCCGTTTGGGTTATTTCACCCGGTTTCCGGGGGGGTGTGGGTGTGATTTCCCCCGGCCTGGCCTGAGGGAGATCTGCAAGTGCATGATTCATAAGCGGGTTTGCGGTGGGGCTGGATTGGCACACATCATGCATTGCAAGGATCGAACCTGACAACGGGTGTTGCAGGCCAGGCATGTTCCGGGGAACACACCATGCGATACGGCAAACCGACACTGCGCAACAGCTTCTTCGGCTGGCTGGGTGCCGCCGTGCAGGCGGTCGGTCCCGACGCGAACGAGCGCACCATGCACATTCGCAAGCGGATGCTGGATGAACTGCTGACGGAGCCGTCTGCCGGGGCTTCCCGGCTCACGCGCCGCATCCTTGGCGCGCCCGATGCGCAGACGCTCTGGTATTGCCGGGGGGAACTCATGCAGGCCCTGTGCCCGTTCCGCGGCGAGGCGGCCGCCATGGCGGTCCTGGCCGAACTCACCCGGCTGTTCGACGGGCTGGTGCCCGCCGGCATGATGAAAGCCGCCACGGCAGGACGCCGGCACTGAATTCAAGTTCATTGCGCCCGTGGTTCACCGCGGACCATGGCGGGAGGAACCGGTACGACGGGTTCCGGCGTTCACCGGGACAAACGCCCGCCCATCAGCCGGGGGCATTGGGATTGATTGACAATTGAAAGCCTGAATTTGTTTTCCCTGATGGGAGGCATCACAATCCCATTCAGGGCGGAGCCGTCCATCTGCTTGCCAGCCCTGAAAAAAACCGGCGTTGGCCATGACCACCATCCTGATCATTGATGACGACCCCACGCAGCGGCTCGTGGCGAGTTCCGTCATCCGCAAGGCGGGGTACGAGGTGTTGCAGGCGGGAAACGGAAAGCAGGGACTTGGCCTGGCACGCCTGTACAAGCCGGATCTCATCGTCTGTGACGTCCAGATGCCCGGCATGAGCGGTTTCGAACTTGTGGAGGCGCTCCGAAGCGACGCGGAGCTTGCAGAAACCCCGGTCATCATGTTGACCGCACTGGGGCAGCGGGCGCATGTCCGCATCGGCATGACCGCCGGCGCGGATGACTACATCGCCAAGCCTTTCCTCGCCGTGGAGCTTCTGGACGCCGTGGCTGCGTTGCTGTCCAGGCGCAAGATGCGGCAGGAGCGCCAGCTGGCGTCCGTGGAGGGGGAATTGACCGAAACGCTGGCCAAACAAAAGCAGTTGCTGGCCCTCCAATATGAGAAGCGGCTGGCCGAGGAGCTCAATCAGCGCTGGTCCGAGGAGGGCGACCGCAACACCGACTTGCACTATGACCAGGCCGTGGTGCTGGCGGTCAACCTCTTCAGCTTCATCGTCGCCCAGTCTGAGTCCGACCCGGCTCGTGTCGGCACCCTCAGGCAAATGCATCAGCGAGCCCGCGACGTCCTCTATCTTTTCGGCGCCCGGCATTTGCTGCCCTTCGGCAACGATCTGCTGGCCATTTTTGCGGGCGACAGCGAGCAGGGCTTCCAGAACCTGCAACTGCAGGCGATCCGCGCGGGTTTCGCCCTTCGCAAGGCCGCTGGCGACGTCATCAAGGCCTCGTCCTTCGCGGTGGCCGCCCGGAAGGCAGCGCAGCCGCCCATCTCCATCGCCCTGGCCTGCGGTCCGCTGGTGTTGTCGCAATTCACCGATGTGCTGCATGGCGAGGAAACATCGCTGCTGGCGTCCGGCGAGGCGATCCGGGCAGTCCAGTCGCTGCAGGGGTGGGCTCAAAAGGCCGGATGGGCGGTCGCCGGGTTGCCGTGCGTGATCGACGGGCTGGCCGACATGGTGTCGATCGGCCGGTCTGCGGTGATCGAGCAAGGCGCGTTGGGTGCGCCGCTCGACGCCATGGAGTTGCTGTCTCTGGCCACCTGACCGATGAACTTGCCGGACACCGAAATCAAGCGCCTGGCCCGCCTGCGAATGCTGGTGGTCATGGACACGGAGCCCGAGCCGCTTTTTGATGCGCTGGCCAAGGCGGCGCGTGCCATTTGCGGCGTACCGATCGCGATGATCAGCCTGGTGGACGACCAGCGGCAATGGTTCAAGGCAAGCAGTGGCATCGACGGCATCTGCCAGACGGCACGAGGGGATGCTTTCTGCAGCCACGCCATCGAGTCCGATGACTTGCTGGAGGTTCCCGATGCACTGGCGGATGCGCGCTTCGCAGCCAACCCCTTCGTCACGGGGGACCCGCACATCCGGTTCTATGCCGGCATGCCTCTCATCATGCCCGAGGGCGAGCGCATCGGCACCCTGTGCGTGATCGACCGCCAGGCCCGCACGTTGACATCGGCCCAACGCGAGGCTTTGTCCGGGCTGGCCGAGGTTGTCACGCAGGCGCTCTTGCAGCGCGAACACACCCATTACCTGGAGATCGTCGGCGACAGCAGCCGTTTCCAGGCGATTTCAGAGGCCACGCCGCTGGGCATCTTTCATGCCGATGCGGTCGGTGCCTGCACCTACACCAATCCCCGGTGGCGTGAAATCCACGCCATGACCCTGTCGCAAAGCCTGGGCAACGGGTGGCTCCAAGCGATTCACCCGGCGGACCGCCTGTCCGTCCAGTCCGAGTGGCAGCTCGCCGTGAAGCACGGCGCCCCGTTTGACCTGGAGTTCCGTTTGCTCGGGGCGGGCGAGGAAGCGGTCCATGTCCATGCACGCGCGCGCCAGGTTGTCTGGGGCCTTCCTCAACAAGTGGGTTTTGTGGGGGTCGTTGAGGACATTTCCGTCCGAAAGCGCGCCGAGGAGGCGCTGCTCGCGAGCAATCGGTTCTTGCGCCGGGCGGAACAGATCTCCGGGGTCGGCGGCTGGGAACTGGACCTGATCAGCCGCCGGGCGAAATGGACGGACCAAAACTTCCGCTTGTACGACATGGAGCCCGGCGCGCAGCCTGTGTTTGAGCATCTCGACCGGTATTTCGGGACTGAGGGCCAGCGGGCCATCGAGCGCGCGGCCGAGGCCACCCTGCGCACGGGCGAGCCCGCGGACATCGAGCTGCCCATGGTCACCGCGAAGGGGCGCTCCATCTGGACGCGTTCGGTGGCGCACCCCGAGTACGTGAATGGCAAGCCGGTCCGTCTGGTGGGCACCCTGCAGGACATCACCGTCCGGAAGGTGGCCGAGGACGCCTTGCGCAATGCCAACAGCGTGTTGCAAAGCGTGCTCGACAACCTCCCCTGCGGGTTGAGTGTCGTTGATGGCAACTTGCACCTGGTCGCGCACAACGCGCAATTCCGGCGATTGCTGGAGTTGCCGGACGCGTTGTTCGAAGCCCCCGTCGTCACGTTTGAACGCATCATCAGGTTCAATGCGCGGCGTGGCGAGTACGGCGATGAGTCGCCCGATGAGGCCGTCGAGGCCATTCTTTCGCGCGCGCGAACGCCGGTCGAGCACCATTACCAGCGCACACGGCCGAATGGCGTCACCCTGGATATTCGCGGCGCTCCCATGCCCGGCGGTGGTTTTGTCACCACCTATGTGGACATCACCGCGGCGAAGGCGGCCCAGGAGGCGCTGAGCCTGAGCGAGGAGCGGCAGCAGCGTGCCCTGGCCGCCTCCCGCCTCGTGCTGTGGGATGTCGATCTGGAGAGCGGCCGGCTGTACCTCTCCGAAGGCTGGTCCGAGTTGATGGGCGGGCCCAGCCAGCCCACGGTGACCACCTTTGACGCGTTAACCGACCTGGTGCCGCAGGAGGATCAACCCAAAATTGTGGAGGCGATGACCACGACCCTCAAGGGAGCGGCGCCGGCCTACCAGGTGGAGCACCGGATCAGGCGGCCCGACGGGGACATCATCTGGATTCACAGCGAGGGGCGTGTCGTCGCCCGGGATGCGAGCGGACAGGCGCTGCGTGCCACGGGGACCAACCGGGACATTACCGCGCGAAAAATGGCCGAGGATGTGCAGCGGGCCGACGCCGCGATCACCGCCGCGACGCTCGAATCCACCGCGGACGGCATCCTGGTGGTGAATGAACAGCGTGAGATCGTGCTGTACAACCGGAATTTTCTGCGCATGTGGGGCATTCCCGCTGACAGAGAAGGCGCTGACGATGCCGAAATGATGCGCATCGTTTTGAACCAGCTCAGCGACCCCGACGCTTTCGTGGACAAAATCGAGAGCCTGTATCGAACCCCGGAGGCCGAAGATTTTGAGTTGATCGAATTCAAGGACGGTCGGTTTTTTGAACGCTATTCAAGAGCGGCGAAGCTCAATTCGGTGGCGCTGGGGCGGGTGTGGAGCTTCCGGGATGTCACGCATCGCCAAAAGATAGAGCGGGAGTTGCAGGAGGCCAAGTTCGCCGCGGAGGCCGCCAACCGCGCGAAAAGTGACTTTCTGGCGACCATGAGCCACGAAATTCGCACGCCGGTCAGCGGCATCGTGGGTATCACGGAACTGTTGCTGGACGAAGTCTTGACGCCCAGGCAGCGCCAGTTTGCCCAACTCATCGACGGCAGCGCCCAGTCGCTTCTGGTGTTGGTCAACGATTTGCTCGATATTGCCAAGATCGAGGCGGGCCGGATGGTGCTGGAGAAGATTCACTTCAACCTGACGCTGGTGTTGACCCAGCTGGTGGATCTTTTCACCTACCGGGCGAGTGCAAAGCGCATTTTGTTCCGCTACCACCTGGCGCCGGACGTGCCTGACTGGATCACCGGCGATTCTGCGCGGTTTCGCCAGATTCTCAACAACCTGTTGTCCAATGCGCTGAAGTTCACGCAAGAGGGGGCTATTGCCTTGAGCGTCGATGTCGTCAGAAGTCATGAAGAACGGCTGGAACTGCGCTTTGTGGTGACCGATACCGGCATCGGCATTGCCCCGGAGATGAAGCAGAATCTTTTTCGCCATTTTGTCCAGGCCGACACGTCCACGACGCGAAGATTTGGCGGAACCGGTTTGGGCCTGGCCATCGTCAGGGAGCTCGCCGAACTCATGGGCGGGCGTGTTGAACTTGAGAGCACATTGGGCGCCGGCTCCGCCTTCTCTTTTTATTTGCCGGCAAGCCGCACGGCGAAGCCCGCTGCCGTGCCCAACCAGGTCGGGCACCAGGATCGCCGGCCCATTCAGTCCAGCAAAAAAATCCTGCTGGCCGAGGACAACCTGACCAATCAGGTCGTCGCCATGGGTGTTCTGAGCAAGCTCGGATTCCGTGACGTGGTCACGGTCAACAATGGCCGAGAGGCCGTCGAGGCGGCCCTGGCCGGCGACTTCGCGGTCATTTTGATGGACTGCCAGATGCCGGTCATGGACGGCTACATGGCGACGCAAAACCTGCGGCGCGCGGGCTGCCATGTGCCCATCGTCGCCATCACCGCGAACGCTTACCAGAGCGATCGTGATCGGTGCCTGGCCGCCGGCATGAACGACTACATCGTCAAACCGATTGAAATCGCCCAACTCAAGGCGATTCTGGCGCGCTGGATGGGTGCGGCGGAACCTGCGCCGGCCGCGCTCCCGGATTCAGGCTCGCGCGCGGGGGATGCCTCTGGTCGTGTCTTCGACCGGGCGGCCGTTCTCGACCGCCTGGGGGGTGACGAGGAACTGATGCATGCGGTGATTGAGTCGTTTCTCCAGCACACGCCCGACACCCTCAACGCCGTTGAGCAGGCGCTCGATGCGCATGAAGCCGTGCTGGCCGGCCGCCATGTGCACTCCCTGGTTGGCGCCTCCGCCACGGTGGGGGCGGAGGCCATGCATGGGATTTTGGCCACCATGGACCAGGGCGCCAGGCAATCCGATCTTGACGCGGTGCGCGCCGGACTGCCGGCACTGCGGCTGGCGTTCACCCGCTTCATGGCCGCGACCGGTGTGTCTGGGGCGAACTGAGCCGCACGGCTTGCCGCCCAAGCCCTTCGATTTTTGGCGATCGCTGCGGGGTCACTGCCCACTCAGCGCGCGCGCCGCCTCCAGCACCGGTTTCGCATAACGCTCGTCGTAGCGGTGGGCTGGCATGGTCAGCGTCAGCGCTGCGGCGACCGTGCCGTCGGCGCGGAACACCGGCGCTGAAATGCCGGCCACCTCGGCCAGGCGGTCGCCGACGCTGGCGCAGTAGCCCCGGGCGCGGATTTCCGCGGCGATTTTCCGGTCCTTTTCAGGCAACGTCTTCGCCAGTGCGTCGTTGAACGCCGTCAGCACGCGGGCGCCGGTGCCGCGGTCGGCGGGCAGCACGTCGCCAGCGCGGATGTGGTCGCGGATCGGGTGCGGCGAGTCCACGCGGTACAGGCACAGGCGCGTGAGGTGCGGCGGCTGGCCCTGCAGCACATGGTAGGCCGCGCTTTCGCCGGTCTGCGCCACCAGCTCGCGCAGCACCGGCAGCACGACGCGGTCCAGCGAAAACGAGGCCGCGTAGAGGCCGTGCAGGCGCGCCACTTCGGCGCCCAGCGCGTAGCTGCCGCGGTGCGCGCCGTCGTCCAGCTTCTGGATCAGCCGCGCATGCTCCAGCGAGGCCAGCAGGCGCAGTACCGTGCTCTTGTACAGGCGCGTGCGTTCGGCCAGCTCGGCCAGGCTCAAGGCGGCGTCACCAGCACGGAACGCGGCCAGCAGCGACAGCGCCCGGTCCACGGCGGCGGCGCCGCCCGGAGCGGCATGGGCATCGGAAACGGATTCGGTGACGGCTTTGCGGGGCATGCGTGGAACTCCTGATGGCGGGTCGCTTGACAAGGCGGCCGTCATCGTTGAATATTTCATTAGAAAGAACTTTGTTCTATCTTACGGAATTTTTAGGAAAGTGCCAATCTCATGAAACCCGATGTCCTGATCAGCGAAGTGGGCCCGCGCGACGGCCTGCAATCCGTCAAGGCCACCATGGCCACGGCCGACAAGTTCCGCTGGATCGATGCGCTGGTGGCGGCCGGCCTGCGCGAGATCGAAGTGGGCTCCTTCGTGCCGCCCAGGCTCATGCCGCAGATGGCCGATGCCGCCGAGGTGGTGCGCCATGCGCTCACGCACCCCGGTGTCACGGTGCTGGCGCTGGTGCCCAACGCGCGCGGCGCCGAGGCGGCGCTGAAGGCCGGCGTGCACAAGCTGACGATTCCCGTGTCGGCCAGCCACGCGCATTCGCTGGCCAATGTGCGCCAGACACCCGACGAGATGGTCGAGGTGGTGCGCGAGATCGTCCGCCTGCGCGACGCCCTCGCGCCGGGCGTGGGCATCGAGGCCGGCATCTCCACCGCCTTCGGCTGCACCCTCCAGGGTGAAGTGCCTGAGGACGAGGTGATCCGCCTCTCGGTGGCCTGCGTGGCTGCGGGCGCGGACGAGTCCGGCCTGTCCGACACCACGGGCATGGCGAACCCCGCGCAGGTGCGCCGCCTGTTCAAGCGACTGCAAGCCGAGCTGGGCCAACACGCCGGCTCCGCCCACATGCACAACACACGCGGACTGGGCCTGGCCAACTGCCTCGCGGCCTGGGACGTGGGTGTGCGCACCTTCGACGGCTCGCTCGGCGGCCTGGGCGGCTGTCCGCACGCGCCGGGCGCATCGGGCAACGTGGTCACCGAGGACCTGGTTTTCATGTTCGAGGCCATGGGCGTGACCACCGGCGTCAACCTCGAAAAACTGATGGCCGCACGCGAGCCGCTGCGCGCCGGCCTGCCCGGCGAACCGCTCTACGGCATGACGCCCGAAGCCGGGCTGCCGCTGGGCTGGAAGCAGGGAGTCTGAGATGAGCGAAGTCAACACACTGCCCTACGCTGGTATCCGCGTCGTCGAATTCACCCACATGGTCATGGGCCCGACCTGTGGCATGGTGCTGGCCGACATGGGCGCCGAGGTCATCAAGGTCGAGCCCATCGGCCATGGCCGCCACGGCGACGCCACGCGCCAGCTCCTCGGCTCGGGCGCGGGCTTCTTCCCGATGTTCAACCGCAACAAGAAAAGCCTGGCGCTCGATTTGCAGACCCCCGAGGGCAAGGAAGCCGTGCTGCGCCTGATCGCCACCGCCGACATCGTCAGCG
>JAHFQI010000116.1 GCA_023259355.1 Comamonadaceae bacterium
CCGCTGGTGGCGGCGGCCCCTGCCGTGGGTCGGCGCCGCACTCCTGATCGCCCTGGCCGTGGGGTTCTCCTACTGGCAGGCGGAAAAGAAGACCCAGGCCCGCCCCAGCTACGTCACCGAGCCGGTGCGCAAGGGCAACCTCACGCTCACGGTCTCGGCCAACGGCACGCTGCAGCCGACGCGCGCGGTGAACATCGGCAGCGAACTCTCGGGCACCGTCAAACGCGTGCTGGTGGACGTGAACGACCGGGTGAAGAAGGGCCAGGTGCTGGTGGAACTGGACACCGCCAAGCTGGCTGACCAGGTGCTGCGCTCGCGCGCCTCGCTGGCCGCGACGCAGGCGCAACTGGCCCAGGCCACGGCCACGGTCAAGGAGGCCCAGGCCAATCTGGCGCGCTTCGAGGAGGTGGCGCGCCTGTCGGGCGGCAAGGTGCCCTCGGCCACCGAACTCGACAGCGCCCGCGCCAGCGTGGACCGGGCGCTCGCCGGCGAGGCCAGCGCGCGCGCCAACGTGGCCGAGGCGCGCGCCGCCCTGTCCACAGACGAGACCAACCTGTCCAAGGCCTCGATCCGCTCGCCCATCGACGGCGTGGTGCTCACGCGCTCGGTCGATCCCGGCAACGCGGTCGCCGCCTCGCTGCAAGCCGTGACGCTATTTTCCCTGGCGGAAGACCTGACCCAGCTGCGCCTGGAGGTCAGCGTGGACGAGGCCGACGTGGGTTCGGTGAAGGTCGGCCAGAAGGCCAGCTTCACCGTCAGCGCCTACCCGTCGCGCCGTTACCCGGCAAAAACCACGCGCGTGGCCTTCGGCTCCACCAAGACCGACAACGTGGTGACCTACACCACCTGGCTGGACGTGGACAACACCGACCTGAGCCTGCGCCCCGGCATGACGGCGGCGGCGGCCATCGTCGCCAACGAACGCACCGGCGTGCTGCTGGTGCCCAACACCGCGCTGCGTTTCACGCCGACCCAGCCTGGCGCCGCGGCGCCGGCCGCTGCCTCGGGTGGCGGCGTGGTGTCGCAGCTGCTGCCGCGCATGCCCAGGACGGGCGCGCGCCGCAGCGCCGCCAGCAGCGGCGACACGGCCACCGCCCGGCAGGTCTGGGTCCTGAGGGACGGCCAGGCCGTCGCGGTGGCGGTGAAGCCCGGCATCAGCGACGGCCGCATGAGCGAAGTCAACAGCCCGGACCTCAAGGAAGGCATGGCCGTGATCACCGACCAGCGCGCCACCACCGGAGCCGCCCCATGAGCGAGGCCGCCACCGCCCCCCTGATCCGCCTGCGCGGCGTGACCAAGGTCTATGGCGAAGGGCCCACCGCCTTCCAGGCGCTCAAGGGCGTAGATCTGGACGTGCAGGCCGGCGACTTCGTCGCCATCATGGGGCCCAGCGGCTCGGGCAAGTCCACGGCGATGAACACGCTGGGCTGCCTGGACACGCCCACGGCGGGCGCCTACCTGTTCCAGGGCGCACACGTGGAATCGCTCACGCGGGACCAGCGCGCACGCCTGCGCCGGCGCTACTTCGGCTTCGTTTTTCAGGGCTTCAACCTGCTGGCGCGCACCTCGGCGCAGGAGAACGTCGAGCTGCCGCTGCTGTACCGCGGCGAGCCCGCCGCCGCGCGCCATGCCGCGGCGGCCAAGGCCCTGGATGCCGTGGGCCTCAAGGGCTGGGAGCACCACATGCCCTCCGAGCTGTCGGGCGGGCAGCAGCAGCGCGTGGCGATCGCGCGCGCCATGGTCACCGAGCCCGCCGTGCTGCTGGCCGACGAGCCCACCGGCAACCTGGACACCCAGCGCAGCCGCGAGATCATGGAGCTGCTGTGGCGCCTCAACGTGGACCACGGCATCACCGTGCTGATGGTCACGCACGAGGCCGACATGGCCGCCTACGCCCGGCGCATCGTGCGCTTCGTGGACGGCGTGGTGGCCGACGACACGCTCAACCCGCACCCGGCCGGGCTGCACCAGGCCCCGGCCCCGCAGGCCACGGAGGTCCGCTGATGTGGCTCAACACCCTGCTGCTCGCCTTGCGCTCGATCCGGCGCAACCTGCTGCGCTCGTTCCTGACCATCCTGGGCATCGTGATCGGCGTGAGCGCCGTCATCACCATGGTGACGCTGGGCAACGGCGCCACGATGGCGGTGCAAAACCAGATTTCCGGCCTGGGCACCAACCTGCTGCAGGTGCGTCCGGGCCAGCGCCTGGGCCCCGGCAGCGGCGGCGCCAGCGCGCCGGCGTTCAAGGACACGGACGCCGACGCCATTGCCACGCAGATCGGCGGCATCGCCGCGGTGGCGCCCGAGGCGCGCACCGGCACCACCGTGGTCGCCAACGGCCGCAACTGGACCAGCAGCATCATCGGCAGCACCAACGCCTGGCTGATCACCGGCAACTGGAAGCTGGGGCAGGGCCGCGAATTCACCGACGACGAACTGCGCGCGGGATCGGCCGCGTGCCTGATCGGTGAAACCGTGCGGCGCGAACTGTATGGCGCGCGCGACGCCATCGGCTCGCAGCTGCGCGTCAAGCAGATGTCGTGCGAGGTCGTGGGCCTGCTGGCCTCCAAGGGCCAGGGCGCCTTCGGCAACGACCAGGACGACCTGGTGCTGATGCCGATCCGGACCCTGCAGCGCCGCGTGACCGGCAACACCCGCGTCAACACCCTGCTGGTGTCCATGTCGGACGGCAGCGACGCCACCCGCGTCAAGGCCAGCCTGACCCAGCTGCTGCGCGAGCGCCGCAAGCTGGCCGACGCCGACGAGGACAACTTCAACGTGCTCGACACCAAGCAGCTCGCCGAAACCCTCTCGGGCACCACCAAGGTCATGACCATGCTGCTCGGCGCGGTGGCGGCCGTGAGCCTGCTGGTGGGTGGCATCGGCATCATGAACATCATGCTGGTGAGCGTGACCGAGCGCACCCGCGAAATCGGCCTGCGCCTGGCCATCGGGGCGCTGGAGCGCGAGGTGCTGCTGCAGTTCCTGATCGAGGCCGTGGTGCTGGCGGCCATGGGCGGCCTGATCGGCATCGTGCTGGCCACGGGCGCCTCCATCGCGCTGGCCGACCTGATGGACGTGCCCTACCTCTTCAACCCCGGCGTGAACCTGTTGTCTTTCCTGTTCTCCGCCGGCATCGGCGTGTTGTTCGGCTACTTCCCGGCCCGCCGCGCGGCCCGCATGGACCCGATCGACGCGCTGCGGCACGAGTGAGGGCGGCTACCGGCGCAGCAGCGAGCGCATCGCGAACAACCCGAACAACGGCCCCAGCCCCAGCCAGGGCAGCAGCGCGGCCAGCGAGTGGCGCTGGGCCAGCGAGACGAACAGTTCGATGCTGACGATGGAAATCGCGAAGCCGATGCTGTTGGTCAGGGTCAGCACGCTGCCCACGGCCTGCGGCGGCGCGTTGCCAGCGGTGAGCGCGGAAAACTGCGGCGAGTCGCCCGCCACGGTGATGCCCCAGACCCCCAGCCACAGCGCGAAACCATAGCCCCCCGCATCGAGGGCCCATGGCGCCAGCGCGCAGCACAGGCCGCTGGCCGCCAGTTGCGCGCCGGCCACCCGGGCGCTGCCGAACCGGCGCGCTGCCCAGCCACCGCCGACGCAGCCGATGGCACCTGCCCCGAGCACGCCGAACGCCGCCAGCGACAGCGTGGCGCCTTGGAGTCGCGTGGCCAGGATCAGCGGCACCAGCACCCACAGGGTGTAGAGCTCCCACATGTGGCCGAAATAGCCGAACACCGAGGCGCGCACGCGCCGGTCGGTCCAGAGCGTGGCCAGCGCGCGCCACTCCAGCGTGCTCGCGCGCGCCGGGCGATTGGGCGGCTCGGGCACGCAGAGGTACAGCAGCACGCCGCCGGCCGCCGCCAGCGCGGCCACGCCGAGCATCACGCTGGGCCAGGGCAGGTCCCCGCCCAGGCCGCGCAGCGCGTGTGCGCTGGCCGAGCCCAGCACCAGGGCGCCGATCAGGAACCCCAACGCAAGCCCCAGCCCGCGCGGAAACCACTGCGCGGCGATCTTCATGCCCACGGGGTAGATGCCGGCCAGGAAAAAACCGGTGGCCACGCGCCACAGCAGCAGCGCCGTGTACTCGCGCACCATGAACCAGGCGGCCACAGTGCAGGCGGCGCCGGCCAGCGAGCACAGCAGAAACACCCGCCGCGCCGAAAAACGGTCGGCGATGGCGAGCAGCGCAAACACCAGCGTGCCGGCGATGAAACCCAGCTGCAGGGCCGAGGTCAGCGTGCCGACGGCCGACGCGGGCCAGCCGAGTTCGCGCTGCAGGTCGGGCATGACCGCGTTGACGGCGAACCACAGCGAGGTGCCGGCAAACTGCGCCAGCACCAGGGCCGGCAGCACGCGGCGCGGTGCGGGCCCGGTCATGAGGTCGCGCGTCACGCCGTGTCCGGGCTCAGGCGCGGCGCGGCTTCACCAGGGCCGCCGCCTGCTCGGCGCGCACGCGCGCCACTTCCACGTCGGCGTCGAACGCCAGCGCCACGCCCATGCGGCGTTTGACAAAACTCTCGGGTTTGCCGAACAGGCGGATGTCGGTGCCCGGCACGCGCAGGTCCGCCTCGATGCCGTCGAACACGATGCCGGCCGCGTCCACGCCGCCGTAGATCACCGCGCTGGCCCCGGGGCTCTTGAGCGCGGTGTTGACCGGCAGGCCGAGGATGGCGCGCGCGTGCAATTCGAACTCGTTCTGCCACTGCGTGATCATCGTGACCATGCCGGTGTCGTGCGGGCGCGGGCTGACTTCGCTGAACCAGACGTCATCGCCCTTGACGAACAGCTCCACGCCGAACAGGCCCAGGCCCGAGGATTGCCCGTCCAGGCCGATGCCCAGGTTGTCCGTCACCGCCTTGGCGATCTGGCGCGACTTCTCCAGCGCCGCCGGGTTCATGGGGTGGGGCTGCCAGCTTTCCACATAGTCGCCGTTGACCTGGACGTGGCCGATGGGATCGCAGAAATGGGTTTCGATGGCGCCACCCGCCCCGCGCGCGCACCGTGAGCTGGGTGATTTCGTAGTCGAAGTCGATGAAGCCTTCGACGATGACGCGGCCGTGGCTCACGCGGCCGCCGGCCATGGCGTGGTCCCAGGCCTTTTGCACGCCGGCCGGGCCGTCGATCTTGCTCTGGCCCTTGCCGGAGCTGCTCATCACGGGCTTGACGATGCAGGGGTAACCAATGCCCGGTTGACCGTCCATGCCGTCGATCGCCGCTTGCAGCTCGGCCAGTGTGTCGCAGAACCGGTAGGGGCTGGTCGGCAGGCCCAGCGTTTCGGCGGCCAGGCGGCGGATGCCCTCGCGGTCCATGGTCAGGCGCGCGGCGCGGGCGGTGGGGATCACGCGCACCACGCCGGTGGCTTCGAGCACTTCGAGCATGGGCGTGGCGATGGCCTCGATCTCGGGCACCACCAGGTCGGGCTTTTCCGCTTCGATCAGCGCCCGCAATTGGGCCGGGTCGCTCATGGTGATGGTGCGCGCGTGGTGCGCCACCTGCTGGCCGGGGGCGTTGTCGTAGCGGTCCACCGCGATGGTTTCCACGCCCAGGCGCTGCAGCGCGATCAACACCTCCTTGCCCAGCTCGCCGGAGCCGAGCAGCATGACTTTGGTGGCCGAGGGGGAGAGCGGGGTTCCGAGGGTGGTCATGGGATTCGCCTTGGGCGTTGCTGAGATAAAGGGATGTGGACGGTCAGGCCACGGCCTGGGCCATGGCTTCGCCCATGCGCACGGCGCCCGCGGGCGCCCAGTCGGGGTTGAAGCGCAGGGTGTCCCTGGGCCAGAGCAGGACAACGGTGGAGCCGAGCAGGAAGCGGCCCATCTCTTCGCCCTGCTTCAGCGTGATGGGGGGGGCGTCGTAGCGCCACTCGCGCACGTCCGCGGTGCGCGGCGGGTTCACCGTGCCGTGCCAGACCGTGGCCATGCTGCCCACGATGGTCGCGCCCACGAGCACCAGCACGAAGGGACCGTGCGCGGTGTCGAACACGCAGACCACGCGCTCGTTGCGCGCGAACAGCCCCGGCACGCCGCGCGCCGTGACCGGGTTGACCGAGAACAGCTCGCCCGGCACATAGATCATGCGCGTGAGGCGCCCGTCGCAAGGCATGTGGATGCGGTGGTAGTCCTTGGGGCTCAGGTAGATCGTGGCGAAATGACCGTCGTCGAACTGCGCCGCGAGACCGGCATCGCCCCCCACGAGGGCGCGGGTGCTGTAGTGGTGGCCCTTGGCCTGGAAGATCTGGTCTTTCTCGATCGGCCCGAACTGGCTGATCGCGCCGTCCACCGGACCGACGAAATCGGCCGCGGCCAGCGGGCGGGCGCCCTCGCGCAAGGCGCGTGTGAAGAAGTCGTTGAAGGTGGCGTAACTGCGCGGGTCCGGGTTGGCCGCCTCGGCCATGTTGACGCCGTAGCGCTTGATGAACCAGGGGATGACGTTGTGCGTCCACCCCGTGGCGCGGGACGCGGCGCACCAGCCGGCGAAGGCCGTGAGCGCCCGTTTGGGCAACAGGTACTGCAGCAGCACCACGAGACGGTCAGACATGAGGCTCCGCAGGAGGGATGAAGAAGGTGAATCGCACGGATTTTATGCGGACGGTTCCGGGGCCGGGTCCTGCAGCGCCGCGTGCAGCATGTCGATGAAGGCCCGGGTCCGGGTGGGCAGCAAACGGCGGCCCGGGGTCACGGCCCACGCCGTCGCCGTGGGCAATTGCCACTGCGGCAACACCTTGCGCAACGCCCCCTGCGCCACCCAGGGTTCGGCAAAACGGTCCGACAGGCCCACGATGCCCAGGCCCCTGACCGCGAGGGCGCTTTGCAAGCCAATGGAGTTGGCGGCCAGCGGACCGACCGGGAGGCCCGCCCATCGCTCGGCCCCGCGTCGCAGCGCCCAGGGCTGCGCCTCGCCGGTGCTGGTGATGATGGGCAGGCCCACATGCCGGGCCAGATCATCAGGCTCAACGGGCGCGCCATGTCGCTCCAGGTAGGAGGGGCTGGCATAGAGACCGCCGCGCAGGTCCGCCAGGCGCCGCGCCACCAGCGAGGCGTCGTCCGGCAGCTGGCGCGCGACGCGCACCGCAAGGTCGAACCGCTCGGCCAGCAGGTCCACGCGGCGCGGCGAGACGTCCAGCTCCAGCCGGACCTGCGGATAGCGGGCGGTGAACCGGTCCAGGAAGGACACGAGATCGAGCTCCTGGAACTCGGGCGGCAGGGACACCCGCATCAGCCCCTGGGGCGTGGCCTGGCGGTGCTGGGCCAGGTCCGCCGCGGCTTCGGCCTCGCCCAGCAGCCGCCTGGCGTGTTCGAGGATGCCCTCGCCGAACTCGGTGATGGCCAGGCGCCGTGTGCTGCGGGTCAGCAGCCGCTCGCCCAGGGACTTTTCCAGCGCGGCGATGCGGCGCGACACGGTCGATTTCGGCAACCCGGTCCGGCTGGCCGCGCCCGAGAAACTGCCCGCCTCCATGACGCGGGCAAACAGGATCAGGTCGTTCGCATCGAGCGCCATGGACATGCTTATTGTTCCGAAAATGGATTAATGATACCCAGCTCAGGCTATATGAATCTGATAGATGAACCAATACACTGAATCCAAGGGTTAACCCGAACACCTTCCCCCTTCAAGTTGAAGGAATGGCGCAGACGGCCCTCCCGGTTTTCAACCACGTTCATCAAGGAGCACACCATGCTGGGAATCACCAAGGAAGACTTCGCGCTTCGCACCGACAACTTTGACCTGACCAGGCCGTGGAACCTGCTGCGCATCATGGCCGGCGCATTCATGTTTCCGCACGTCGCCGGCAAATTCGCGGCCGGCGCACTGTCCGTGGGCACCGTCGGCTTCTTCGCCAAAGCGGGTTTCCAGCCCGCGGAAGCCTGGGTCTGGCTGGCGGCGTTCACCGAAGCGGCGACCGGCATTGCGCTCGTGCTGGGCCTGTGCACGCGTTTCGCGGCGCTCGGCGCCGCTGGCGCACTGGTCATCGCGGTCTATGCACTGCATGTCGTGAAGGGATTTGGCTGGACCTGGAATACCGGCGGGTATGAATACCCCGTGTTCTGGGCCATCACCTGCATCGCCGTGGCCCTGAGCGAATTCGAGAAGATCGCCGCCCGGCAACCCGCCCGCGAGCGCCGGCTGCAGCCCGCCAGCGCCTGAAGCGCCGGATCCGGCGTCCCCCAGAGCCACGGTTTCTTCCGTGGCTTTTTTTTGCGTTCAGGGCGGCGATGCGGCGCCGGGCCCGCACATGAATCAAGGGTTAACCCTTATTTTTTTGGAAAAATTAATATGTATGCTTATCATTATTTCCACGAGGTGACACATGACCATTGAAAAATCGGATTTGCCGGTGCTCGTCGCCGGCGGCGGCATCGGCGGCCTGGCCGCGGCGCTGGCCCTGGTGCGCCAGGGCTTTCGCGTGACGGTGCTGGAGCAGGCGGCGGAAATCGGCGAGATCGGGGCCGGCATCCAGCTCGGCCCGAACGCCTTCCACGCCTTCGACGCCCTGGGCGTGGGCGACAAGGCGCGCGGCCGTGCCGTCTACACCGACTACATGGTCATGCACGACGCGCTGGACGAATACCAGGTCGGCAAGATCCCGACCGATGAGGTCTTCCGCAAGCGTTTCGGCAACCCTTATGCCGTGATCCACCGCCAGGACATCCACAACTCGCTGCTTGAAGGCGCGCAGGAAACCGGCAAGGTCGAATTCATCACCTCGACCCGCGTCGAGCGCGTCGAGCAGACGGACGACACCGTCACCGTGCACCGCACCAACGGCAAAAGCTACACCGGCCAGGCGCTGATCGGCGCGGACGGCGGCAAGTCGGTGGTGCGGGCGCAGTATGTGAACGACCCGCCGCGCGTGACCGGGCACGTGGTTTACCGCGCCGTGGTCGAGAAGAAGGACTTTCCGGAAAACCTGCGCTGGAACGCCGCCAGCATCTGGGTCGGCCCGAACTGCCACCTGGTGCACTACCCGCTGCGCGGCGGCGAACAGTACAACGTGGTCGTGACCTTTCACAGCCGCAACAAGGAAGAATGGGGCGTCACCGACGGCAGCAAGGAGGAGGTGCAGAGCTACTTCCAGGGCATCTGCGCCAAGGCCCGCCAGCTCATCGACCTGCCCAAGAGCTGGAAGCGCTGGGCCACGGCCGACCGCGAACCCATCGCCACCTGGGTCTTCGGCCGCGCCACCATCCTCGGCGACGCCGCCCACCCGACCACGCAGTACATGGCCCAGGGCGCCTGCATGGCCCTGGAAGACGCCGTGACGCTGGGCGAGGCCCTGCGCGTCAACAACAACGACTGGACCCAGGCGCTGGCGCTGTACCAGCGCTCCCGCGTGGCCCGCACGGCGCGCATCGTGCTGTCGGGCCGCGAAATGGGCCGCCTCTACCACGCCAAGGGCGTCGAGCGCCTGGTGCGCAACGAGCTGTGGAAGGGCCGCACGGCCGAGCGCTTCTACGACGCCATGGAATGGCTGTACGGCTGGAACGTCAACAACTGTCTCGCCGACCACTGAACCCCACTGGAGACTCACATGAACGAACTTGGCCGCCTCGAAGACCTGCCGCAGGACTACCGCGACGATCTGACGAAACTCAACCTGGTGCCGCTGTGGCCCAGCCTGCGCGCGGTGCTGCCGCCCAAGGTGCCCACGCGCAAGACCCAGCCGACCTTCTGGTCGTACGAAGCCCTGCGCCCGCTGCTGCTCAAGGCCGGTGAACTGACGCCCATGGAAAAGGCCGAGCGCCGCGTGCTGGTGCTGGCCAACCCCGGCCACGGCCTGGAAAAAATGCAGGCCAGCGCCGCCATGTACCTGGGCATGCAGCTGCTGCTGCCCGGCGAATGGGCGCCCAGCCACCGCCACACGCCCAATGCCGTGCGCATGATCGTCGAGGGCGAAGGCGCCTGGACCACCGTGGACGGCGAGAAATGCCCCATGAGTCGCGGCGACCTGATCCTCACGCCCACGGGCCTGTGGCACGAGCATGGCCACGACGGCGACAAGCCGGTGGTCTGGCTCGACGTGCTGGACCTGCCCATGGTCTATTTCATGGAAGCCTCGTACGTGATCGAGGGCCAGCGCCAGGCCGTCAAGCAAAGCCGCGGCGACCGCGCCTGGACCCGCGCCGGCGTCGTCCCCTCCCCCGTGTTCGCGCGCAGCGACAAACGCAACCCCGTGCTGCGTTACCCCTGGGCCGACACGCGCGCCGCGCTGCAGTCCCTGGCCGCCGACCAGCCCGATCTGGAGGCCGTGCAGGTCACCTACATCAACCCCGAAACCGGCGGCGACGCGCAAAACATCCTGGGCTTCTACGCACTGATGCTGCGCCCCGGCCAGTCGCTCACGCTGCCGGCACGCTCACCCGCGCAGGTGTTCCACCTGATCGAAGGCAGCGTCGAGGCGAAGATCGTGGACAGCCGCTTCACGCTCGCCGAGGCCGACACCTGCTGCGCGCCCGGCTACGAAAAAGTCACGCTGACGAACCGCCTGGCCGACCAGCCGGCGTTCGTCTTCATCGCCGACGAATCACCGCTGCACCGCAAGCTCGGCGTGTACGAAGTTCGTTGACCACCCCGACCCCAAACCTCTCGTTCCAGCATCACCTCCATGACCGCCTACCTGTTCACCCCGCCCGCCGTTCAATCCCTGCCCGTGCGCGGCAAAGCCGAGCGCTTCCCCATCAACCGCCTCTTCTTCGTCGGCCGCAACTACCATGCCCACGCCGTGGAAATGGGCAAACCGGTGGACAAGACGGTGGAGCGCCCGTTCTACTTCACCAAGGCGCCGCAAACCCTGGTCGAGAGCGGCGCCACCGTGGCCTACCCGCCCGAGACGAAGAATTACCACTTCGAGATGGAGATGGTCGTCGCCATCGGCGCCCCCGCCTTCCGCGTGTCGCAGGAAGACGCCCACAAGGTGATCTACGGCTACGCCGCCGGCCTGGACATGACGCGCCGCGACCTGCAGCTGGTGGCGCGCGACAAGGGCCGCCCCTGGGACCTGGGCAAGGACGTGGAGCAGTCCTCGGTCTGCGCCGAGATCGTGCCGATGCCCGGTGTGGTCATTGACCAGGGTGCCATCGCGCTGGAAGTCAACGGCGTCACCAAGCAGTCGTCCAACGTGGACAAGCTGATCTGGAACGTGCGCGAGATCATCGCCGACCTGAGCCTGTTCTACCACCTGCAACCCGGCGACCTGATCTACACCGGCACGCCCGAGGGCGTGGGCGCTGTCGTCGCGGGCGACCGCATCCACGGTCGCGTGGAAGGCGTCGGCGAGATCGTGCTGAACGTCGGCCCGGCCGAGTAACCCCCGCCAAGCGGGGGGTGCCGGCCCGTGCGGCCATCGCGCGGGCCGGCGACAATGCGCGCATGACGCAACCCCTGCTCGATGTGCGCCACCTGCGCAAAAGCTACGGCACCACGGTCGTGGTGGACGACGTGTCGTTCGCCATCGCGCCCGGCGAATGCCTGGGCGTGATCGGCCCCAACGGCGCCGGCAAGACCACCACCATCCGCATGGCCCTGGGCCTCACGGTGCCGGACGCCGGACAGATCCGCTACTTTGGCGACCCGGACGACGGCGGCCCCGACGCCGCCCTGCAGATGCCGCGCGACGCGCTGGCCATCAAGGGGCAGCTCGGCGTGGTCAGCCAGTTCGACACGCTGGACCCGGACTTCAACTGCGCCGAAAACCTGCTGGTCTATGGCCGCTACTTCGGCATGAAGGCCGCCGACATCCGCGCGCGCACGCCGCAGCTGCTGGAGTTCGCCGCGCTCACGCACAAGGCCGACGTCAAACCCGGCGCGCTGTCAGGCGGCATGAAGCGCCGGCTCAGCCTGGCGCGCGCGCTGGTCAACGACCCGCGCCTGCTGCTGCTCGACGAGCCCACCACGGGGCTCGACCCGCAGGCGCGCCACCTGATGTGGGAGCGGCTGCAGGTGCTGCTGCAGCAGGGCAAATCCATCCTGCTGACCACCCACTTCATGGACGAGGCCGAGCGCCTGTGCAACCGGCTGCTGGTGCTGGACCACGGCAGGAAAATCGCCGAGGGCAAGCCGCGCGACCTGATCGCCGAGCACCTGGAGCCCGACGTGGTGGAGGTCTATGGCGTGGGCGCGCTGGCGCTGGTCGATTCCCCGCTGAAGGCCCACGCCGCGCGCGTCGAGGTCAGCGGCGAAACCGTGTTCTTCTACACCGACAATGCGCGCGAACTGCTGATCGCGCTGGAGGCCTGGCCGCAGCTGCGCACGCTGCACCGCCCGGCCAACCTGGAAGACCTGTTCCTCAAGCTCACCGGACGCCAGATCCGCCAGGACGCCTGACCATGCACAACCCTCCGACCCTTTCATCGCCCGCGCCCGAGGCGCCTTCCGTCTGGCACGCGCCGCAGCTGTCCATGCGCTGGTGGCCGGTGTTCCTGCGCAACCTGCTGGTCTGGCGCAAGCTCGCCATTCCCAGCCTGGTGGGCAACATCGCCGAGCCGCTGATGTGGCTGGTGGCCTTCGGCTACGGCCTGGGCGCACTGGTGGGCCAGGTGACGATCACGGGACCGGGGGGCGACCAGAAGGTGCCCTACATCCTGTTCCTGGCCAGCGGCAGCATCTGCATGAGCGCGATGAACGCGGCCAGCTTCGAAGCGCTGTACTCCGCCTACTCGCGCATGCAGGTGCAGAAGACCTGGGACGGCATCATGAACGCGCCGGTGCGCCTGGACGACATCGTGCTGGCCGAAATGCTCTGGGCCGCGTTCAAGGCGCTGTTCACCGTGACGGCGATCCTCGGCGTGATGCTGGGCCTGGGCATCAGCCACAGCCCCAAGCTGCTGGCGGCCTGGCCGGTGCTGCTGGGCGTGGGCATCACCTTCAGCTGCATCGCGCTGATCTTCAACGCGCTGGCCAGCGGCTACGACTTCTTCACCTACTACTTCACGCTGTTCCTCACGCCCATGATGTTCCTCTCGGGCATCTTCTTCCCGCAGACCCAGCTGCCGGAAGCCGTGCGCGCCGTCGCGCAATGGCTGCCCCTGACCGCCGCCGTGGAGCTGGTCCGCCCGCTGTTCATGGACCAGTGGCCCGCCCACCCCTGGCGCCACGGCGCGGTGCTGGTGGTGTTTACCGTGGGGGCGTTCTGGGTGGCGCTGGCGCTGACGCGCAAGCGGTTCAGGAGTTGATCGGCGCAAAAAGGTCGCTGAAGCAGCAAGACAGGGAAAAAAGGAAGGCCGGCCCCGCTCTGAAGCGCCTTTCATTCCCCCAATTCGCCGCCTAGACTTCAAAGCCCGATGGGGCCGAAGGGATCTGGATGCCGCGAGGCCCTCATGCAAGTCACGGCATCCCCGGCAGCGACTTCTGGAGGTTTTCATGAAGTACATCATCAGCTGGGCCTTGCCGCAGGGCACCTACAACGCCGCCGTGGCACGCTTTCTGGAGACGGGTGGCGCGCCGCCCAAGGGCATCGAATTGCTGGGGCGCTGGCATGGCATGAACGGCCAGGGTTTTGCGA
>JAHFQI010000117.1 GCA_023259355.1 Comamonadaceae bacterium
CTCGGCCACCTTGTCCACCTCGCGCTCCAGCGGGTTGCCGAAGCCGCCGCCGCCGCCCGAGAGCATCTTGTAGGCGTCGCCGCGCTCCAGGCGCACGTTGAAGATCTTGGCGTTCAGGTGATCGGCCTTCCACTCGCCCTTGTGGCGCACGGCCAGGCCGTTGCCCATGGCGTCGCCGCCGCCTTCCAGGCCCCAGGGCTTGCAATGCACGCGGTCGATGCGGGTGGTGACGGTGAACGGCGACAGCGCCTGCACCACCATTTCCGCGCCCAGGCCGCCGCGGTACTTGCCGGCACCTGCGCTGTCCCGGCGGATCTCGTACTTCTCCACCAGCACCGGGTACTTGGCTTCGAGCTGCTCGGTCGGGCTGTTGTGGGTGTCGCCGTCGTTGATGCAGACGGTGACCGAAACCCCGTCTTCCGTGCTCTTGGCACCCCAGCCACCGCCCAGCGGGCCGATGCCGACGATGAACAGGCGTCCGTCCTCGGGCGAGATGCCGTGGATGTTGGGGAACACGAGGTCGGCGTGGTGGCCGGCGATGGCACGGTGCGGGATCGCGGGCGCCAGCGCCTTGAAGATGGTGTCGATCACCGTCATCGGGAAGGTCATCCACACGCGCATTGGGTACGGGCGCTCGGCGCTGATCACGGTGCCCATCGGCATGATGACCTTCAGCGGCCGGAAACTGCCGTCGTTGACCGGGTAGTCGGTCGGCGTGGTCAGGCACTTGTAGGCCACCTGGGCACAGGCGATGCCGGTGGTGAAGCCGGAGTTGTAGAAGCCGCGCACCTGCTTGCTCACGTCCGACAGGTCCACCGTCATCTCGTCGCCCTGCACCGTCACCTTCACGCGGATGGGGATGCGCTTGCCGATGTCCAGGCCGTCGTCGTCCATGTACGACTCGGCTTCGTACACGCCATCGGGAATCGACAGCGTGTTCTTGCGCGCCACGGCTTCAGACGAATCCATGATCTGGCAGATCGACGCGTTCACTGCCTCGGCGCCGTAGCGCTGCAGCAGCTCCACATAACGGCGCTCGCCGGTGGTGATGGCCGTGATCTGCGCGCGCAGGTCGCCCAGGGCGCGCTCGGCCAGCCGCACGTTCATGGCGATGATGTCGATCAAGTCCTGGTTGACCACGCCTTCGCGCTGGTACTTGAGGATGGGGATCTGGATGCCTTCGCTGAAGATGTCGGTGGTCACGTTGCCCAGCGTGCCGCCCACGTCCAGCCAGTGCGCCATGCAGCAGGTGAAGCCTTCGAGCCGGCCTTCATGGAAGATCGGCATCGTGAACGTGAAGTGGTTCAGGTGGCTGCCCGTGGTGTAGGCGTCGTTGGTGACGAGGATGTCGCCGGGCAGGATGTTCTCGTAGCCGAAGTGGCGGATCTTCGCCTTCACGGTTTCGGACATGCCGCGGATGAACATCGGCAGGCCCAGGCCGATCGAGACCGTGTCGCCCTCCTTGGTGAACAGGCCCACGGTGAAATCGAGCGCCTCGTAGATGATGAGGTTGTAGGCCGTGCGGGTCAGGTTGGTCTTCATCTCTTCCGTGACGGCGTAGAGGCCGTTGCGGATGATTTCGACGGTGACCGGATCCACCGTGACGGTGGCGGCTGTGCTGTGGATGTCTCGCGTGTTCATGAGCGGTCGCTCCCGATGGTGATTTGCAAATTGCCCAGTTCGTCCACGCGCAGGTCGTCGCCTGGCTGGACCACGGTGGTGGAGGCGTGTTCTTCGATCAGCGCCGGGCCGGGGATCTCGTTGCCGGCACGCAGCAGCTCGCGTTTGTAAACCGGCGTCTCGGCCCAGCCGCCCTGGCGGAAATACACCGGCTTGACGCCGCGCAGCGCGGCCGTCTCGGGCGTGGCCGTTCCGGCGTCCACGCTGTGCTTGGGTGGCTTTTTCATGGTACCGAGCACGGTCACACGCAGGCTCACGAGGTCGGCCGGTTCCCTGGGCGCCGAGGTGCCGTAACGCACCTTGTGCAGGTCGTCGAACTGGCGCTTGATGGCCGAACGGTCCTTGTCCACGAAGAAAGCACCGGGCAGGTCCACCGTGACGGCGTGTTCCTGGCCCACGTAGCGCATGTCGGCGGCGCGCTCGATCACCACGTCGTCGGGCCGGGTGCCTGACTGCGCCAGCGCGGCACGGCCTTCGTCTTCCATCGACTTGTAGAGCGCCTCGATCTCGTCGAACGACACCTCGTCGAGCTTGCGGAACACCGAACGCACGTAGTCGTAGCGCCGGTCGGAAAACAGCATGCCGTAGGCCGAGAAATAACCCGGCGCGTAGGGAATCAGCACCTTGCGGATGCCGAGTTCACGCGCAATGGCCGAGGCGTGCAGCGGGCCGGCGCCGCCGTAGACCACCATGGTGAAGCTGCCGGCGTCCAGCCCGCGCTCGGTGGTCACGGCCTTCACGGCGTACGACATCTGGGTCACCGCGATGCGCAGGATGCCGTCGGCCGCCTCGGTGGGGTCGAGGCCCAGCGGGCCGGCCACACGTTCCTGCATCTGGCGCTGGCAGCCTGCCAGGTCCAGCTTGAGCTCGCCGCCGAGGAAGTGGTCGGCATCGAGCCGGCCCAGCAGCAGGTTGGCGTCGGTCACGGTCGGCTCGGTGCCGCCACGGCCGTAGGCCACCGGGCCGGGGATGGAACCCGCGCTTTGCGGGCCCACGCGCAGCGCATTGCCGGTTTCGATGCGTGCAATGCTGCCACCGCCCGTGCCGACCTCGTGGATGTCCATCATCGGGATCTGGATCGGCAGTGCGCGTTCGTAGCCGCCGATCAACGCCGAGCCGGTGGTGAGCGGCCGGCCTTCGCTGATGACGCCGGCCTTGGCCGTGGTGCCGCCCATGTCGAAGGCGATGGCGTCGCCCATGCCGAGCTGGGCGCAGATGGCCTGGGCGCCGATCACGCCTGCGGCCGGGCCGGACTCCAGCATGCGCACGCAGTCGCGCCGGGCATGGGCGCTGGGGAACAGGCCGCCGGTGGATTGCACGACGTAGAAGTCGCCTTCAAAACCCTGCTGCCCCAGATGCTGTTCCAGCTCGCCGAGGTAGGCCGAAACCCGCGGGCCGACATAGGCGTTGGCCACGGCGGTGGAGACGCGCTCGAACTCGCGGTATTCCTGGCTCAGCTCGTGCGACGCGCAGACGAAGGCGCCGGGGATCTCCTCGGTCAGGATCTGCTTGACGCGCTGCTCGTGCGCCGGGTTGCGGTAGGAGTGCAACAGCAGCACCGCCACCGATTCGATGCCCTGGCCGCGCAGCTCCTTGGCCAGCTCGCGCACCGCCGCTTCGTCCAGCGGCTTGTGCGTGCTGCCGTCGGCGCGCAGGCGCTCGGCCACCTCGAAGCGCAGCGAGCGCTTCACCAGGGGCTGGTGCTTGTTGAAGAACAGGTTGTAGGCGTCGGGGCGGTTCACGCGGCCGATCTCGTAGATGTCGCGAAAGCCCTCGGTGATCAAGAGCGCGGTGTTGGCGCCATTGCGCTCCAGCAGCGTGTTGATCGCGATGGTCGAGCCGTGCAGGAACAGGTTGCCGTCTTTCAGGTCGATGGCCGCGCTGTCCAGCGTGGCCTGGATGCCGCTGACCAGCTGGCCGTGGGTGGACAGGGCCTTGCCGAACAGCAGCTTGCCGGTGGCTTCGTCAAAGGCCGCCATGTCGGTGAAGGTGCCGCCGATGTCGACGGCGATGCGCAGCTGGGGGCTGGCGGTGAGGGATGTGTTGCTCATGGTGTTGGCTGGGCGCTCAGGCCGCGACTCCGATGGTGTTTTTCAGGATGCCCAGGCCGGTGATTTCGACCTCGACCACATCGCCGTCCTTCATGTACAGCGGCGGCTCGCGGCGGTCGCCCACGCCGCCAGGTGTGCCGGTGGCGATCAGGTCGCCGGGCGACAGGGGGGTGAAGCGCGAGACGTAGGCCACGATGGTCGGGATGTCGAAGATCAGGTCGCCCAGACTGGCGTGCTGCATGACCTGGCCGTTGACGCGCGTCTCCAGCGTCAGCGCCGTCACGTCGGGCACGGCGCCGCGGTCCACCATGAAGGGGCCGAACGGGGCGGTGCCTGGGAAGTTCTTGCCCGGGGTGAACTGGTGGGTGTGCTTCTGCCAGTCGCGCACGCTGACGTCGTTGAAGCAGGCGTAGCCGGCGATGTGCTCGAAAGCCTTTTCCTTGGGAATGTGGCGCCCGCCCTGGCCGATCACGAAGGCGAGCTCGCCCTCCCAATCGAAACGCTCGGAGAACGCCGGACGCGGCACCACGTCGCCGTGCGCGGCCAGCGTGTCGTTGAAGCGCAGGAACAGCGAGGGGTATTCGCTGTCGGGGCGCTTGGTTTCGGCCACATGGCTCTTGTAGTTGAGGCCCACGCAAATGATCTTGCCGGGGTTGGGAATCACCGGCAGCAACCGGATCTGGGCCGGCGCCAATTTCTCGCCGCCCTCCCCGGCGGCCTTCGCCAATTCAGCCAGGGCGTTCGCGGCGACAACCGCTTTCAGGTCCCCGAAGCGCTCCTGAAATGCGGCGGGTGCGCGCCAGCAGTTCCCCGAATCATCAACCAGGCCGTAGGTGGGACGGCCGCCTGTCTCAAAGCTTGCGAAACGCATCTGATGGTTCTCCGTTGGTGCGCCGTCAGTCAGCGCGGTAATGACAGGAGGCAGTTTAGGAATCGGCCGGCCATCTTCATAGATTGGAATTTGGCATTTCAGACGTGCCAAAATTGGCATATCTGAATGGAGAGGCTCATCGTGAATCCGAATGACTTTCGACTCTTCCTGGAGGTGGCTGAACTGGGCAGCTTCACCAAGGCGGCCGTACGGCACCAGACCGTGCAGTCCCATATCAGCCGGCAAGTCAGCGCGCTGGAGGCGCAGTGCGGGGGCGCGCTATTCCGGCGCACGGGCCGGGGCGTGGTGCTGACGGACCTGGGGCGGCACGTGGAGGCGCGCATCCGCGCCTGGATCCGCGACACCGACCAGCTGCTGGCCGACATCAGGCTCGACGCCGGGGAACCGATGGGCGAGGTGAAGCTGGGCATCCTGCCCGCCACGGCCCATCCGCTGATGACCCACCTCTACCTGCGGCTGCAGGCCGAATACCCGAAGATCAAACTCAACATCCGGGAGGGGCAAGGCGGGGAACTCGACGCGCTGCTGGACACCGGCAGCGTGGACATGGCGGTGCTGTTCCGCTACCAGAAGCCGCACAGTCCGGATGAAAAGCTGCTGGCCACCGCGGGCACGTACCTGGTGTCCCGTCCCGGCGACCCCCTGACAAAAAGCGAGACGATCGACTTCACGCGGCTGGAGGGGCTGCGCCTGGTGCTGCCTCGCCGGCCCGCGCACTGGCGGGCCGTGCTGGACGAAACCGCGCGCAGCAAAGGCTTCCTGCTGCAAGCGGAAGTGGAGGCGGACTCCCTTCGGGTGCAGAAGGAGCTGGTCGCCCACACCGCCCATCTCTACTCCTTGCTGGGGCCGTTCTCCATCGCAGACGAGCTGCGCGAGGGACGGCTGCAGGCCTCCCGCGTGGTGAACCCCGAACTTCGCCGGTACGTCACGCTCGCCTTACCCAGGCAGGGGCAGTTGACGCCCGCCAGCAAAATCGTGTCCCGCCTGATCAGGGAGACAGTGGAGGGCTGGGGGCACCAGCTGAGCGAGCCCGAGCCGCCCGGCCGCGCGATCCCCACCGTCAGGGTGCCTTGAGATACGGCCGGATAACCTGCACCATGCGCTCGGCGGACGTGCCGGGCGGGAAAAATCCGAGGTACTTGCCTTCGCGGCTCATGAGGTAGATGAAGGCCGAGTGATCGATCTCGTAGACCGTCGAACTGCGGCCGGGGATCTTCTTGGCGTACACACGGTAGGCTCTCGCGGCCCGCTGCACCGCGGCGGCACTGCCACCCAGGCCGAGCAGCCTGGGATGAAAGCCCGACACATAAGCAGCGAGACGTTCAGTGGTGTCGCGCGCCGGGTCCAGCGTCACGAAAATCGGCTGAACGGCTTCTCCCGCGGCACCGAGCGACTCGATCGCCTGCCCGATCTGCTGGAGGTCCGTGGGGCAAACGTCGGCGCATGAGATGTAGCCGAAATACACGAGCATGAACTTGCCACGGAAGCCCGCATCGGTTCGCCGCTTGCCATGCTGGTCGATCAATGCAAATGGCCCGCCTATAGGCTCGCGGTTCCACATGATCGCGTCCATCAGTTCGGCCGCCGAGCGCTGGGATGACTGGTGTGCTGCGGACAACGTTGCGACGACGCACAACGCGAGGGCCAGGCTCATCTTGCGCATGCAGACCCCGTTCGACTGAGTGCCCCGCACAGGCCGGTGCCTAGGCGCCGAAAGTGATCCGGCCGCCCGTGGTCGAGAGCAGCAGATTGGCCGGCATCTGCAACCGCGCTTCCTGCACGAAGTTCAGGCCGCTGCAATGCATGGGGATCAGCACATCGGGTTTGAGTTTTTTGATCTCACCCACAACCTGCTCCAGGTACTCCTTCGGCGCGGGGCCCAAGTGGAACCCGCCGACGATGGCGTGCACCTTCTCGATGCCGGAAACCTCCTGCGCCTGCCGCACCGAATTGACGATGCCCACGTGCCCGCAGGAGCTGATCACCACCAACCCCTTGTCCTTGATGTGGAAACAGGTCGCGTGCTCATGGATGTGCTCGTCGGGGACGGTCTTGCCAACCATCTCCGCGGGCAAGTAGCGCGCCGCATCACAACCCAGGCCGTCCTTGATGCCGAACTCGACCATGGTCTGGGGCAACACCTTCTCGATGCTGGTGCGCTTGATTCTGCCGGTCGTGAAGGCATGGCCGGCGATGACCACGGGGCTCTCAGCCAGCACGGTCGTGATTTTTTTGGCCGCGAGCGCGCGCCGATCGAGCGTACCGAAGTCGGTGAATTGGCCTGGCGTATTGGTTCGGCCGACGCGATGGCAGAAATTATCCTCGCCGCCAGCGTACAGCCGCACGTCGGCGGGCAGCTTGTCGCGATACCGGTCGAGGAACCCCATCAACCCGCCGAAATGGTCATAGTGCCCATGGCTCACGATCAACGCATTGAGCCTGGCCGGATCGGCGCCCATCAGTTCCATGTTGTTGGCCAGCACTTCCGGCGTGTAGCCGTAATCGAGCATCAGCGTCCGCTTTTCGTCCGAGCGCTGAGATTCGAGCCACAGCGACAGGCCCCATTCGTTGTGCAGGCTGCGGCGATAGTCGCCAAATCGGGCGGGCGGCGTGAACGCGACGCCGTTGACCTGATTCGGCCGCATGAAAATGTCGAAACTGCTGTCGACCAGGACCTGGACGGCGAGTTTGTCGACGACCGGCACCTCGATCGCCCCGGCACCCGCAGCGCTGCCGGGCAGGAAGGCGCCGATCGCAGCGCTCCCGCCGAGAAGGGCCGAAAACTTCAAGAACTCGCGTCGCCCCTGTGCGTTGACCATCTCGTTCTCCTCACGTTGGTTGCGCAGACTATCCCAACGTGGCTGTTTCGTCCAGAACCTCGTGAACGCAGGTACGAGGCATCCCTATTCCCGTGCCCGCCGCGCGCCCCGCGGCCGCCTATCGCGGCGCGCGAATGGCCGCGCGTCCGGCGAACTGGGCCGACGGCCCCAGCTCCGCTTCGATGAGCAGCAGCCGGTTGTACTTGGCCATGCGGTCCGAACGAGACAGCGAACCGGTCTTGATCTGGGTCGCCGCCGTGCAGACGCTGAGGTCGGCAATGGTGGTGTCCTCCGTCTCACCCGAGCGGTGGGAGACGACGGCCGAATACCCGGCCTGGTCCGCCATCGTGATCGCGGCGAGTGTTTCCGTCAGCGTACCGATCTGGTTGGGCTTGATCAGGATCGAGTTGGCGACACCGCGTGCGATGCCTTGCTGAAGAATTTCGGTGTTGGTGACGAAAAGGTCGTCGCCCACCAGCTGGACGCGATTGCCCAGTCTGGCCGTGAGCAGTTCCCAGCCGGCCCAATCGTCCTCGGACATGCCGTCTTCGATGGTGACGATCGGGTAGGCATCGACCCAGCGTGCCAGATAGTCGACGAATTGCGCCGAATCGAAGCGCCTGGATTCGGACGCAAGATCGTAGAGGCCGCCCTTGTGGAATTCGGAGCTCGCGACATCCAGCCCCAGGGCGATGTCCTGGCCCGCCTTGAACCCGGCCGTTTCAATCGCTGCCAGGATGACCTCGATGGCGGCCTCATTGGACGGAAGGTCGGGCGCGAAGCCGCCCTCGTCCCCCACGGCCGTTGACAGGCCCCGGCTCCTGAGCAGGCTCTTGAGCGCGTGAAAAACCTCCACACCCCAGCGCATCGCCTCTGAAAAACGGGGCGCACCGATCGGCACGATCATGAACTCCTGCATGTCAACGCTGTTGTCGGCATGGGCGCCGCCGTTGATGATGTTCATCATCGGCATGGGCAGCCGCGGGCTGCGGGCGCCTGCCAGGTGGCGGTACAGCGGCTGGCCCGCGGAGGCTGCGGCGGCCTTGGCCAGCGCCAGTGAGACCGCAAGAATCGCGTTGGCGCCGAGGCGGGATTTGGTGGGCGTGCCGTCCAGTTCGATCATCCGGCGGTCCAGCGCCGGCTGGTCTTCGGCTGCGCGCCCGACCAGGGCTGCGCTCAGCTCACCGTTGACATGAGCCACCGCCTTGTTGACGCCCTTGCCCAGGTAGCGGCGCGGATCGCCGTCTCGCAACTCGAGGGCTTCTCGCGCCCCCGTCGAAGCGCCGGAAGGCGACGCGGCAAATCCGCGTGCGCCGTCGGACAGCACGACCTCGGCGGCGACGGTGGGATTGCCGCGTGAGTCGAGGATCTCGAAGCCGCGGATGTGTTGAATCAAAGCCATGGTGATCTCAGTCAATGTGCGCGATGCGCAGCAGGTTGGTGGAGCCGGGCGTGCCGAAGGGCAGACCGGCCGCGATGACAATCGTCTGGCCCGACTTGGCGAACTGCAGCTTCACGGCGGTCGCGGCCGCAAGCGCGGTCATTTCCGCCACGTCCAGCACGTCTTCACAGAAGACCGGATTGACGCCCCACACCAGCGCGAGGCGGCGCGCAATGGCCAGGGAGGGCGTGATGCCGATGATGGAGGCGCGCGGCCGCTCGCGCGCCATGCGCAATGCCGACGAGCCCGAGCTGGTGTAGGCCACCATGGCGGCCACATCGAGCAGGCCCGCCACCGAGCGCGCGGCCCAGCCGATCGCGTCGGCCGTGTTGGCGGACGGTGGCGTGTGCGAGGCATCGATCGCATCGCGGTAGTACGGGTCCGCCTCGGTTTGCGCAATGATGCGGTCCATCATGGCGACCGACTCGACCGGGAATTTGCCCGAGGCCGATTCGGCCGACAGCATCACCGCGTCGGCGCCGTCGTAAATCGCCGTCGCGACGTCGGAGGCCTCGGCCCGCGTGGGCACCGGCGCACTCACCATGGATTCCAGCATCTGCGTCGCCACGATCACCGGCTTGCCGAGCTTGCGGCATTCCCGAACGATGCGCTTCTGGATGGCGGGCACCTGCTCGGCCGGCATCTCCACGCCCAGGTCGCCGCGGGCGACCATCACCGCGTCAGTCTCGGCCAGGATCGCGTCCAGGCTCTCGATCGCGGCCGGCTTTTCGAGTTTGGCGACGATGCCGGCACGCCCCTGCACGATGGCCTTGACTTCAACGATGTCGGCCGCGCGCTGCACGAACGACAGGGCGATCCAGTCAACCCCGAGGGTCAGGCCGAAGTCGAGGTCGGCCCGGTCCTTCTCCGTCATGGCCGAGAGCGGCAGCACGACGCCGGGCACGTTCACACCCTTGCGATCGGAGAGCATGCCGCCGTTGACGACGCGTGTTTCAGCGAAGTCGGCACCCGCCTTTTCCACCAGGAGCCGGAGCCGCCCGTCGTCGAGCAGCAGTTCGGCGCCCGGCTTGAGTGCGGCAAAGATTTCCGGATGCGGCAAGGGCGCGCGCGTCGCGTCACCGGGCTTCGTGCGATCCAGGTCGAGGCGGAATGGGGCGCCCTCCACGAGTTTCACGGGGCCGTTGGCGAACGTGCCCACGCGCAGCTTCGGCCCCTGCAGGTCAAGCAACACCCCGATCGGGCGGCCGAGGTCGCTCTCGATCGCGCGGATCAGGTCGAGCCGTGCCTTGTGGTCGGCGTGTGTGCCGTGGCTGAAGTTCAGGCGGAACACGTCGGCGCCGGCGCGGACCAGGGCCTCGATGGTGGCGCGGTCGGCGCTGGCGGGGCCGAGCGTGGCGACGATTTTGGCGTTGCAGGGGCGTTTCATTTAACTGTCTCCGGGGCACGGGCCGTCAATGACGATGGCCCTAAAGTCGTTCACATTGGTCAGCGTCGGTCCGGTCACCACCGAGTCGCCAAGCGCCTCGAAGAAACCATGCCCGTCGTTGTCGTCGAGGCGCTCACGTGGCCTCAGGCCTTGCGCCCATGCGCGTGCCAACGTATCGGGCGCCAGCAAGGCACCCGCAATCTCTTCCTGGCCATCGACACCGTCGGTGTCACCGGCCAGTGCGTGGATGCCGGGCTCGCCATTCAGGGCAATGCCGAGCGACAGCAGGAATTCCACGTTGCGGCCACCACGCCCACTGCCGCGCACGGTGACCGTGGTCTCGCCACCGGACAGCAACACGCAAGGCCCAGAGAATGGCTGACCGCGCCGTGCCACCTGCAGCGCGATGCCGGCCAGGGTCTTGGCCACATCGCGCGCCTCACCTTCGATCGCATCGCCGAGGATGTGGGCCGCCAGTCCGGCCTCACGGGCCACCTGCGCCGCCGCTTCGAGGGCCATTTGCGGCGTGGCGATGAAATGGGTTTCGATGGCTGGCAAGCGTGGGTCGCCGGGTTTCAGCGATTCACCCTCGCCGCTTTCGAGCAGCGAAAGCACACGGGGCGGCACATCGATCTGGTAACGGCGCAAGATCGCCAGCGCGTCGCCGCAGGTGGTCGGGTCGGGGACGGTCGGGCCGGAGGCGATGGCGATGGCGTCGTCGCCGGGCACATCGGACAGCAGCAGGTTGACGACCCGCGCCGGATGGCAGGCGGCCGCCAGCCGCCCGCCCTTGATGGCCGACAGGTGCCGGCGCACACAGTTCATCTCGCTGATGCTGGCGCCGCTGGCCAGCAGGGCCCGGTTGAGCGCCTGTTTGTCGGCCAGCGTGAGGCCCGGCAAAGCCAGCGGCAGCAGCGATGAGCCGCCGCCAGAAATCAGGCACAACACGAGGTCGTCGGCCGTCAGGCCCTGAACGAGCTGCAGCAGTCGCGTTGCGGCGGCCTCGCCGGCCTCGTCGGGCACCGGGTGCGCCGCCTCGACGATGTCAATGCGTTCGCAGGGCACGGCGTAGCCGTAACGCGTCACGACCAGGCCCGAGAGCGGGCCTTGCCAGTGGTCTTCGACAGCCCGTGCCATGGCGGCCGAGGCCTTGCCGGCCCCGATCACGACCAGCCGGCCCTTCGGCGCCAACGGCAGATGGCGGGGCACGCACAGCGCGGGCTGCGCAGCGGCGATCGCCGCATCGAACATGGTGCGCAGCAAGTTGCGTGGGTCGATTGGTTTCACGATAAACCCCGGTACGGTCTCAGGCTGCCTGCGCGCTGCGCAGGGGCTGCACATTGCTGCCGTCGCCGTCACCTTCGTAGAGCGCATGCAAGTCTTCGGGATCGGTCTTGCCGTCGAGGATCTGGGCCAGGCGCTCACGGTCAACCGAGCCGACCCAGCGGGCGATGGCCACCGTGCCCACCGCATTGCCGATCGTGTTGGTGATGGCCCGGGCTTCCGACATGAAACGGTCCACCCCCAGCAACAGCACCATGCCGGCCACAGGAATCTTGCCCATCGAGGCGAGCGTGGCCGCCAGCGTGATGAAGCCGGAACCGGTGACGCCGGCCGATCCCTTGGACGTCAGCAACAGCACGCCCAGCACGACCAGCTGGTCGGTCAAGGTCAGCGGCGTGTTGGTGGCCTGGGCGATGAAGATCGCGGCCATGGTGTAGTAGATGCACTGGCCGTCGGGGTTGAAGGTCAGGCCCGAGGGCACGACCAGGCCGACCACGGGCTTGGACACACCGGCGTTCTCCAGCTTGCGCATCAGTTGCGGCACCACCGACTCGGACGAGCTGGTGCCGAGCACCGTGAACAGTTCATCCTTGATGTATTTCAGGAACTTCCACAGGCTGAAGCCAGAGAGCCGGGCGATGCCACCGAGCACGATGGCGACGAACAGGAAGCAGGTGATGTACATCGTGCCCATCAGCTTGCCCAGCGACACGATCGACCCCAGGCCATACTTGCCGACCGTGAAGGCCATCGCGCCGAACGCCGCCAGCGGTGCCAGCCGCATGATCATGCCAACGACGGAGAAAACACCGTGGGTGAATGAGTCCAGAAAGTCGACAACGGGTTTGGCACGCGGCCCGATGTGCGACAGGGCGATGCCGAACATCGTCGCGAAGACGAGGATCTGAAGGATGTCGTTCTTGGCCAGCGCATCGACGATGCTGCTCGGCACCAGGTTGAGCATGAAATCGACGAAGCCGGTTGGCTTGGCCGCCGTGGCGGTGTAGGTGGCGATCGCCTTGGTATCGAGCTGCGTCGCGTCGATGTTCATGCCGTTGCCGGGGCCGACCACATTGACGACCACCAGGCCGAGCGCCAGTGCGAAGGTTGAAAGAACCTCGAAATAGACCAGCGCCCGAACACCGACGCGGCCGAGCTCCTTCATGTTCTCCATTCGCGCGATGCCCAGCACGACGGTGGCAAAGATGATCGGGGCGAACACCATCTTGATCAGCTTGATGAAGATGTCGCCCAGGGGCTTGAAATCGCTGGCGATGTGGGGGGCGAAGAAGCCCAGGGCAACGCCGGCAAAGACGCCGATCAGGACCTGGACGTAGAGCTTTCCGAAGAAGCTGCGCATGGGTTGTCTCCGAGTGGATGTGTAGGCACGAGCTGGCCCGACAGCGCATTGCGGCTGCTTCGGGGCGAGGGGCAGCGCCCGGTGCCACCTCTCAAAACCTGGAAGGGACCCCAACTTCCGCTGGAGGTCCCTGGTCAGTGCGGGTTAAGCAGCCTTGCGCTGCGAACCGGCGGCCAGGAAGCCGCACACCGCCTCAGTCACGTCGGCCGTGGTGGCCTTGCCGCCCAGGTCGCGGGTGTGCAACGCCGGGTTCGCCGTGACCTGCTCGATGGCGTTCATGACCCGCTTGGCGGCGTCCGTCTCACCCAGGTGCTCCAGCAGCATCACCACGGACCAGAAGGTGCCCACGGGGTTGGCCAGGCCCTTGCCCATGATGTCGAAGGCGGAGCCGTGGATGGGTTCGAACATGCTGGGGTAGCGGCGCTCGGGGTCGATGTTGCCGGTGGGGGCAATGCCCAGGCTGCCGGCCAGCGCGGCGGCCAGGTCGCTCAGGATGTCGGCGTGCAGGTTGGTGGCGACGATGGTGTCCAGCGTGGCCGGGCGGTTGATCATGCGGGCGGTCGATGC
>JAHFQI010000118.1 GCA_023259355.1 Comamonadaceae bacterium
ACCGGCAGCTCGGGCCTGCTGGTCACCACCTTCGACGCGTACGCCGGCTACCAGCAGCAGCGCGGCAGCAACACCGCCTGGACCTGGGAACACCAGGCCATGACGCGCGCCCGCTTCGTGCTGGGCAGCGAAGGCTTGGCCGTGTCCGGCACCGGCGCCTCACCCCTGTCCCTGCGCGAGCGCTTCGACGCCGTCCGCCTGGCCGTGATCACAGCGCCGCGCGACGCCGCCGCGTTGAAGGGCGAGATCGCCGCCATGCGCGAGAAAGTGCGGGCCGCGCACCCCATCCCCGACGGCCGCTTCGACGTGAAACACAGCGCCGGCGGCATGGTGGATGCCGAGTTTGCCATGCAGTTCCTGGTGCTTTCGCAGGCCGCGGCCCACCCGGAACTGGCCGACAACGTCGGCAACATCGCGTTGCTGCAGCGTGCCGAGAGTGCCGGCCTGCTGCCGCCGGGCGTGGGCGCGGCGGCCGCGAGCGCTTACCGCGAACTGCGCCGTGTGCAGCACCGCGCGCGACTCAACGAAGAACCGACCCAGGTGGCGCCCGAGGTGCTGGCGGCCGAACGCGACGCCGTGCTGGCGCTGTGCCGGGCGGTGTTTGGCTGAAGGCCCCGCGCCGGGATTTCAGAGTGCCAGGTCGTATTCGATGGTCACGGGGGCGTGGTCCGAAAACTTTTCGGCCTTGTAGATCGACTCGGACTTCGCCAGGCCCGAGATCGCCGGCGTGGCCAGGTGATAGTCCAGCCGCCACCCCACGTTGTTCGCGTAGGCTTGGCCCCTGTTGCTCCACCAGGTGTAGGCGGTGTCGGTGGCCGTGGGCTGGAGCTGCCGGTACACATCGACCAACTGGGCTTCGTCCAGCAACTTGGTCATCCAGGCGCGCTCCTCGGGCAGGAAACCGCTGTTTTTCTGGTTGCTGCGCCAGTTCTTCAGGTCGATCTGCTGGTGGGCGATGTTGACGTCGCCGCACAGGATGAAATCGCGCTCCTGTTTCAGCGCCGTCAGATGGGGGTAGAACCCGGCCAGGAAACGGAACTTGGCTTCCTGCCGCTCGGGGCCGGACGAACCGCTCGGGAAATAGGCGCTGATGATGGACAACTTGCGCGCCGGCGTGTCAAAGCGCAGCTCCACGTAGCGGCCCTCGGCATCGAACTCGGGCGAGCCATAACCGACGACCACGTCGCTCGGCTCGTGCCGCGAGTAGACCCCCACACCCGAGTAGCCTTTTTTTTCGGCAAAGTGGAAGTGGCCCGTCAGGCCCGCGAGCGCCTCGAAGCGGCCCTGCACATCCGCCGCCTGCGCCTTGACCTCCTGCACGCAAAGGCAATCCGGGCTGTGTTGCGCCAGCCACTGCTCCACCCCCTTGGTGGTGGCCGAACGGATGCCGTTGAGGTTGAGGCTGGTTAACTTGAACAAGGAGGTCTCCAGGGTGGTTGAGGCGAAGCCGGCCGGCTGGCGGCATTCTATGCAAAGCCCGGTCTGTGCGGCCTCGTCCCCGGCGGCCATTTGCGCGGTCATCCCCACCGGCGGCCGGGAACGCCATTTACCGATCTTTACAGCCGTTTCATCAAGAGGGGCATTGGGACCCGCTAAACTTTTTCCATCAATGCCGCTCATCTGCGCGAAAGACCGGACATGAACAAGAATACATCCATCCTGGCCACGGTTGTGGTGACACTGATCGCTGTCGCGGGCGCCGGTAGCTGGGTCTGGTGGAGGTCGCACACACCCAAGGCGCTGGCCCGGGAATTGGTCAGATCCCAGTTCAAGGAGCCGCAGGCGGTGCGCTTCGCCTCGCTTCGGGAGGATCAGGACAGCAAGGCCGTCTGCGGCCTGCTCCAGACCCGCAACGGTGCCGGCGAATTCGTTCACAAAAGCCGTTTTGTGGTGTTGCCCGATGGCCAGCTCTTGCTGGAGCCGGGCAACAACGTGGCAAACCACCTCAAGAAGATCGAGTTGGTGAGCGCGGAGCAGGCCCAGGTGTTCGTCAGACGCAACGCAGAGTTCTGTCCTGAACTCTGACACGGCCTGGCACGGGCTCGCTGGAGTTCTTTCTTTCGGCGCATCGCCAGCCCCTGCCTGCTGCGATGGCAGGTCCGTGGCGCAGCCTTACCCCATTTCGCCCGCGCCCGGCCCCTGCGCCCAAATACAATCTGGGCGGTGTCGCGCCGGTCCGTTTGACAGGCCCCAGGTGGCGCTGGAATCAAGTCCGTCGGGCCGGGCTGGTTAACTTGAACAAGGATTTCCCATGGTGGTTGAGGCAAAGCCGGCGGCGGACAACGTGCTGGCGCAGGATTTCGTGCAGTTTTCGGTCGATTCGGGCGTGCTGCGCTTTGGCGAATTCAAGACCAAGGCCGGGCGACTCTCCCCTTATTTCTTCAACGCGGGCCTGTTCGACGACGGCGCCAAGCTCGGCCGGTTGGCGGAGTTTTATGCCAAGGCCCTGATTGCCAGCGGCATCGAGTTCGACATGATCTTCGGCCCCGCCTACAAGGGCATTCCGCTGGGTGCGGCCGTGGCCATCGAACTCGCCCGCCTGGGGCGCAACGTGCCGTTTGCCTACAACCGCAAGGAAGCCAAGGACCACGGCGAAGGCGGCACGCTGGTGGGCGCGCCCCTGAAAGGCCGGGTGCTGATCGTCGATGACGTGATGTCCGCCGGCACGGCCGCGCGCGAGTCGATCGCCATCATCCGGGCCGCCGGGGCCACGCCGCATGCCGTGGCCATCGCCCTGGACCGGCAGGAAAAAGCCACAGAAAACGGCCAGGACGTGGACCACAGCGCGGTGCAGTATGTGCGCGACCAGCTCGGGCTGCAGGTGTGCGCGATTGCGCGGCTGGCCGACTTGCTGCAGTATCTGGAGCACCACCGCAGCGACGGCCTCGCCACCCATCACGAGCGGGTTCTGGCTTACCGGCAACGCTACGGCGTGGAATAAGGATCAACGTGCGCAGACGGCTCTTGAAACTCGCAGCGGCAGGACTGCTGCTGGGCATGGCCCTTGCGGGCTGGGGCGCCGAGGGCATTTACACCTGCGTTGACGGCAAGGGGCGCAAGATCACCTCGGACCGGCCGATCGCGGACTGCGTGGACCGTGAGCAGCTGGAGCTCAATCCCAGCGGCACGGTGCGGCGCAAGATCGGCCCGTCGCTCACGGCACAGGAACGCGCTGCCCAGGAAGCGAAGGAACGCCAGGCCGCCGAGGAAAAAGCCCGGCTCGCCGAGGAAAAGCGGCGTGACCATGCCCTGCTGATCCGCTACCCGTCCCGGTCGGTGCACGACAAGGAACGGCGCGAGGCGCTGGCCCAGGTGGACGAGGTCGTCAAGGCGGCAAGAAAACGCCTGGGCGAGCTGCAGCATCAGCGCAAGGGGATTGACGCCGAGCTGGAGTTCTACAAAAAAGACCCCGCCAAAATGCCGCCTTCGCTGAAGCGGCAGATCGATGAAAACACGCAGAGCACCAACGTCCAGAACCGATTCATCGGCGAGCAGGAAGACGAGAAAAAGCGCATCAATTCGCGTTTCGATGAGGAATTGATCAAATTGAAACAGCTCTGGTCCCTCGCGGCGCCCGAGATGGCCCTGCCCGAACTGTCCCGGCCCGCGGCCGCAACCACCGCACGCTGATCCCGCGCACTCAGCGCAGGGACCCGTGCGCGGTGACCTTGCCGCTACTGACGGCATTCCTTCGAAGCGCCCGCCAGGCGGAGGTAGGCGATCAGGTCGGCCCGTTCACGGGGATCGGGCACGCCGTCGTAGGTCATGGTGCTGCCGGGAACCGCGGCCAAGGGACTGCGAAGAAACCGGTCCAGCGTCTTTTCGTCCCAGGTGATGCCCGAATTTTTCATCGCGGGCGAATAAGCAAACCCGGGCACGCTGCCGGCCCGCCGGCCAAACAGGCCGCAATGGCGCGGCCCGACACGGTCATAGGTCAGCGCATGGCAGGCCTGGCAACGTCCGTAGACCTGTTCGCCACGGACGCTGTCGGCCCTGGAGGGCACCTTCTGAACGCCGTCCGCGAAAGCCGGCGACCCCACCAGGGCCCAGCCCAGCGCCACCCACAACAGCGGGTGCGGATGGCGCGGCGTCATGACATGAAGGCCGACGGCACCGGCACCTCACCCAGCGCCTGGCGCAGCACCGCCCAGTGCATCGCTTCGTCGCCCAGGATGCTGGCGGCCGCCTTGGCCAGGGCCCGGTCGCCAAAAAGCGGCACGGCACCCAGATAGGCGCTGACCGCCCCCTGCTCCAGTTTGGCCGCGAATCGGAGCACATCGGCCTGCGACTTCAGTTGATCCACCGGAAACGCATATTGCGCCTTCGCCATCACCGGCTTGCCGCCCAGCTTCTCAATGGTTTGGGCCAGCACGGCCGCGTGCTCCTTGTGCTGCCCCTGGAAAGTCAGCGCAAGATCGAGCACGGGTTTTTCGAGCAATTTGCTTTCGGCGCCAAGCTGATACGCCGCGATCGCTTCCTGTTCCGCGCCCAGCGCGGTGTTCAGGATGCGCAGGTCGCCCTCGCCGCCGTGGCGCGATTTGGCGGCCAGCGCGCCGTTGCCCGCCAGCAGCGCGACGGCCGCGCCGGACAGTGCCAGACCGCTGCGGCCCAGAAACAGGCGGCGCGCGGCCAGGGGCGTTGTCAACTGCAGAAATGACATGGACATGGCAGTCTCCTTTCAGGGTGGATGAAAAATCAGAGCACGGCCAGGACGCGGGCGACAATCCGGTCGCAGCGCTGGCCGTCGAACGCAAAGGCCTCGTCGATGGCCTGATCGACATCGCCGGCCAATCCCTCGCGCAGCCGGCTGCGCGCGCGCAGGAAGCGGGTGCGCACCGTGGCCTCGGGAATGCCGAGTGCCGAGGCGACCTCCTGCACACTCATTTCCTCGACTGCGCGCAACATGAACACCGTGCGGAAGGTGTCCGGCAGCAGGTCGATGTGCGCCTCGATCAAGCGGCGCATCTGCGCACGCATGGCGGCGGGTTCGGGTTGTTCACATGACGGCGCTTCCATTTGCGTCTCCATCCAGTCGATCGCGTTGTCCAGCGGGATGACTTGCGCCCCGCGCTGGCGCAAGCGCAGCCGGCCCAGCGCTTCATTGACGACAATCCGCACCAGCCAGGTGGAAAGCCGGGCCTCGGCCCGAAAACCGGCGAGCGCGCGCCAGGCGTGCAGATAGGCCTCCTGCAGGACGTCCTCGGCGTCTTCATCGCTGCGCAAAATGCTGCGCGCGGTGCGGAACAGCAGGCGGTTGTGGCGTCGCATGATCCTTTCAAACGCCCTGACGCTCCCGGCCACAGCGCCAGCGACCAACTCGGCGTCACTGGCGTCTTCCGCAAGGTCGATCCGGCTGTCAATGTGGAGGTTTTGCATGTTCGACTCCTTTTGTGAGGCATTGGATGCGGCGACGGACCGCCACGTTCCCGAAAGACCGCTGCGCCACACGCACGGAGATCGGCAACAATCGCCTGCCCTCCTTTTCTGAAAGCGTCGCCTCCATCATGTCAAAGCCTCAAGTCGTTCTGGTGCTTCAAGGTGGCGGCGCCCTGGGCGCCTACCAGGGCGGCGCTTTTTCGGGGCTGGCGCAGTTCGGCTCGGAGATCGACTGGGTCGTGGGCACCTCGATCGGCGCGATCAATGGCGCCATCATTGCCGGCAACCCGCCCGGGGCGCGCGTGGCCCAGCTCAAGGGCTTCTGGGACCATGTCGCCAGCGACGGCCCCGCCCTGCTGCCCCATTTCGGCACGGCGGACTGGCTACGCCCCTGGACCAACGCGACGCGGACCCTGGAAACCCTGAGCCAGGGCGTCCCCGGATTTTTCCGTCCGCGACCCGGCGCGATCTGGGACCTCGGCCGGGCGGTGCGCCCCAGCGACGCCAGCTTCTACGACACCTCGCCGCTCGAAGCAACGCTCAACCAGTTCGTCGATTTTGACTACCTCAACGCGGGCCATGTGCGCCTGACGGTCTGCGCGGTGAACGTCGTCACCGGCGAATTCAAGCGTTTCGACAACAGCGACGGCACGCGGATCACCGCCCGGCATGTGATGGCCAGCGGCGCCCTGCCGCCCGGTTTCCCGCCCGTGGAAATCGACGGCGCGGTCTACTGGGACGGCGGCATCTACTCCAACACGCCGATCGACATCGTGCTGGACGACGCGGAACGGCGGGACACCTTGTGTTTCATGGTGGACCTGTGGGACCCGACCGAGATCGCCCCCACCTCCATCGCGGCCGCGATGACCCGGCAAAAAGACATCCAGTACGCGAGCCGCTCGCGCGAGCACCTGGAAGACCACCGGACGATGCAGAACCTGCGCCACGCCATCCGGGCCTTGTCCGGGCGCATTCCCGCCGACCTGCAAGCGTCTCCCGAGCTGCGGCGCCTGGCCGCCCTGGGGTGCGAAAGCACGATCAACATCGTCCGGCTGATCATGAAGGCCATGCCCGAGGACGACTACCTGAAGGACATTGACTTCAGCCGCGCCACACTGGCGGCGCGCTGGGAAGCGGGCCATCGCGACGCGGGGCGCGCCCTGCACCACAAGAGCTGGCTCAAGCCCTTGCCGCCGCACCTGGGCATGGTGATCCACGAACTGCCGCAGGAATGAATGACCCCCACGCTCCCCGTTTCACGTGGTCGCTGCCCCCCGAGGGGGCGCAGCCCGCCTTGGGGCGGCCCGGCGGCGGGCTGAGTCGGTCCGGCAGGTTGAAAGGACAGGCATGAACTTGCAGAGAAACCGGCTTCTTCGCCTGGTGCGCGCGCGGCCAAGGCTCTTCATCGCGACGGCGGTCGCCCTCGCGGTGGGCTGGCTCCTGCCGACCGAACTCGCCCGCCATGCAGTGACGCGCTGGCTCATCGCGTGGAACGCCGGCACGGGTCTTTATGTGCTGCTCTCCGCGGTCATGATGACCCGCTCGTCGGAGCACCGCATGCGCTACCGCGCGCAGCTCCAGGATGACGGGCAGATCGTGATCCTTTTGCTGGTCGTCGTCTCGGCGATCGCCAGCCTCGCGGCCATTGGCGGAGAGCTCGTGGTGGTCAAGGACATGCACGGCTTCATCAAGAGCGCGCACGTGGCCCTTGCCGGCGTCACCGTGCTCTTTTCGTGGGCCTTCATCCAGGTGATGTTCGCGCTCCACTACGCGCACGAGTACTACGCGGCGCTCAGCCAGGGCCGGCCGGCAGGTCTTCAATTTCCCGACGACGACCACCCGGACTACGGCGACTTCTTCTATTTCGCGGCCGTCATCGGCACGTCGGGCCAGACGGCCGACGTGTCGTTCGTCTCCAAGCCCATGCGCCGCATCGGCTCGCTCCACTGCATCCTCGCCTACCTCTTCAACACGACGGTGCTGGCGCTGCTGATCAACATCGGGGCGAGCCTGTTCTGAGGCGACGGGCATCGCCCCGACCGGCCTTCATTTTGGGGCGCCTTCGCCGTTCATCCCCGCCAGCATTTCGAGCAGTTCGACAACGCACCAGTTGTCCCCATCGGGGATGGCCGATTTGCCGGCCTGGAACATCTGCATCGCGGCGCCGGCCACCGGCATCGTCACGCCGAGTTCACGGGCCATGTCCAGGCTGATGCCGACGTCCTTGTGCATCGTGCCGATGTGGCTGCCCGTGTTGCGAAAGCGCCGGGCCACGATGTGGGCGGTGGTGCTCGCGGTCAGCTTGCTGCCGACGAAGCTGCTGTTGATGACGCTGCTGAGCACCTCGGCATCGACGCCGGCCTTCGAACCCAGCACCATCGCCTCGAACAGCCCCTGGAAAGAAACGCCGATCAACGCCTGCAGGCAGGCCTTGACGACCTGACCCTGGCCCGGCTCGTCGCCCACGTGAATGATGTTGCTGCCAATGGCGCGCAGCACGTCATCGGCTTCGTTGAGCAGGGCCATGGGGGCCGCCGCCATCAAGGTGAGCGTGCCACTGTCGGCACCGCCCTTGCCACCGCTGACCGGCGCATCGATCAGCCCGACCTGGCGGGCCTTCAATTGCGGCACGAGCTGCATCACCGCGCCCCGGCCGATCGTGGCCGTCATGACCACGATGGCGCCTGGCTTCAAGGCATCGAGCAGGCCGCTGTCGCAGACCTCGAACACCTGCCCGGCATCCATCACCATCAGGAAGACGACATCGGCGCCACAGCCCACATCGGCGGCGCAGTCCACGGCCGTGCCGCCGGCCGCAGTGAAGGCGTCGCGCACCTCCTTGCGACGCGCGAACCCGCGCACCGCAAACCCCTTGCCGAGGAGGTTGCGTGCCATCCCCATGCCCATGTTGCCCAAGCCGACCATGCCCACCGTTTTCATCTCAGTACCCCAGATTGACGACTGCGGGATGCAACCGCGTTGCCAATGTACTATCTCCCGGGTTCACGACGCTTTCGAATTCAGGGACTCCCGAATCTCCCCGCCGTGTTGAATGAGCGCCTGCTGCCGTGCCTTGGGTGCATCACAGCAGGGGCATCGTGACGATGTCGAGCTGGTACGCCGCCCCAAGCCTGACCAGCAACGCCCTGCCGCAGGTATTGACTGCCTGGCACCTGCCCACCGACAGCGAAGTCGGCACGCCCATCAGGGGCCGTGCGTGCCGGTACGCACAAACTTCCGACGATGCGCAAAGAGCAGTTCCGACGGCCTTGAGGGCGTGTCTTCAGCACCGACGTACCGTGTTGAAAAAAAGAACTTGCCATGTAACTAAATTCCAATAAGAATCCAATTTTCATGTAACTTAATTAGAACTCAGCCCCATGACTTCTCTCAATGCATCTGGCGCGGTGGCGGACTCCCTGGACCTGGTGATCTTTGGCGGAGCCGGCGACCTGTCGGTGCGCAAGCTCCTGCCGGCGCTGTACATGGCGCACCTGCACGGCAACCTGCCCGTCGACACCCGCATCCATCCGGTCGGCCGTCAGCCCTTCAGCCGCGAGGCGTTTCTGGGCTTCGTCGCGGAGAAGGTGGTGCCGTTCATCGAGCCCAAAGCCTTCGATGAAAAAGCCTGGGACAGCTTCCTGGCCCGCCTGCACTACGTGTCCATGGACGTTTCCAGGCCCGGCGATTACGCCGCGTTGGCGGCGGCCATGCCCCCCGGCGCGGCGCGGGTGTATTACCTGGCCACCGCGCCCAACCTGTTCACCGCCATCTGCGCCAACCTGGCCGCCGCGAACCTGATTGACGAGGCCAGCCGCGTCGTGCTGGAAAAGCCGCTGGGCCATGACCTGGCCTCGGCCCGCGCCATCAACGACGAAGTGGGCCAGTACTTCGCCGAATCGCAGATCTTCCGCATCGACCATTACCTGGGCAAGGAAACGGTGCAGAACCTCATGGTCCTGCGTTTTGGCAACACCATTTTCGAGCCGCTCTGGCGCAGCCCCTACATCAAGAGCGTGCAGATCACCGTGGCCGAAGCGGTGGGCGTGGGCAGCCGAGCCGGCTTCTACGACGGCACCGGCGCCATGCGCGACATGGTGCAAAACCATTTGCTGCAGCTGCTGTGCATCGTGGCCATGGAACCGCCGGTGTCGCTCGACCCCGACGCCGTGCGCGACGAAAAGCTCAAGGTGCTGCGCTCGCTGCGGCCCATGACCCTGGCCGACGTGGCGCGCGACACGGTGCGCGGCCAGTACGCTGCCGGCGCCTCGGCGGGCGACGCGGCCGTGGGCTACCTGCAGGAAGCCAACATCCCTGAAGGCAGCACCACCGAGACCTTCGTCTCCCTCAAAGCCCACATCAACAACTGGCGCTGGGCCAACGTGCCGATCTTCCTGCGCACCGGCAAACGCATGGCCGAGCGCCGCTCGGAAATCGTCATCGAGTTCGCCGACCTGCCCTACACCATCTTCCCCGACGCGCCGCGCCAGCCGGTCAACCGCCTGATGATCCGGCTGCAGCCCGAGGAACACGTGCAGCTGCAGATGATGGCCAAGGAACCCGGCAGCGGCATGCGCCTGCGCCCAGTGAGCCTGAACCTGGACCTGGAGTCGGCCTTCACGGAGCGCCGCGCCGAAGCCTACGAGCGCCTGCTGATTGACGTGATCCGCGGCCGCCTGACGCACTTCATGCGCCGCGACGAACTGGAAGCCGCCTGGACCTGGGTCGAACCCATCATCAACGGCTGGCAGACCCTGAACGAAAAACCCAAGGCCTACACCGCCGGCACCTGGGGGCCGGCCGCCTCGTCCGCCCTGATGGCGCGCGAAGGCTCGGCCTGGGTCGAGGAAGCATGAACACGACCCACCCCGCCGCCCCGGTTGCCGAACACACGGGCGCCACGCCCGCCGCGCTGGCCATGCACATCGCCGGTCAACTGCGCGGCGCCATCGCCGCGCGCGGCCACGCCCTGCTGGCGGTTTCGGGCGGCAAGTCGCCCATCGCCCTGTTCGAGGTGCTGCGCACCCAGCCGCTCAACTGGGACAAGGTCACCGTGCTGTTGGTGGACGAACGCATCGTGCCGCACGACCATGCCGACAGCAACACCGCGCTGGTGCGCCGGCACCTGCTGCAGGACGCCGCGGCCGCCGCCAGCTTCGCGCCTTTTTTCGACAGCGTGCCCGACCGGCCCGACGACGCCACGATGGAGACGCTGGCCGGTCGCGCCAGCCAGCGCCTGGCCGCCCTGCCCTGGCCGCTGGATGTGGCCGTGCTCGGCATGGGCGAGGACGGCCACACCGCCTCGCTGTTTCCCGCCGCACCCGGCCTTGCGCAGGCGCTGCGTGCCAGCGGCCCGGTGGCCTGGGTGCGCCCGGCCACCGCGCCGCACGCGCGGCTGACATTGACCCTGCCGGCGCTGCTGGCTTCCCGCGCGCTGCTGCTGTCCATCGCGGGTGCTGCCAAGCTGGCGGTGTACCGGCAGGCTCGCCAGGCGGCCGATCCGGCGCTGCCGGTTTCGCTGCTGCTGAACCAGCATGAAGCGCCTGTGAGCGTCTGGATCGCCTGAATCTGAATGAAAGTGACTGCCATGAACACCCCCCTGAACGACACCCTGCGACGCGTCACGCAACGCATCACCGAACGCAGCGCCGCCACCCGCGCGACCTACCTGGCCAGCGTGGCCACCCAGCGCAAGACCGGCACCCAGCGCGGCGGCATGGGCTGCGCCAACATGGCCCACACCACGGCCGCCCTGCCCGCCAACGACAAGCTCAAGATCCATGCCGAACGCGCGCCGCACGTGGGCGTGGTCACGGCCTACAACGACATGCTCTCGGCCCACCAGCCCTACGAGCACTACCCCGAGCTGATCCGTGATCACGCCCGCACGCTGGGCGCCACGGCCCAGGTGGCTGGCGGCGTGCCCGCCATGTGCGACGGCGTGACGCAGGGCGCGGCCGGCATGGAACTGTCGCTGTTCTCGCGCGACGTGATCGCGCTGTCCACCGCCGTGGCGCTCTCGCACAACGTGTTCGACGCCGCGCTGTTCCTGGGCATCTGCGACAAGATCGTGCCCGGCCTGTTCATGGGCGCGGTGCAGTTCGGCCACCTGAGCGGCGTGTTCGTGCCCGCCGGCCCCATGACCTCGGGCCTGTCGAACGACGCCAAGGCCAAGGTGCGCCAGAAATATGCCCAGGGCCTGGTCGGGCGCGACGCGCTGCTGGAGAGCGAGGCGCAGGCCTACCACAGCCCCGGCACCTGCACCTTCTACGGCACCGCCAACAGCAACCAGATGCTGATGGAGATCATGGGCCTGCACCTGCCCGGCGCGTCCTTCGTCAACCCCGGCACCGACCTGCGCGAAGCCCTCACCAAGGCGGCGCTGGCCCGCGCCATCGCCATGACCGGGCGCACCGGCGAAGCCGCCATCTGCCTGGCCGACATCGTGGGCGAGAAGACCATCGTCAACGGCATCATCGGCCTGCTGGCCACCGGCGGCTCGACCAACCACACCATTCACCTCGTGGCGATGGCGCGGGCGGCGGGCATCCTGATCGACTGGGACGACTTCGCCGAACTCTCGGCCGTGGTACCGCTGCTGGCGCGCGTCTACCCCAACGGCAGCGCCGACGTGAACCACTTCCACGCCGCCGGCGGCATGGGTTTCCTGATGCAGGAACTGCTCGCCAACGGCCTGCTGCACGGTGACGTCAGCACCGTCATGGGCCAGGACCTGACCGCCTACACGCAGGAACCCTGGCTGGACGAGGGCCGGCTCGCCTGGCGTCCGGTGCCCGCGCAAAGCGGCGACACCGCCGTGCTGCGCCCGGTCAGCGCGCCCTTCAGCGCCGACGGCGGCCTGCGCCTGCTGCAGGGCAACCTGGGCCGCAGCGTGGTCAAGGTCTCGGCCGTCAAGCCCGAGCACCGCGTGGTGCGCGCCCAGGCGGTGGTGGTGGGCGACCAGCAGGATCTGCTGGCGCTGTTCAACGCCGGCCAGCTGGAGAAGGACCTGATCGCCGTGGTGCGCTACCAGGGCCCGCGCGCCAACGGCATGCCCGAGCTGCACAAACTCACGCCGCCGCTGGCCGTGCTGCAGGGCAAGGGCTTCAAGGTGGCGCTGGTCACCGACGGCCGCATGTCCGGCGCCTCGGGCAAGGTGCCGGCCGCCATCCACCTGAGCCCCGAGGCGCTGGCCGACGGCCCGATCGCCCGCGTGATGGACGGCGACTGGATCACGCTGGACTGCGAACGCGGCGTGCTCGAACTCGAAGTGGACGCCGCCACGCTGGCCGCGCGCACCGTCGTCCACCCCGACCTGAGCCACAACGCACACGGTACCGGCCGCGAACTCTTTGGCCTGTTCCGCCGCCACGCCAGCACACCCGAAACGGGCGCCTCGCCCTTGTTCGACGCCTCCTGAAACCCAGAACCCGGATTTCGTCACCATGACCACCACCTGCTTCACCCGCCCCGCCTTCACCTCCCGCGTCGTGCCCGTCATCGTGCTGAGCGACCCGGCCCACGCCGTGCCGCTGGCCCACGCCCTGCTCGAAGGCGGCATCGACGTCATGGAGATCACGCTGCGCTCGGACGCCGCGCTCGCTTCGATTGAAGCCGTGGCCCGGGCCGTGCCGCAAATGCACACCGGCGCGGGCACCGTGACCCGCGTGGCCGAGGTGCAGCGCGTGATCGACGCGGGCGCCACCTTCGCGCTCTCGCCAGGCTGCACCGATGCGCTGGTGGAAGCCGTCAAGGCCGCGAAGCTGCCTTTCATGCCCGGCGTGATGACGCCCGGCGAGGTGATGCAGCGGCGCGAGCAGGGCTTCTCGCTCATGAAGCTGTTCCCGGCCGCGCAGGCCGGGGGCATGGCCATGCTCAAGGCCCTGGGCGCACCGATTCCCGACGTGCAGTTCTGCCCCACCGGCGGCGTGAGCCCGGAGAACCTGCGCGACTTCCTGAAATTGCCCAACGTGGCCATGGCCGGCGGCTCGTGGCTGACGCCGGCCGACGCGCTGGCCCAGGGCGACTGGGCGCGCATCACGCGCCTGGCCCGGGAGGCCACCGAGGCGGCCGCGGGCAAGGCGGGC
>JAHFQI010000119.1 GCA_023259355.1 Comamonadaceae bacterium
AACTGTCGCAGCTCGTGCCGGAACAGCCACAGCGCCCACAACGCCACCGAGGCGTTCATCAGGCCGAACAGCAGCCCGGTGCGGACCAGCCCGAGCTGCGGCACCAGGACCAGCGGAAATGCCACCGACACAGCGAGCGCGCCGAGGTAGTCGAAGGTCAGCACCTGCGACACCAGGTCCTTGAGCGCGACGTTGCGCTTGAGGATGCGCATGACCAGCGGAATCTCCAGGCCCACCAGCGTGCCCACCAGGAACACCAGCGCATAAAGCAGGAAGCGGAAGGCGCCGGGCGTGTAGGCGTTGGCGAGGAACAGCAGCGCCGCCAGCGCGACCCCGGCCAGCGCCACCAGCAGCTCGATGCGCAGGAAGTGCGCGGGCAGCTGCCGCTCAAAAAACCGCGACAGGTACGAGCCCACACCCATGGCGAACAGGTAGGCGCCGATGACGGTGGAGAACTGCAGCACCGAGTCGCCGAGCAGGTAGCTGGCGATGGCGCCGGCCGCGAGTTCGTACAGCAGGCCACAGGCGGCGACGACGAAGACACTGGCGAGGAGGGCGACCTCGACCGGTCGCGGAGCGGCCTGGCTGGCCGCCGGGGAACTGGCGTTTTCCACTTACCCGTGAATCGCCGCCGCCACGATGATCGAAATCCCCAGGCACATGGCCGCCACCACCAGGGCCAGCGCGCGGTTCTGCTTCTCGACGATCTCCTCCCACAGCCTGTAGGGCGTGAGCTTGTCGATGATGATGAAGCTCAGCCAGAAAATGACCACGCCGATCAGCGCGAACAGCATGGAGCCAAGGAAGGCTCCGGGTTTCAGCCACTCAAGTTCCATGACGACCTCCTAGGTAAATTTCTTGCGGGACAAACCGAAGCGTGGCACGGCGCCGTCCCCGACGGATTGAACTCATTTGTGCCCACCGCCGCTGGAAAAGCCGCCGAACGAGCCGCCCGAGCTGCGGGAACTGCTGGATGACGAGCTGCAGTTCTCCACCGCCGGGTCGCATTGGCTGCAGCGGCTCAGGATGAGCAGAAAGATCACGATGATGACAAACAGGATGACGATGGTGCCGATGCCCAGGCCCGACGAGGCGCTCACGGGCGAGGCGTCGGCCCGCTTGAGCAGGTCTTTCTTGTCGTCGAGCTTGAAGGCCCCGGCCACCGTGTTGCTGTCGATCTTGCCGCCGCTGGACCAGGTGACTTCATTGGGGGTCTGTTCCAGCGAGAGCAGTTGATTGCCGGCCGCGAAATCGCGGTTGGATGTTTTCTGGCCGCGCTGCACCTGCCAGTAGAACTCGCCGGCCACATAGGTGGTCTCGGCGTTGTAGCTGTACTGCAGCTTGTAGGTCGTGCCCAGGTAGGTGGCGCTCTGGCCATTGCTGGACAGCACAGGCGCCCCCGTCGCGGGCTTGACGAGGCTCCAGCCGTCGGTCGCGTCCACCAGAAAGGCGAAGCCTCGCTTGGCGTTGTAGAGCAGGTACTCTTCCCAGCCGAACTGCTCGTCGTCGCCAGCTTCCTGCCCCATGCGGTGCTGGAAGCCCACGACCTGCCACGCCACACCCTGCAGCTGGCCCACCGTGCCCAGCGCAATCAGGGGCCGCATCGGTTCGTCCTGCTCGGCGTGCCGCAACTCGCCACCGATGCCCTGGCTCAGGTCGATCAGGCTGTTGCACGACGCGCAGGTGATGCTCTGGCTCTGCGCCAGCGTCACGGCCACGGGCGCGCCGCAGTTCGGGCAGTTGAACTGGCGGCCTTTCTCGTCCTTGGCGGATTCGTCCTTCAGGCCGCTCATCTGCAGTTCGTCCAGCGTCACCGGGCGGCCCAGCGAGAGCGCAGGCGGGGCACCGGCGAGCGCCGGACCGTAATCGATGCTGAGCACCTGCGCGGCGTCCTGGCCGCGCAGTTCGACCATGGCAAAGGGCTGGCCCAGCGGTGGCAGGCGGGGCAGCTCGCCCTGCGCGGCCAGCAGCGCCACCGGTTCGTTGCTTGCGACGCTGTAGGTCTGGCCGTTGAGGGCCGTCGTGGCGCCGACGCGGAAGCTCTCGGCAGCGGGGATGTCGCGCCTGGCCGCGACCGGGCGCGAGAACACGTAGGCGCCGTTGTCCTCGCTCAGCGTGCCGCCCGTGCCGTCGGCGAGCAGTGCTTCCCATTCGGTCCAGGTGCCTTCGCGGTACTTGTATTGCAGGCGGCCCACCAGGGTGAACGCCTGGCCGTCGATCCGGCCGCTGGCCATCAGTTGCAGCAGGCTGTGGTCGTCGAACAGCTCGGCCATCTTGCCGATGCGCTGCAGCACCTCGCCCTGGCGCACCACGGTGCTCTGGCAGTAGCCGCACACCGCGTGTGTGGACTGGGCGCTCCTGAACGCCACGGGCGCGCCGCAGCCGGGGCACGCCGCGCGGTAGGCGCGTTGGGATGAGGGCTCAGCCAAGGCGCGGGTTCAGACCAGCTTCTTCAGCAGCTCCGCCTTCTTGGCGTCGAACTCTTCCTGCGTCAGGATGCCCTTGGCCTTGAGGTCGCCGAGCTTTTCCAGCGTGGCCATCACGTCCTCGGGTTTGACACCCACCGGTGCGGCAGGGGCCGCCGGTTGCGCGGCACCGCCTTGCAGTCCGGCCGAGAGATTCTGGGCCAGCACCTGGCCCAGCGCCACGCCCGCGCCCAGGCCCATGGCGTCGCCCGCGATGCCGCCGCCCGAGCCTGCGCCTTCGGCGAACTTCGGGATCGCCTGCGCGGTCTGGTACTGCATGAACTTGCCCATGTCGTTGCCGACCATGCCCATGCCGATCTTCTGGTCGAGGATCTTCTGCAGTTCTTCGGGCAGCGAGACGTTCTGCACCGTCATGCCTTCGAGCTTCAGGCCGATCTTGCCGAACTCGGGCGCGAGCTGCGTCACCAGCGCCTCGGCAAACTTCAGCTGGTTGGCCGCCAGGTCCAGGAACGGAATGCCGCTGCCCGCGATGGCGTTGCTGATGTTCTGCAGCACCAGGCCGCGCAGCTGGCCGTCGAGATCCTGCACGGTGTAGTTGTCGCGCGTGCCCGAGATTTCGGTGTGGAACAGCTTGGGGTCCGCGACGCGGAAGCTGAAGTTGCCGAAGGCGCGCAGGCGCACCGCGCCGAAGTCGGCGTCGCGCACGGTGATGGGCTGGGGCGTGCCCCATTTCTGGTCCACCTGCTGGCGCGTGCTGAAGAAGTAGACGTCGCTCTTGAACGGGGACTCGAACAGCTTGTCCCAGTTCTTCAGGTAGGTGAGCACCGGCAGCGTCTGCGTCGTGAGCTTGTAGGTGCCGGGGCCGAACACGTCGGCCACCTTGCCTTCGTTGACGAACACCGCCATCTGCGACTCGCGCACGGTCAGCGAGGCGCCGTTCTGGATTTCCATTTCCGCCATCGGGAAGCGCCAGGCCAGCGTGCCGTCGCCGGTCTCCGTCCACTGGATGATGTCTATGAACTGCTTCTTGATGAAGTCCATCAGGGCCATGGTTTCAAGCTCCAGGGGTGAAATGAGCGGAAATGATACCCCCGCGCCTAGGGCTTCTGCGGCGCGCCCACTTCCGCGGCGGCGCGCGGTTTGCCGATCGGTGCCAACGCCTGGCCTTTCTGCACGGCGGCCAGGTCTTCCTCGCTCGGGTACTGGCCCATCAGCCAGTAGTCGAACACCCGGCGTGCGATCGGCGCGGCATTGGCGCCGCCGAAGCCAGCGTTCTCCACCACCATGGCGAGCGCGATTTTCGGGTTGTCGGCGGGGGCGAATGCCATATAAAGCGCATGGTCGCGCAGGCGCTCGGCGGTGCGCGCGGCGTTGTATTTTTCGTTCTGCTTGATGGCCACCACCTGCGCCGTGCCGGTCTTGCCGGCGGCGACGTAGCCCGCGCCACGGAAGCTGCTGGTGCCGGTGCCTTCGGTGTTGACGCCCACCAGCGCGTTCTTGATGACCGCGATGTTGGCCGCTTTCGCCGACAGCTCGGCCTTGATCTCGCGCAGGGTTTCGCGGGACTGGCGGGTCACCACGTCCACGACCTCCTTGACCAGGTGCGGCTTCATCTTGATGCCGTCGTTGGCGATCACGCTGGTGGCCAGCGCCAGCTGCAGCATGGTGAAGTTGTTGTAGCCCTGGCCGATGCCCAGCGAGATGGTTTCGCCGGCGTACCACTTCTGCTGCTCGGCCCGCTTGTAGGCGTTGCGCTTCCATTCGGTGGACGGCAGGAGCCCGCGCACCTCGCCATGGATGTCGATGCCGGTGAGCGCGCCGAAGCCGAACTTCTGCATCTCGTCGTGCATCAGGTCCACGCCCATGTCGTTGGCCAGGATGTAGTAGTAGGTGTCGCACGACTGCACGATGGACTTGTACATGTCCACCGTGCCGTGCCCGCCTTCCTTGTCGTCGCGGAAGCGGTGGTTGCCGAACATGAAGTAACCGGGGTCGCTGATGGACTGCTGCGGCGTGCGTTTGCCGGTCTCGAGCGCCGCCAGCGCCATGAACGGCTTGTAGGTGGAGCCCGGTGGGTAGGTGCCGCGCAGCGCCCGGTTCAGCAGCGGCTTGTCGATGGACTCGTTGAGCTCCTGCCAGTTTTCCTGGTCGATGCCGTCCACGAACAGGTTGGGGTCGAAGGTGGGCTTGCTGACGAAGGCCAGCACCTCGCCGGTCTTGGGGTCCAGCGCCACCATTGCGCCGCGCCGGTCGCCATACAGGTCTTCGATCAGCTTTTGCAGCTTGATGTCGATGGAGAGCACCACGGTGTTGCCCGGCGCGGCCGGGCTGCTGGCCAGCCGGCGCGTCGCGCGGCCGCCCGCCGAAGTCTCGATCTGTTCCACGCCGGTGGTGCCGTGCAGCTGCGCCTCGTAGCTCTGCTCGACCCCCAGCTTGCCGATGTAGTCGGTGCCGCGGTAGTTGGCCGCGTCGTCGGACTCCTCGATGTGTTCCTTTTCGCTCTGGTTGATGCGGCCGATGTAGCCGATCACATGGCTGGCCAGCTCGCCGAAGGGGTAGCTGCGGAACAACCGGGCCTTGATGTCCACGCCCGGAAAACGGAAGCGCTGGGCGGCAAAACGCGCCACCTCCTCGTCGGTCAGGCGGGTGCGGATCGGCAGCGACTCGAAGCTCTTCGATTCCTCCTGCAGTTTCTTGAAGCGGCGCCGGTCACGGGGATGGATCTCCACCAACGTGGACAGCGCGTTGATGGTCTGCTCCAGGTTGCCGACCTTGGCCGGCGTGATCTCCAGCGTGTAGGCCGAGTAATTGGTGGCGAGCACCACGCCATTGCGGTCCAGGATGAGCCCTCGGTTGGGCACGATGGGCACGATGGCGGTGCGGTTGCTCTCGGCCTGTTCGTCCAGGTCGTCGTGGCGGAACACCTGCAGGTACACCAGCCGTGTGGCCACCATCAGGAACGCCACCAGCACCACCGCGGTGATCGCCAGAACCCGCAGCCTGAAGCGCGACAGGTCGGCTTCGACGTTCCGCATTTCCGTCATGATCGCCGCGGCGCCGGGCCGCCCCAAGCAAGGCGAGCCCCCTCGGGGCTGAGTGCCGCGGCTCCGGATGTGCCTGCGCACATCCGGACGGCACGAAGGGCCTGCGCCTGGGGCGCAGGCGCGTCCAGCGCAGTACTTGCATCATCGGCTTGTGCCGATGCTGGGGCAGTGACAAGCGTGGGGGTCATTTACAACGGACGGTTCGCGTCAGGGTTGGGCGCGCGACGCTGCGGCAGCAGCAGCACGATGCTGGCCGCCAGCCACAGCAGGGCTTCCAGCGGCGGTGCCAGCAGCGCCGGCCAGCCGGGGAACAGGCCGCCGCCGATCAGGCGGATCGCCAGTTCGATGGCATGGGCTGCCACGAACATGGGCAGCACGTGCAGCGCCTGCGAGGGCACGCTGAACCACAGCAGGCGCCGGTGGATGGTGATCGCGAAATAGCTCAGGGCGGTGTAGGCCAGCGCATGCTGGCCGAGCAGCGCGGCCTGGTGCACGTCCATGAACAGGCCGAACACGAAGGCGGCGCCGACGCCCACGCGCCGAGGCTGGTGCACGTTCCAGAACACCAGCACCAGGGCCAGCAGGTCGGGCATCCAGGCCGCGCGCCCCAGGCCGGCCATGTTGGGCGCCATGTTGAGCAGCAGGGCGCCCAGCAGGCTGGCCCAGATGAAGGCGGGGTTGGCGGGCAGCAGCAGCTGCTGGCCGGGGCGCATGATCATGGGCGGCTCCCCCGCTTGGACACGGGCTGCGGTTTTTCCTCCGCCGGCGGCGGCGGAATCTGCCCGCTCAGGGGCTTGAGCACCATCACATGGCGCGCGCCCAACGCCAGTGCCTGAGGCGCGCCGTGGATGCGCGCGAAAGACGAGTCGGCGCGGCGCTCCACTTTCGCGACCTTGGCCACGGGCAGGCCCGGCGGGTAAATGCCGTCCACGCCGCTGGTGGTCAGCAGGTCGCCCGCCTGCACGTCGGCGTTGGCCGGCATGAAGCGCAGCTCCAGCGAGCCGCCCAGCGTGATGGGGTCGCCGTACGCGACGCTGCGCGCGCCGGTGCGGGTGTTGAGCACGGGAATGGCGTGGTCGCGGTCGATCACCAGCGTGACTTCGCTCACCAGCGGGTACACGCGCGTCACCTGGCCCAGCACGCCCAGCTCGTCCACCACCGGCGATCCGGCTTCGATGCCCTGGGTCAGGCCCCGGTCGATGATGATCTTGCGGGTGTACGGGTCGGCCGCGTCGTAGAGCACCTCGGCGGGTTGGGAGGTCACGCCGAGCTGCTCGCGCAGGCCCAGCAGCTTGCGCAGCCGGCCGTTTTCCAGCGCCAACTGCTCGACCTGGTTGGCGCGAAGGGCCTGCAGGGCGAGCTTCTGGCGGGCTTCGGCCTCGGTCTGCTGCGCGGACTTGACGGTGGAGACGTAGGCGCCCGCGTTCTGGGCCATGCGGACCGGCTGCATCACCAGCCACTGCACGGGATAGAGCACCGTGGCCACCACGGCGCGCAGCGGCTGCGAGATTTTCAGCCGCGTGTCCGCCACCATCAGGAACAGCGCGAGCGCGCTGAAGAAAATCAGCTTGGACAGCGCCGACGGCCCTTGCTTGAAGAAGGGCGGCGGGGTTCGGTCAAGGGTACCCAGTGGCATGGTGCTGGCGGATTGTCCCAGTTTCAGGTGGGTTGCGCCCCTGATTTCCGGGCTTGGCGCGTGGAATGGCGTTCACCCGCGCGCGCAGGACACGCGGCGCATGCGTCGCCGCCTCGGTACGCTTATTCGCTCGTGAAAATGCTGCCCAGCCGGTCCATGCGCTCCAGCGCAATGCCGCAGCCGCGCACCACGCAGGTCAACGGTTCCTCGGCCACCAGCACCGGCAGGCCGGTTTCCTCGGCCAGCAGGCGGTCCAGGTCGCGCAGCAGCGCGCCGCCGCCGGTCAGCATCATGCCGCGCTCGGCGATGTCGGCGCCCAACTCCGGCGGGGTGTGTTCCAGCGCGGTCTTGACGGAAGAGACGATGTTGTTGAGCGGATCGGTCAGGGCTTCCAGGATCTCGTTGCTGGAGATCGTGAAGCTGCGCGGCACGCCTTCGGAGAGGTTGCGGCCCTTGACTTCCATTTCCTTGACTTCGGAGCCCGGAAAAGCCGAGCCGATGTTCTTCTTGATGGCCTCGGCCGTCGGCTCGCCGATCAGCATGCCGTAGTTGCGGCGGATGTAGTTGATGATGGCGTCGTCGAAACGGTCGCCACCGACGCGCACGCTGCCCTTGTAAACCATGCCGCCGAGCGAGATCACGCCGACTTCGGTGGTGCCGCCGCCGATGTCCACCACCATCGAGCCGCTGGCTTCGCTGACGGGCAGGCCGGCGCCGATGGCTGCCGCCATGGGTTCCTCGATCAGGTACACCTCGGAGGCGCCGGCGCCCAGCGCCGATTCGCGGATCGCGCGGCGTTCCACCTGGGTGGAGCCGCAGGGCACGCAGATGATGATGCGCGGGCTGGGACGGAACACGCCGCGCGGGTGAACCATCTTGATGAACTGCTTGAGCATCTGCTCGGTCACGGTAAAGTCGGCGATCACGCCGTCCTTCATCGGGCGGATCGCCTCGATGTTGCCGGGCACCTTGCCCAGCATGGCCTTGGCTTCCTTGCCCACGGCCTGGATGGTTTTCTTGCCCTGAGGGCCGCCTTCATGGCGGATGGCCACGACCGAGGGTTCGTCGAGCACGATGCCTTTGTCGCGGACAAAAATCAGCGTGTTCGCGGTGCCAAGGTCAATGGCCAGGTCGGTGGAGAAATACCGACGGAATGATCCAAACATCACAAGTCCTCTCGGGCACGGCTGGCGCTTCGGCCCGACGTCGCCCCGTTATTCGATTCAAAAAATGGGTTTTCGGTGCAAATGGCGTCGCTTTCGCGGGTGTTGCACCAAAGGCGGGATAATACCGCATCGCCTGTGAATAACCTGGGTGTTCGCGCCCGGGGCCTTCCCTTTACATCTCGTTTCCGAAGCATTTTTCTCATGTCCCTGACCCCTCACGACATTGCCCGGATCGCCAATTTGGCCCGGCTTGAGTTACAACCCGACGAAAGCGAGCGCTTGCTCACGCAGATCAATGGCTTCTTCGGCATCGTGGAAGCGATGCGGGCTGTGGATACCTCGGGCGTGGAGCCGCTGGCGCACCCTGTTGCCGCGATCCAGGACGTGGCGCTGCGCCTGCGCGACGACGTCGCCAGCGAGCCGGACCAGCGCGACGCCAACCAGCGCAGCGCGCCGGCGGTGGAGCGCGGCCTGTTCCTGGTGCCCAAGGTGATCGAGTGAAGGGGGCCAGCATGAGCGACATCAACAACCAACCCCTGCATGACCTCGGCGTGGCCGAACTGGCCGCCAGCCTGCGCGCGCGCGAAGTCTCGGCCGTCGAGGCCGCACAGCATTTTCTGGCCCGCGCCCGCTCGCACGAATCGCTGGGCGCCTACCTCGCCGTGGACGAAGCCGTGACGCTGGCCCAGGCCCGCGCCGCCGACGCGCGCCTGGCGGCGGGCACCGCCGGGCCGCTCGAAGGCGTGCCGCTGGCGCACAAGGACATTTTCGTCACCAAGGACTTCCCCAGCACGGCCGGCTCGAAGATGCTGGAGGGCTACCGCTCGCCGTTCGATGCCACCGTGGTGCGCAAGCTGGCCGAGGCCGGCGTCGTTACGCTGGGCAAGCTCAATTGCGACGAGTTCGCCATGGGTTCGGCCAACGAAAACTCGGCCTACCACCCGGCTCGCAACCCGTGGGATGTGACGCGCATCCCCGGCGGCTCCTCGGGCGGCAGCGCCGTCGCCGTGGCCGCGCGCCTGGCGCCCGCCGTCACGGGCACCGACACCGGCGGCTCGATCCGCCAGCCGGCGTCGTTCTGCGGCATCACCGGCATCAAGCCCACCTACGGCCGGGTGTCGCGCTACGGCATGATCGCCTTCGCGTCGAGCCTGGACCAGGCCGGGCCCATGGGGCGCAGCGCCGAGGACTGCGCCCTGCTGCTGTCGGCCATGTGCGGCCCCGACCCGGACCGCGATTCGACCTCGCTCGACGTGCCCGCGGAAGACTTCTCGCGCTCGCTGAACGACGCCATCGACGGCCTGCGCATCGGCATTCCGAAAGAATTTTTCGGCGAAGGCCTGTCGGCCGATGTGCGCACGGCCGTGGACGCCGCGCTGAAGGAATACGAGAAGCTCGGCGCGAAGCTGGTCGAAATCTCGCTGCCGCGCACCGAGCTGTCCATTCCCGTCTACTACATCATCGCCCCGGCCGAGGCGAGTTCCAACCTGAGCCGCTTCGACGGCGTGAAGTTCGGCCACCGCGCCCGGGACTACACCGACCTGGTGGACATGTACAAGAAGACGCGCGCCGAAGGTTTCGGCGACGAGGTCAAGCGCCGCATCATGATCGGCACCTACGTGCTGAGCCACGGCTACTACGACGCCTACTACCTGCAGGCGCAGCGCATCCGCCGCATGATCGCCGACGATTTCCAGCAGGCCTTCAAGGTGTGCGACGTGATCGCCGGGCCGGTCGCGCCCACCGTGGCCTGGAAGCTCGGCGGGCACGGCAACGACCCGCTGGCCGACTACCTGGCCGACATCTTCACGCTGCCGGCTTCGCTGGCCGGCCTGCCCGGCATGAGCGTGCCCGCCGGTTTTGGCGAAGGCGGAATGCCCGTGGGCCTGCAGCTCATCGGCAACTATTTCTCCGAAGCCCGGTTGCTGAACGCCGCGCACCGCCTGCAGCAAGTCACTGATTTCCACTCCCGCAAGCCCGAGGGAGTCTGAGCATGAGCACACCCAAAACCACACCCGCGAAATCGCTGCTGGTGCGCGGCTACGAGGTCGTCATCGGCTTCGAAACGCACGCCCAGCTGTCCACCCAGTCCAAGATTTTCAGCCGCGCGCCCACCGCCTTCGGTGCCGAGCCCAACACCCAGGCCTGCGCCGTGGACCTGGCGCTGCCCGGCACGCTGCCGGTGATGAACAAGGGCGCGGTGCAGCGCGCCATCGAGTTCGGCCTGGCGGTCGGCTCGCATGTCGCACCCAAAAGCATTTTTGCACGCAAGAACTACTTCTACCCCGACCTGCCCAAGGGCTACCAGATCAGCCAGTTCGAGATCCCGGTGGTGCAGGGCGGCTCGGTCGAGTTCTTCCTCGGCGATGAGAAAAAATCCGTTCGCCTGGTGCGCGCCCACCTCGAAGAAGACGCCGGCAAATCGCTGCACGAAGACTTCATCGGCCAGTCGGGCATCGACCTGAACCGCGCGGGCACGCCGTTGCTGGAAATCGTCACCGAGCCCGATATGCGATCGAGTGCCGAAGCGGTGGCCTACGCCAAGGAGCTGCACAAGATCGTCACCTGGATCGGCATCTGCGACGGCAACATGCAGGAAGGCAGCTTCCGCTGCGACGCCAACGTGTCGGTGCGCAAGCCCGGCGCCGAACTGGGCACACGCCGCGAGATCAAGAACCTCAACAGCTTCAAGTTCATGCAGCAGGCGATCGACTACGAGATCCGCTGGCAGATCGAGGAAATCGAGGACGGCCGCGCGATCCAGCAGGCCACCGTGCTGTTCGACCCGGACACCGGCGAAACCCGCGCCATGCGCACCAAGGAAGACGCGGCCGATTACCGCTACTTCCCCGACCCCGACCTGCCGCCGCTGGTGATCGCACCCGAGTGGGTCGAGCGCGTGCGCTCGGAAATGGCCGAGCTGCCGCGCGTGATGGCCCAGCGTTTCGTCGCCGATTACGGGCTGCCGGAATACGACGCCACGACGCTGACACAGAGCAAGGCGATGGCGGCTTATTTCGAGGCCACGGCCCAAGCCTGCGGCCAGCCCAAGCTGGCGAGCAACTGGATCATGGGCGAGGTGTCGCGGCGCTTGAATGCGGGTGAGGTCGGCATCGAGCAAGCCGCGGTCAGCGCGGCGCAACTCGCGGGGCTGATTGCCCGCATCGCCGACGGCACCATCTCCAACAACGCGGGCCGTCAGGTTTTCGAGGCGCTGTGGAACGGTGAAGCGCCGGATGCCGATGCCGTCATCGAAGCCAAGGGCCTCAAGCAGATGAACGACGCCAGCGCGTTGGAAAAAATCATCGACGAGGTGATCGCCGCCAACGCCGACAACGTGGCGCAGTTCAAGGCCGGCAAGGACAAGGCCTTCAACGCCCTGGTCGGCCAGATCATGAAAGCCAGCAAGGGCAAGGCGAACCCGGCGCAGGTCAACGAGCTGCTGAAACAGAAGCTGGCCTGAATCGCGGCGGCGTGAGGCGGGGGCTGTGGCCCGCCGCCTCACGTCCCTCTCACATCCCCAGTGCGCGAGGCGTCAGGCCGCGCGCGCCAGCTGGCCGTGGATCTCGTGCACCACCTTCTTGCCCAGCTCCACCCCCCACTGGTCGAAGGCGTGAATGCCCCAGATGGCCGCCTGGGTGAACACCTTGTGTTCGTACAGCGCCACCAGCGCGCCAAGGCTGGCCGGGTCCAGGCGCTCCAGCCAGATCAGGTTGCTCGGTACGTTGCCGGGGAAGGTCCGGTGCGGGGCCAGCCGCTGCGCCTCGGCCGCGTCCAGGCCCGAGGCCTGCAGTTCCTCGCGCGTTTGCGCCAGATCGCGTCCCAGTGCCAGGGCCCGGGCTTGCGCGAGCAGGTTGGCCGTGACGACGCGGTGGTGCTCGGCGCACAGGGGCAGCGGCGTGTCGTCGCGGCGCACGCCCACGAAATCCACCGGCACGCGGTGCATGCCCTGGTGCATCAGCTGGAAATAGGCGTGCTGGCCGTCGATGCCCAGCCCGCCCCACAGGATGGCGCCGGTCTCGACCTCGCAGGCGCTGCCGTCGGTGTGTATGCGCTTGCCGTTCGATTCCATGTCCATCTGCTGCACGAACGGCGTCAGCCGCGCCAGCCGCGATGCGTAGGGCGCGAGCAATTGCGTCGGGGACCCGAGGAAGTTGCGGTTCCAGATGCCCATCAGCGCCAGCTGGACCGGCAGGTTGTGGGCCAAAGGGGCCGTGCGGAAGTGCGCGTCCATGGCCCGCGCCCCTGAGAGGAATTCGCGGAAGGCCGGGCCGCCGATGGACAGCGCCAGCGGCAGCCCCAGCGCGGACCAGACCGAGTAGCGGCCGCCCACCCAGTCCCAGAAGCGGAAGGTCTGCTCCGGGGCGTACCCGGCCTGCACGGCGCGTTCGGGCGCCGCGGAGATGGCCACCAGATGCTGGTGCTCGGCTTCGGGCGGGCAGCCGGCCTCGGCCAGCCAGCGCCGCGCCGACGCCGCGTTGGTCAAGGTCTCCTGGGTCGTGAAGGTTTTGGACGACACGACGAACAGCGTGCGCCGCGGGTCCACCTCGCGCAGCACCGCGTACAGCGCCCAGGCGTCGGGGTTGGAGACGTAGTGCATGCGCAGCCCCGGATGCGCCAGGTGCGCCAGCGCCTCGCTGGCCATGCGCGGCCCGAGGTCGGAGCCGCCGATGCCCAGGTTCACGACATCGGTGAGCGGCTCGCCGGAAAACCCGGTCAGCCGGCCCGCGCGCACGCGTTCGGCAAAGTCGCAGACCCGGTCCAGCTCGTGCTGAACCTGTGCTTGCACGGCCTCGCCCCAGGGGCCTGTCTCATGCGGGTCGCCGCGAAGGGCGACGTGCAGCACCGGGCGTCCTTCGGTCGCATTGATGGCATCGCCGCGAAACATGGCGTCGCGCTGCTCGGGCACGCCCGCCTGCAGCGCCAGCTCCAGCAGCAGGGCTTCGATGGCCGGCGTGACGCGCTGGCGCGAGCTGTCCAGCGTGAGCCCGGCGGCGTTGTGGGTCATGCGGCCGGCGCGCGCCGGGTCGCTGGCCAGCAACTCGCGCAGCGAGGGCAGCGGCGCCCGCGCCTGGGCCGTCAGCGCGGCCCAGGCGGGCAACCGCAGCGGGCTGACGGGGGATGGCGCCCCGGGGGTGGCGACAGGCAGCGCGCTCATGCC
>JAHFQI010000120.1 GCA_023259355.1 Comamonadaceae bacterium
AAATGGAACGCGCCCGAGATCGCGCAGACCAACCCCGGCGTCGCGCTGCCTGACCTGCCGATCAAGGTCGTTGTCCGCAGCGATGGGTCGGGCACCACCTACAACTTTGCCGACTACCTGGCCAAGGTGAATCCGGCCTGGAAGGACAGGAACGGTGTCAAGACCAGCTACGCCTGGCCCGCGGGCTTCATGGCCGTCAAGGGCAGCGACGGTGTCGTCAAGGCCGTCAAGGACACCGCAGGCGCCATCGGTTATGTGGACTTTGGCTACGTCAAGGACAACAAGCTGAACGCGGCTCAGATCAAGAATCTGGACGGCGAGTTCGTCAAGCCATCCATCGCCGCCTTCCGGGGTGCGCTGGCCGGCAGTGACTGGGCCAGCAAGGGGGCGTTCACCGCGACGCTCACGAACAAGCCCGGCAAGGGCGCCTGGCCGATCACCATGGGCACCTTTGTCGCGGTGCCCCGTGTCACGGACAAGCCCGAGCAAACCCAGCGCGCCCTGAAATTTTTCGTCTGGGCGTTCATGAACGGCGACACCCTGGTCCAGGAAAACAACTTCGTGCGACTGCCTGATCGGGTGCAAGCCGCCGCCTTCAAGGCGATCACGTCGGTCAGGGACAAGGCGGGCAACCTCGTGGGCATGAGCCTGCTGAACAGCACCGGCCAGGCCCGCTGACGCCGGGGCGCCGGGCGCCGTCAGTCCCAGACCTGGAAGCCGATCCAGGCCACGCCCGCGACGGTCGCCATGGGGACGGACATCACGCCCGGTACGTAGAAGAACATGGAGAGCAGGGGGCTCGCTTCTTCGATCAGCAGGCCCACCGCGCAGAGCAGGGCGCCGCTGACCAGGTAGCGCCGTATGTAGAGCGGCAGCCAGTGGGATTGGCCCTTGTTGTGGCGCCAGGCGGCCGCCCGCGCGAACAGGTCGCTCTGGCTCGCATCCCTGAACAGCCAGGCAAAAAAGAAGTAACGGTACAGCAGCGCGTGGAAAGGAAGATCCATCGAAAGTTGCCCTCGACCTTCCTACCAGCTTAGAAGACTTGATCGATGGTTTCAAGCCGCGCATGTGAAGCCGCGAATGCGGCCGGTTGGCCGCCGCGCACCTCGCGCCCGGCCGGCGCTATGAAGTCTCTTCCCGATGAGCCTTTTCCTGCCCGGCAACCACCCCCCGCAGAAACTCCACCAGGCCGCGGTCCGCGTCCAGTTTGGCCACCAGCGCCGCCGCCTGCGCGAGATCGCGCGTGGCGCCGATGCGGGTCTGCAGGTCCAGGGCCTGCCCGTGCCAATGCTCGGCCTGCAGCTTGGGCAGCAGGGGGCGCAGCGCCTCGATGCCGTAGCGCAGCCGCTTGGCCAGGATGCGCGCGCGGTGCCGGCTTTCGGGGCTGTCGGCGTCCTTCAGGGCGGTGCCCAGCCGGTGGTGCAGGCGGTCGATGCGGCGCCGGGCCCAGCGGCGCAGGGGCATTTCGATGCCGGCGCGGGCCGGACCGGGCGCTGCGTCAGCCGGGGGAAGCCCTTCCAGCCATTGCGTGGCAGCCAGCAGCGCCGCGCCGACGGCCGGGGCCTCCAGTGCATAACGCACGGCTTTGCGCTGCACGCTGGCCGCGCGCGTCAGGGCCTGCAGCATCGCCTGCCACGCCCGCGTGCGCCCGGCATGCCCGGCGGCATAAACCTCGGCCAGCGGCGGCAGGGTCTCGGTGCGGGCGACGTCGAGATCGCGCAGCTCGCCCAGGAACGCCAACAAGGGGTGCAGCTCCTGCCAGGGCGGGACCGCGCCGGTTGCGAGGACCGGCCTGAACAGCCGGCATGCGCTGCGCAGGCGCCGCCAGCCGACCCGCGCCTGGTGAACCACTTCGGGGTCGTCCGATGTGCGCAGCGCGTGGAGGTTGGCGGTGAATTGGCCGAACATTTCGCGCAGCACCTGCCGCGCGGCGTCGGGTGGGGCCAGATCGGTCGTCAGCACGGGGGGCCGGGCGTGTATCGGCGCGTCCAGGGCCTCGCGCGCCAGGGCGTAGCCGCGCTCGGCCTTGCTCACCGTGAACGGCATCACCGCGATGGTGCGGACGATTTGCCCGGCAACCTCGAACAGCGCCATTGGCGGCCCCGCCAGCAGTTCCAGTTCCAGCTCGCAAAGGGGCGCGCTCTGGTTGCCCGCCGTGATCTGGCCGATGTCCAGCGCGACCTCGACGGCACTGCCATCGCGCCGGCGCACCAGCCAGGTGGTCCGCTCAAAGTCCGTTGTGAAGCACGGCGCCAGGGCCCGGAACACGGCGCCATGCGGGTCGAGCGCGGCCCACGGCGTGGCGTTCAGGGCCACTTGCGACAGCGCGGCGCCGGCCACGGGGGTTTCCCATTCGCCGCGCTGGCTCAAGGCCGAGTCGCTGCGGCCGCCCATCTTGAGCGTCTGCAGCCAGGTGGGCGCCGCGCCATCGCCGACGCGCCGCAGCCGCAGCGCCACGCGTTGCCGGTTCAGGGCCTGCTCCGGCGTGTCGTAGTAGACGTTGTGCAGTTGCCGGCGCGTGGCCTTGCGGCGTGCCAGGACGGGCGTTGCGACCAGCCGCCGGGCCAGGCTGGCCGGATCGGACGCCGGCAATGCCAGCTTGAGTTCAATCTCGACCGGCGGGTGGGTGTGTGGATCTGGTTTCATGGGCGTTCACGGCGGGGCACGAATCTACCAAGGTTCATCACCGCTACCGGTTCAACCTTAGTCCAAACACCTGAATGTGTGTATTGCCGCTGGTAAATCGGTTGCCTAGTCTTGAAGGCGAGGGTGAGTCCGTTGTGCCGCCCACGCCCGTTGTGCAGAAGGCGCGTCCGGCATTGATTTCAACGAATGCTGAAGGAGTCGCGCCATGACAACATCAATCGCTTTCCTGGGTCCGGTGGCCGCCGCATTGGCCATGATGCTCTCGCCGTCGGCCATTGCGGCCGATGCCCCTATGCATGCGATGGGCACGAAAGGGGCTGCAATGTCCGCTGCTGATCAGAAGATGATCAAGAGCGCGATGCAGGCAGCACCGAAAAAAGTCAGCGCGGCGGCCACCATCGTCATGATGGGGGCTGATGGCCAGATGCGCACCCTGCGCGAAGGCACGAACGGCTTCACCTGCATGCCCGACAACCCGACCACCCCCGGCCCCGACCCCATGTGCATGGACAAGGCCGCCTGGGAATGGGCCGGTGCCTGGATGGGTCACAAGACGCCCACGGTCGGAAAAATCGGCTTCATGTACATGATGTCCGGCGGCACCGATGCCAGCAACACCGATCCCTATGCGGACAAGCCCACGGCGGGCAACCACTGGGTCAAGACCGGGCCTCACGTCATGATCGTGGGTGCCGAGCCCGCCTTCTATGACATGTACCCCAAGAACGCCGACCCTGATACCTCGGTGCCCTATGTCATGTGGCCGGGCACCCCGTACCAGCACCTGATGATTCCGGTCAAGTAGGCGTGTGGGCTGTGGCGCAGAATGGCGCCCATGAAACCACCCCAGAGACTGCAGACACTGATCGACGAAGGCCTGATCGACACCGTGGTGCGCCAGCTGATGAGCGGCAAGGAAGCCATGGTCTACGTGGTTCGCAACGGCGAGGAAACCCTCTGCGCCAAGATCTACAAGGAAGCCACGAACCGCAGCTTCCGCCAGGCGGTGGACTACACCGAGAACCGCAAGGTCAAGAACACGCGCCAGGCGCGGGCGATGGCCAAGGGCACCCGCTTTGGCCGGCAGGCGCAGGAAGCCGCCTGGCAGAGCGCCGAAGTCGATGCGCTGTACCGCCTGGCCGCCGCTGGCGTGCGCGTGCCCAGGCCCCACCACTTTTTCGAAGGTGTGCTGCTGATGGAACTGGTGGCCGACGAACACGGTGATGCGGCGCCGCGGCTCAATGACGTGGTGTTCACCCCCGAGGCGGCGCGCGCGCACCACGCCACGCTGCTGACCGAGGTGGTTCGCATGTTGTGCGCGGGTGTCGTGCACGGGGATTTGTCGGAATTCAACATCCTGCTGGCAGTGGATGGCCCCGTCATCATTGACCTGCCCCAGGCGGTGGACGCCGCGGGCAACAACCACGCCCAGCGCATGCTGCTGCGCGATGTGGACAACCTGCGCGGCTTCTTTGGCCAGTCCGCGCCGGAACTGCTGACGACCGATTTCGGCCCCGAGATCTGGGACTTGTACCAGCGCGGCCTGCTGCACCCCGACACCGCGCTGACCGGCCGCTTCAAGCGCAAGGCCGGGCCCGTGGACATGGGCGGCGTGCTGCGCGAGATCAACGCTGCGAGCGACGAGGAGGCGGCGCGCCGCCTGCGCATGCAGACGGCCGGCTGAATTAGCCGTTGTCCGGATTCGGGGCCGGTTTGCGGGCACGGCGTGGCCGCGCAGCCGCCTTGCGTGCTGCCGGCGCCGCAACTTCAGGTGGAACATCCACGGCCGGCGCGGTTGCCGCGGGCACCTCCACTACGGTTTGGATCACCGGCGATGCGGCCACCTCCGCCGGCGCCGTAGCCGGCTTGCGGCCACCACGTCCCCGGCGGCGCGGCTCGGATTTTTCGACCAGCGGTTCCTCGGTGGTGGCGGGCGGCGCCGGCAGGAAATAGCTCGTCGCAGGCCTTTCCGCCGGCCTTTCAACGGGCCGTTCCACGTGCCTTTCCACCGGGGCTTCAGCCCGTTGCGCGCCAACCCCGCTGCCGCTGCTGCGGTACACGAAGGTGCCCGATTTCTCGTCGCGGCCGAATTCGAGCAGGCCGCGCGCCCGCGCTTCTTCGAGCAGGTTGCCGAAGGCGCGGAAGCCGTAGTAGGACTCGCTGAAATCCGGCTTGCGGCGCTTGATCGCGTCTTTCAGCACCGAGGCCCAGATCTTGCCGCCGTCGCCGCGTTCGGACAGCAGCGCGTCGAAGGTCTCCACGGCCATTTCGATCGCCTTGGTGCGGCGGGCTTCCAGCTCGTCCTTGCGGCGCTTTTCCTCGTCGGGCGAGCGTCGGGGCGCAGGCTGCGATTCCGGCGTCTGCCGACGCGCCGACGCGCGCTGGCTCTCGCGCACCAGGTCGTCGTAAAAAATGAACTCGTCGCAGTTGGCGATCAGCAGGTCGGAGGTCGATTGCTTCACGCCGACGCCGATCACCTGCTTGGCGTTCTCGCGCAGCTTGGAGACCAGCGGGGAGAAGTCCGAGTCGCCGCTGATGATGACGAAGGTGTTGACGTGGCTCTTGGTGTAGCAAAGGTCCAGCGCGTCCACCACCAGGCGGATGTCGGCCGAATTCTTGCCCGACTGGCGCACGTGCGGGATTTCGATCAACTCGAAGTTGGCCTCGTGCATCGTGGCCTTGAAGCCCTTGTAGCGCTCCCAGTCGCAGTAGGCTTTCTTGACGACGATGCTGCCCTTGAGCAAGAGGCGCTCCAGGATCGGCTTGATGTCGAACTTCTCGTATTGGGCGTCGCGCACGCCGAGAGCGACATTCTCGAAGTCGCAGAACAGCGCCATGCTGACGGTGTCTTGGGGTGAAGCCATGGGGTTCTCCTGTAAAGTGCCTTGCCGGATCATCACACGGGTTCGGTGCCGAGCATTGAAGATTGGATGCGTGAAGGAGACAACGCGATGACCACCCCCCTGATCACTGACGAACTCGACCTGCTGCAATCGCTGGTCGATCTGAACCAACACCCGCGCATCATCGAGCTGGGCTGCGGCGCCGCGCAACTCTCGCGCGAGCTGCTGACGCGCTACCCGGCCTGCGAAGTGACCGGGCTGGAGGTGGACGAACGCCAGCACGCCAAGAACCTGGCCAGCCCGCAGGATCGGCTGAGCTTTGTGCAGGCCGGCGCGCAGGCCGTCCCGTTCGAGGCCTGGCGCTTCGACCTGGCGCTGATGCTCAAGTCGCTGCACCACGTGCCGCTGGCGCTGATGGACCAGGCGCTGGCCGAGGTGCACCGCGTGCTGCGGCCGGGCGGCCTGTTTTATGTGTCGGAGCCGGTGTTTGCCGGTCCGCTGAACGAGGTGATGCGCGTGTTCCACGACGAGGAACTTGTGCGTGCCGCGGCCTTGCGCGCGGTGCAGAAAGCCGTGGCTTCAGGCGGCTGGGAACAGGTGGTGGAGCGGCACTGGGACACGCCGGTGTATTTCAGCGATTTCGCGGAATTCGAGCAACGCATGATCGGCGTGACCTTTCTCGATCACCGGCTCGACGCCGCCACGCTGGCCAAGGTGCGCGAGCGCTTCGAGCCGCACATGACGGCCGATGGCGCGCACTTCGTGCGGCCGATGCGCGTCAACCTGCTGCGCAAGCGCGGCTGAGGATATTGCTCAAAACTCGCCAGGCATCGGGAGATCTGAGGGCTGCGGCGCTAGGGCTTTGCCACGGGAAGGTCGAGACCGCTATCGCGAATCGCAGCCGTCGCGAAGGGGGTGGACAGGAACGCCAGGAAGCGCCTGGCCGCGTCGGGATTGCGGGCCTTCGACGAAACCGCAGCCGACACCACACTGGCCTTTTGCAGTTCCTCGGGCAGCGGACCGACGACGGTGACGCCGGGTTCCAGGCGCAATTCGCTCAGCTGCTGGATACCGAGCTCGACCTCCCCGTCCGCGACGGCCTCGGCGACGAACTTGCGGCCGAGAATGACATGGCTCTTGGCCGCCACCTGGTCCGCAATGCCCAGCTTCTTCAGGAGGTCCGCCGCAACGTAGGTCCCGCTCGCGCCTTCGGAGTAGCCGATCGACTTGGCATTCAGCAGCGCCTGCCGCAGTGCCGATGGTGTGCTGATGTCGGGTACCGGGTGGCCCGCTTTGACGGCAACCCCGATCCTGGAAACGGTCACGTCCTTGCGATCAAGTGCGACGAAGTGGCCGCTGCGAACCAGATCGTCCATGCCGGTGTTGACCATGATCAGGACGTCGATCTGTTCGCCGCTGCGCACGCGGACCGGGCTGGCCTCCGGGGAGTTGCCGGACGACGGCCCCCACGACATCGTCAGCTTGTGGCCCGACTCGCTTTCAAACTGGGTTGCGATGCGGGTGAAGGAGCCCTTGAGGATGCCGGTGGTCAGGACCTTGATCTCGTCGGCGTGGACGATGCCGGCATAGGGCAGCAGGTTGCACAGGGCGAGGATCGCATTCCTGGCCAGGCAAAGGTGTCGATTCAGCATTGGATCTCCTAAATGATGGGGGTTACGGTGAAATCAAGCATCGTCACGGCGTTCAGACACGCTCGACGATCACGGCGATGCCCTGGCCCACGCCGATGCACATGGTGCACAGCGCATAGCGGCCCTGGACCCGATGCAGCTGGTTGACAGCGGTGGTGACCAAACGCGCGCCGCTGGCGCCCAGCGGATGGCCCAACGCGATCGCGCCGCCATTGGGATTGACACGAGGGTCCGCGTCTTGCAGGCCCAAGGCACGCAACACAGCCAACCCTTGTGCGGCAAAGGCTTCATTGAGTTCGATGACATCCAGGTCTTCAAGCGTCAGGCCAGTGAGCGCCAGCACCTTGCGCGTTGCCGGTGCGGGGCCCATGCCCATGATTCGAGGTGGCACGCCTGCCGTGGCCATGCCAACGATGCGCGCCCTCGGGGTGAGGTTCTGCCTGGCGGCTGTGGCTTCGTCAGCCAGCAGCAGGGCGCAGGCGCCATCGTTGACGCCGCTGGCATTGCCCGCTGTGACCGTACCATCAGGCCGGACCACGCCTTTGAGTTTGGCCAGCACTTCCAGGCTCGTGTCGCGCGGGTGCTCATCCTTCGTCACCACAATCGGATCGCCCTTTTTCTGCGCGATGGTCACCGGGGTGATCTCGGCATCGAAGTAGCCGATCTTCTGCGCAGCCACGGCTTTTTGTTGGCTGGCCAGCGCCATGCGATCCTGGGCCTCGCGCTCGATCTTGAAGTCGGTGGCGATGTTTTCAGCCGTCTCGGGCATGGTGTCGACGCCATAGCGCTCCTTCATCAGCTTGTTGATGAAGCGCCAGCCGATCGTCGTGTCCTGAATGCTATTGGCGCGTGAGAAAGCGCTCTCGGCCTTGGGCAAGACAAACGGGGCGCGGCTCATGCTCTCCACGCCACCAGCGATCATGAGGCCGGCTTCGCCACTCTTGATGGCACGCGCAGCGGTGCCCAAAGCGTCCAGCCCGGAGCCGCACAACCTGTTGACAGTGGAGCCCGGTACTTCCAGCGGCAGACCGGCAAGCAAGGCACTCATGCGCGCGACGTTGCGGTTGTCTTCACCGGCCTGGTTGGCACAGCCGTAGATCACGTCGGTGACCACCTGCCAGTTCACTTGGGGATGGCGTGCCATGAGTGCCTTGAGGGGAATGGCCCCCAGATCGTCGGCGCGCACCGAGGACAAGGCGCCTCCATAGCGACCGAAGGGCGTGCGAATGGCGTCGCAGATGTAGGCGTGACGGGTGGTCATGACGGGGCTTTCCATTTCGGTTGTGGTGGAGGAATGGCGACGGTTTACCAGTCCAGTGCCGGCGCGCTGTCGAGCGCCCATAGACGGGCCAGCAAGGCGTGGGCAGCGTCGCTGCCGATCACAGGCGTTGCCAGCTCGATCAGCTTGCCTTCGAGCTCCTCGTCGCTCAAAGGCTCTTCGGGGTCGCCCTTGCGGTTGGGCTGCAGATGGCTCAACCGGCGGCCATCCACAGTCTCAATCTCGATGCGCGCGGCACGCTGTCCCGGAAAGGCGGCGTCGAGTTCCGGGTCCACCGCCACGGTGAGTCGCTCCATCAGGGCGCGGGTGGCCGGGTCGTTCAGGCGCGCCGGCTCATAAGCCGCCAGGCGCACGCTGCCATGCACCAGTGCGGAGGCGACCACGTAGCTCAGGCTGAAGCGGGCCTCATTGACGGTGGTGGGGCGCTGGTAACAGGCGATGTCCAGCGCCGGGCGGTAGGTGGCCACATGCACTTTGGCGATGTCCGCTGCCGCGAGGCCATGCTGGCGTTGCAACGCCAGCGCCCCGTCAATGGCTGCGAAGGTGTGGCCGCACCCAATGTGGTTCTTGAAGGTCAGGCGTGTGATGTGGAAATCACGTCCCAGCGTGGCACCGACCTGGGACCAATCCGGGCCGATGCTCATGGCCTGCCCCAGACCTGCCTCGCCATCGAGTACATCGAGCGAGCCGGTCAAACCACGCCGCGCCAATGTCACAGCCAGCAGACCGGCTTCTGCGGCGCGGCCCGCATGCAAAGGCTTGGACATCGAATCCATGCGAAAGGCCTGTTGCAGCCCCGCGGCAAAAGTGGCGGAAGTGGCCAGCGCATGGGCGAATGCTGTTGCGTCCAGACCATGGATGCCGCCTGCCGCAGCGGCGGCGCCGAAGGTGCCCACGGTGCCTGTGCTGTGCCAGAACTTGTAGTGCGGGCGGCCCATCACCACGCCGATGCGGGTGGAGATTTCATAGCCCAGCACGACGCCACGCAGGAACTGCAGTCCGCTGGCCCGGGTGTCCTGGGCGGCGGCCAAAGCTGCGGCGATGGTGGCCGCGCCGGGGTGGTACATGGCGTCACGAAAGCTGTCATCCACTTCCGCTGCATGTGCTGCCGTGCCGTTGATCAGCGCGGCGGTGCGGGCTGTGGCGCGGCGGCCCAGGGCCAGACGGGCGCCGCCATGGTCAAGATCCTCGGCCAGCGCCTGCTCCAGCAACTGCACCGGCGGCGTGGCGAGGCCAGGAAAAAGCGAGGCGTACCAGTCGATCACCGCGCGCTTGGCATGGTGCAGCACCTCGTCGGGCAGCGGTTGCTCGCGAAAGGTGTCGGCGTACCCGGCAAATACTTGGGTGGCGTGCATGTCAGTTTCCTTTCGTCCACAGATGCTTCACGTCGCCGCGGACGAAGCCTGGTCCGCTCACCTCACCAAGCCAGTCAAGGTCGGATTGAAGTGCCTGCTCACCGCGATCCACAGCCCAGAATAGGGGGCCTCCTTCCCAGCGCGGAAAGCCATAGCCGTTGGTCAGCACCACGTCCACGTCGCTGGGCCGCTGGGCCACGCCTTCGCCCAGCAGCAACGCCGCTTCGTTGACCATGGACAACAAAGCGCGGCGTTGGATTTCCTCGACACTCAGCGCACGGCGGGTGAGGTTTTTGGCGGCGCTTGCGGCGTCGATGATCTCGCGCACCGCCGGGTCGGTCTGGCGGCCCTTGGCGCCCGCTTCGGCTTCGTAGAGGTAGTAGCCAGCGCCTGTCTTTCGGCCCAGTCGGCCGGCCTCGCACAACCGGTCTGGAATGTGCACGTAGCGCGCCGCCGGGTCACGGCGGGCTGCCTGGGCCTGGCGCATGCGCCAGGCGATGTCCAGGCCCGACATGTCGGCCACCGCAAACGGCCCCATCGCAAAACCAAAGGCTTCCAGGGCGGCATCCACCTGTTCCGGGTAAGCGCCTTCTTCCAGCATGAATTCGCACTGGCGGCGGTAGGCCGAGTAGATGCGGTTGCCAATAAAGCCAAAAGCATTGGCCGTGACCACCGGCAGCTTGTGCAGGCGTTTGGCCAAGGCCAGGCCGGTGGCCAGCACGTCGGGCGCAGTGGCCGCACCCCGCACCACTTCAAGCAGGCGCATGACATTGGCCGGACTGAAAAAGTGCAGGCCGATGACGTCCTGCGGTCGCTGGGTGACCTGGGCGATCGCATCGAGGTCCAGGTAGGAGGTGTTGCTGGCCAGCACGGCGCCTTGGCGGGCCATGTTGTCGATGCGGCGGAAGACAGCCTGTTTGACGGCCAGGTCCTCGAACACCGCCTCGATCACCAAGTCGGCCTGGGCCATCACGGTCCAGTCGGTGGTGGCACTGAGATGGGCTTCGCGTTGGGCCGCCACCGAAGTTTTCATTTTTCCGGCCAACACGCGGCTGGCGTAGTGCTCGCGGATACGGGTGACACCCCGCTGCAGAGCGGCCTCATCCTGCTCCAGCAGGGTGACGTCGTAGCTGGCGTCAAGGGCGGCAATGGCGATGCCTGAACCCATGGTGCCGGCACCGATGACCAGCACGCGCTGCACGCTATGAGGCGCTACACCGGCCAGCGCGGGCTGCTTGGCAGCGTCGCGCTCCGCAAAGAATTGATGGCGCAATGCATGGGCTTCGCGCGAGATTCGCAACTGCTGGAAGACGGCGCGCTCTTCGGCCAGTCCTTGATCGATGGGCAGGCGCGAGGCTGAGATTACCGCTTCAATGGCCGCGCGCACGGCTGGGCGCTGCTTGCCGGCTTTGAGCGCGACGGTGGAGGCTGCCACCACGGCATCGGCGTCCGGCGTCGGTACTGAACGGTCGCGCAGGCGCGATTTGGCGCCTCGCAGATCACGCGCATGGGCCACAGCTGCGGCACGCAGGTCCCCCACGGCTTCCTGATCGATCAGACCCCATGCCAGGGCTTGGCCGCTGGGCACGCGCTCGCCGCTGCACACCATCTGGATCGCGCGCGGCACGCCCACCAGGCGCGGCAAACGTTGGGTGCCACCGGCACCGGGGATGATGCCCAAGGTCACCTCGGGCAGGCCGACCACGGTCCCAGGGCTGGCCACGCGGGCGTCGCAGCCGAGCGCCAGCTCGAAGCCGCCACCCAGGGCCGCGCCATGCAGCGCCGCCACCACAGGTTTGCCGCAGTTTTCGATGGCTGCGATCACGTCGGGCAGCTGGGGCTCTTCCAGTGGTTGACCGAATTCGCGCAGGTCCGAACCGGCGATGAAGGTGTTGCCCGCCCCGATGAGCACGGCTGCGTGCAGGCTGGCGTCGCGGCGCAGGGTATCCAGCGCAGCCAGAAGGCCGCGCCGCACTTGCGCCGAACCGGCGTTGATGGGCGGGTTGTCGATCACGATCAGGGCCACATCGCCGTCACGTTCCAAATGCACTCGGGTTGTCATTTCAAGTCTCCAGGTCTGCGCTCAGCCTTGGCCGGAAAGCACCACCACGCCATCGGCAGCCCGCACGCCTTGACCGGCAGGCAGGACGAACACCGGGTTGATTTCAGCCTCCACCAGTCGCTCGCCCAGCTGTGCTGTCATTTGCGAGAAGGCCACGATGGCCGAGACCAGCGCCTCGACATCGGCCTTGGGGCGACCCCGGAAGCCGTCGAGCAGAGGCCAGGTCTTGAGCTCGCGCACCATCTCGAGCGCTTCCCCGCGGCTCAGCCCGCCCATCGGCGGCAGCAGGCGCATGGTGGTGTCTTTGAACAGTTCGGCGGTGATGCCTCCCATGCCCAGCAGGATGGCGGTGCCCAGCGGGTCGCGGTGCATGCCGAGAATGAGTTCCGTGCCGCCGGACACCATCTCCTGTACCAGAAATCGCTTCGGAGTGATGCCGGCTTTGCTCGCCACTTCGTCGGTCATCGCGGCGAGGCGCGCGCCGATCTGGTCGGCCGTCAGGTTGACGGCCACGCCGCCCACATCGCTCTTGTGCGTGATCTCGCCCGAAAGGATCTTGAGCACCACGCGGCCGCCGAAGGCACGTGCGGCCTGCTCGGCCTCGGCCGGTGAGGCCACCACGGTCTCGCCCGCACAGGGCAGGCCGAAACGCGCGAACAACTCCTTGGCCTGGGCTTCGTCGAGCGAACCCGCCGGAAAGTCAGCCACGGACACCGGAGCGCCCGGCGGCGAGGCCACATGCGCCTGCCAGCGCGCGGCCTGCAGCATACCGGCCAGGGCCACGGTGCAGCTCTCGGCAGCCGAAAAGGCGGGAACGCCGCGCTGGGTCAGCAGCGCCGCCACTTCGGGTGCGTGCGGGCTGACGTAGGCGATCACCGGCTTGTCACTGCCGGGCAGGCAGTCCTGGATGGCGCCGGCCATCAACTCGGGCATGGCCAGGCTGGACGAGCCGACGATGATGGTCAGCGCGTCATAGCTGGGGCTGTCGAGCAGGGCGCGAATCGCACCGCGCAGCAAGTCGGGCTGCAAGCCGGCCAGGGTCACGTCGATCGGGTTGCGGTCGAGCGCGGCATGGTCTCCGGTCTGTAGGGCGCGCAGGCGTGCGGCGGTTTCGGCATCGGGCGCGGGGGTCTCGAAGCCCGAGACGCCCAGGCTATCGGACACCAGCGTGCCGGCGCCACCGGTCGAGGTGAGGATGGCCACGCGGTTGCCGCGCAACACGCGGCCAGTGGACAACGCCGCGGGGATGTCGAGCAGGTCGCTGAAGGTCTGGGCCCGGATCACGCCAACTTGCTTGAACAGCGCGTCGTACATGCGGTCAGCGCCGGCCAGCGCGCCGGTGTGGGACACGGCGGCCTTGGCACCCGCTTCGGAGCGACCGATCTTGAATGCCACCACCGGTTTGCCCGCTCGTGCGGCCTTCAGGGCTGCTGCGCGGA
>JAHFQI010000121.1 GCA_023259355.1 Comamonadaceae bacterium
GTCAGGCCGCTTCGCTTTGAGCAGCTCCTTGAAGCTGGCGACCGCGCTCTGACCATATTCGTAGTTCGGCGCGATGGTGGCCCAGCGCCTGGCGGGCATCTTGGCGGCTTCCTCCACCAGCATCGCGGCCTGCATCCAGGTGCTGGGGCGCAGGCGGAAGGTGTAGCGGTTGCCCTTGTCCCAGACGATGGCGTCGGTCAGCGGCTCGCTGGCCACGAACACCCGCTTGTTCCGGGCGGCGTGATCGGCCAGCGCCAGGCCCACGTTGCTCAGGAAGCCACCGGCCAGCACGTCCACCTTCTCTTTCGAGGTGAGTTCCACTGCATGGCGCAGGGCCTCTTCGGGTTTGCCGCCATCGTCGCGCTGCAGCACCTCGACCTTGCGCCCGAGCAGGCCGCCGGCCGCGTTGACCTCGTCCACCGCCAGCTGCCAGCCCTGCTTGTAGGGCTGCGTGAACTGCGGAATGGCCGAGTAGCTGTTGATTTCCCCAATCTTGATGGACGCGCCCTGCGCGAACACCACCGACGCCGCCCAGGCCAGCGCTCCAACGACAAACTGCTTCATGACATCTCCAGAAGCTGGGTAATGTAGCAGCCCCCTTCGCTCAAATGTCTCCTGCGCGACAATCCGACCCGGTCCGAGCGCCTTACCGCCCCATCAACACCTCATATGCTCCAAAAGCATATATCAACAACTAATAAATCGTTTGTTTTTGAATAAGTAGCCACTAAAGTCCGGGCCATGCATGATTTTGCGTTCATCTTTGCCGGTTTCTTCGTGGGTCTGGTCGTCGGTCTGACGGGCGTGGGCGGTGGCTCGCTGATGACGCCCATCCTGATCTTCTTTTTCGGCGTCAAGCCGTATCTGGCCGTCGGTACCGACCTGCTGTTCGCCGCTTTCACCAAGATGGGCGGCACCGTGAGCCTGGCGCGCCAGCGCCTGGTGCCCTGGCGTGTGGTGGCCCACCTCTGCGCCGGCAGCATTCCGGCCTCGCTGCTCACGTTGTATGTGTTGCACACCGTCGGTCCCGCCAACCCCGCGGTGCAGCGCGTCATGACGACCACGCTGGGCGTGGCGTTGCTGCTGACGGCGGCGGCCACCCTGTTCAAGGCCATCCGCGGCAAGCAGGCGCCCCGCACGCTCGCCGTCGGCCAACTGGCGCAGGCGACCAAAGCCCGCCATTGGGCACTGCCGCTGCTGTTTGGCGCCGTCATCGGCACGCTGGTGACGCTGACGTCGGTGGGCGCGGGCGCCATTGGCGTGACGGTGCTGCTGATCCTCTACCCGCTGCTGCCGCTGCCGCGCATCGTCGGCGCCGACATTGCCTACGCCGTGCCGCTGACGCTCGTCGCCGGCCTGGGCCACGCCTCGCTGGGTTCGGTAGACTGGCCACTGCTGGCAAAACTGCTGGCCGGCTCGCTGCCAGGCATCTGGGTCGGCTCGCACCTGATGTCCAAAACCCCTGAACGCCTGATCCGCTCCATCCTTTCCATGCTGCTCGCGTATGCGGGCGCCAAGCTTGTCCTGATTTGAACGCCTGACCATGTACCAATACACCGACTTCGACACCCAATTCGTCAAGCTGCGCGCGGCCCAGCACCGCGACCAGCTCGAACGCTGGCAGGCCGGCCAGCTCAGTGACGACGAGTTTCGTCCGCTGCGCCTGCAAAACGGCTGGTACGTCCAGCGCTACGCGCCCATGTTGCGCGTGGCCGTGCCCTACGGCGAATTGTCCAGCGCCCAGGTGCGCGTGCTGGCCAAGATCGCGCGCGAGTACGACCAGCCCACGCCCGAACTGCTGGCCGAAGCCCAGGCGACCCAGGACAAGATCAGCCCCGTGCCATCGCCACGCATGACCACCGGCTACGCCCACTTCACGACGCGCCAGAACGTGCAGTACAACTGGATTCCGCTGGACAAGTCCGCCGACGTGATGGACCTGCTGGCCAGCGTCCACATGCACGGCATCCAGACCAGCGGCAACTGCATCCGCAACATCACCAGCGACGAGCGCGCCGGCATTGCGGTGGACGAGATCGCCGATCCGCGCCCGTTCGCTGAAATCCTGCGCCAGTGGAGCACGCTGCATCCCGAATTCGCCTTCCTGCCGCGCAAGTTCAAGATCGCCATCAGCGGCGCGCGGGAAGACCGCGCCGCCACGGCCTGGCACGACGTGGGCCTGCATCTCATCCGCAACGCAGCCGGTGATCTGGGCTTTCGCGTGCTGGTCGGCGGCGGCATGGGCCGCACGCCGGTCATCGGCACCGTGATCCGCGAGTTCCTGCCGTGGAACCAGATCATGAATTACCTCGAAGCCGTGGTGCGCGTCTACAACCGCTGGGGCCGCCGCGACAACATCTACAAGGCGCGGATCAAGATCCTGGTCAAGGCCGAGGGCCAGAAATACATCGACGAGGTCGAGGCCGAATACCGCGAGATCATGGAGCGCGACGGCGCGCCGCACACCATCTCGCAGGCCGAGCTGGACCGCGTGACCGCGTCCTTCGTGCCGCCGTCACTCAGCTGCGACCGCAAGAGCGCCGATGCCAAGATCGCCCACATCCTGCGCGCCGCCGCCGAGGACGACATCGAGTTCGGCCGCTGGCTGCAGCAGAACGTGGCGCCGCACCAGAACCCCGACCTGCGCGCCGTGACGCTGTCGTTCAAACGCCTGGGCCAGGCGCCTGGCGACGCCACGGCCGACCAGCTCGACATCGCCGCCAACCTGGCTGACGAGTTCAGCGCCGGCGAACTGCGCGTCACGCACGACCAGAACCTGCTGCTGCCCTGGGTGCGCTGCGACGCGCTGCCCGAACTCTGGCGCGCCGCGCGCAAGGCCGGCTTTGCCCGCCCGAACATCCGCTTGCTGACCGACATGATCGCCTGCCCCGGCGGCGATTACTGCGCGCTGGCCAACGCCCGCTCGATTCCGGTGGCTGCCGCCATCACCGAGCGCTACCAGGATCTTGACGAGTTGCACGACCTGGGCGAGATCGACCTGCACATTTCCGGCTGCATCAATTCCTGCGGCCACCACCACAGCGGCCACATCGGCATCCTGGGCGTGGACAAGGACGGCAAGGAGTGGTACCAGGTCACGCTCGGCGGCTCCGACGGCTCGGCGCTCAGCGGCGCACCGACACCGGGCAAGGTCGTGGGCCCGTCGTTCTCCGCGGCCGAAGTGCCGGACGTGATCGAGGCCGTGCTCGACACCTACCGCGCGCAGCGCCAGGACGGCGAGACCTTCATCGGCACGCTGCGCCGCGTCGGGCCGGACGCCTTCAAGGCCGCCGCCAACGCCGCCCGCCACCCCGAGGCAGCTGCAGCCTGAGGCCGCAGACGCACCAAGGAACAAAACATGAAACTGATCGCCCATCAAGACCATTCCGCAACGGCTTCCGGTCAAAAAGTCATCGAGATCGCCAATGACGTCGATCCGCGCACCGTTGATCTGGCGGGTATCGACCGCGTCGACCTGCACTTCCCGAAATTCACCGACGGCCGCGCCTACAGCCAGGCGTTCCTGCTGCGCCGTCGCCTCGGGTTCAAGGGTGAAATCCGCGCCACGGGCGACGTGCTGATCGACCAGCTCGTGCAGATGCAGCGCAGCGGTTTCGACACCGCCGTGTTGCGCCAGGGCCTGGATGCTGGCGCCGCACAGCGCCAGTTCGACCGCTTCAGCGCCTTCTACCAGGGCGACGCGGTGAATCCCGAACCCCTTTTTGCAAAGGCAGCGTGATGAACACCTCCAGCCTCCTGCCCATCGCCGGCCGTGCCACGCAGACCGCAATCGAGTTGAACGCGCGCGCCTCCGACACGTTCGCCGCCAAGCTGGCCGAAACGGTGGCACTGCTCAAACAAGCCGCGCAGAACGGCCCGGTCACGCAGGCCTCCAGCCTCGGCGCGGAAGACATGGTGATCACCCACCTGATCAACGCGCACCAGTTGCCCATCAGCATCTTCGTGCTCGAAACCGGCGCCCTGCATGCCGAAACCCTGGCGCTGCTGGAGCAGCTCAAGGCCCAGCAGGCGGCCCACCCGCAGGCGCCGCTGACGGTCTATACGCCGGTGCAGGAGTCCGTCGTGCAGTTCGTCGCCCGAGAAGGCAAGGACGCGATGTACAAGAGCATCGAACTGCGCAAGGCCTGCTGCGGCATCCGCAAGATGGAACCGCTGGGGCGCGCGCTCGCCGGCCAGAAGGGCTGGCTCACCGGCCTGCGCCGCGAGCAGTCCGGCGCCCGTGCCGAAGTGCCGCTGATCGACACCGCAGAGGTCGCCACCAAGGGGCTCGTGAAATACAACCCGCTCGCCAACTGGACCTGGGGCGACGTGTGGCACTACATCGCCGAGAATAAGGTGGCTTACAACCCGCTGCACGACCAGTTTTACCCCAGCATCGGCTGCGCGCCCTGCACCCGCGCCATCAGCCTGGGCGAGGATTTCCGCGCCGGCCGCTGGTGGTGGGAAGACGAAGCCGCCAAGGAATGCGGCCTGCACGTCAAGCAAAAAGAAGGGGCCGCCGCATGAACGCCCGAACCGAACACGAACTGCTGAAAAGCGCTGACATGACCACCGGACACCACCTGAGCAACGCCCACCTGGACGCCCTGGAAGAGGAAACCATCTTCATCCTGCGCGAAGTCGCCGCCACTTTCGAGCGCCCCACCCTGCTGTTCTCGGGCGGCAAGGATTCGCTGGTGCTGCTCAAATGCGCCGAGAAAGCCTTCGGCGCCGGCCGCATCCCCTACCCGCTGCTGATGATCGACACCGGCCACAACTTCCCCGAAGTGACCGATTTCCGCGATTTCCGCGCCAAGGAACTGAATGCCGAACTCATCGTGCGCAGCGTCGAAGACTCGATGGCGCGCGGCACGGTGCGCCTGGCGCACCCGGGCGAGAGCCGCAACGTGCACCAGTCGGTGACGCTGCTCGAAGCCATCGAGGAGTTCCGCTTCGACGCGCTGATCGGCGGCGCCCGCCGCGACGAGGAAAAGGCCCGCGCCAAGGAGCGCATCTTCTCCCACCGCGACAGCTTCGGCCAGTGGCAGCCCAAGGCGCAACGCCCCGAGCTCTGGACGCTGTTCAACACGCGCCTCGCCCCCGGCGAGCACTTCCGCGTGTTCCCGATCAGCAACTGGACCGAACTCGACGTCTGGCAGTACATCGAGCGCGAGGCCATCGCCCTGCCATCGATCTACTACACGCACAAGCGCGAGGTGGTGGACCGCCGCGGCCTGCTCGTGCCGGTGACCGAACTGACCCCACCGCAGAGCGACGAGACGGTGCAGGTGCGCGACGTGCGTTTCCGCACCGTGGGCGACATCACCTGCACCTGCCCGGTGGAAAGCCTGGCCGCCACGGCCGGCGACATCGTGATCGAGACGCTGGCCGCCGACGTGAGCGAGCGCGGCGCCACGCGCATGGACGACAAGACCTCCGACGCTTCAATGGAAAAGCGCAAGAAAGACGGGTATTTCTGATGACCGAGACGACTCTGACAGCCAACGCCGCCACCCAGGTCGGCAACCCCACCGATACACAGACCGCGCTGAAATTTATCACCTGCGGCTCGGTCGATGACGGCAAGAGCACCCTGATCGGCCGCCTGCTGGTGGACAGCAAGGCCGTGTTGCAGGACCACCTGGCCGGCGTGCAGCGCCAGGGCGAGACCGATCTCGCGCTGCTGACCGACGGCCTGTCGGCCGAGCGCGAGCAGGGCATCACCATCGACGTGGCCTACCGGTACTTCAACACCGAAGACCGCAAGTTCATCATCGGCGACGCCCCGGGCCACGAGCAGTACACCCGCAACATGGTCACAGCCGCCTCCAGCGCCGACGCGGCCGTGGTGCTGGTGGACGCCACCAAGCTCGACTGGCAGAACCCCGCGCTGGAGTTGCTGGTGCAAACCCGCCGCCATTCGCTGCTGTGCAACCTGCTGCGCGTGCCGTCCATCGTGTTTGCCGTCAACAAGCTCGACGCCGTGGCCGACGCGGCGCTGGCCTTCACCCACATCAGCGACGCACTGGAAAGGTTCACCACCGCGGCGGGCATCACCGTCACCGCCATCGTGCCAATCTCCGCGCTCAAGGGATGGAACGTGGTGGACTTCGGCCATGAAAACGCCGGCTGGTGCGGCTACAACGGCCCGACGCTGCTGCAGTTGCTGGAAAAGCTGCCGGTCACCCAATCCGACGCCGGCCTGCCATTCGCCTTCCCGGTGCAGTGGGTCGAGAAGTTTTCCTCGTCGGCCGACACCTCGCAGGGCCGCCGCGTGTTCTGGGGCCGCGTGGCCACAGGCCGCGTGCAGCCCGGCACCCCAGTGCAGATCTTTCCCAGCGGGCAACTCGCCACGGTGGCCCAGGTGCTGGACCACGCGCGCCGCCCCAAGGACATCGCGGCAGGCCACAGCGCCGGCATCGTGCTCGACCGCGAAGTGGACGTGTCGCGAGGCGACTGGCTGCTGGCCGCCCCCGAGGCCGCTGCCACCAGCGACGATGATTTCGACACACCCGCCCCGGTCGCCGTCTGGCCCGCCAGCCGCGAACTGAGCACCACCATCGCCTGGATGGACGACGAGCCGCTGATCGCCGGGCGCGTCTACTGGGCCCTGCACGGCCACCGCTGGGTCAAGGCCAAGGTCAAGCGCATCGTCCACCGCCTCAGCATCAACACGCTGGAGGAAGTTGACGCTCCACAGCTCGAACCCAATGCCATCGGCCACGTGGAACTGGTGTTTCAGGAGCCCCTGCCGGCGACGTCCTATGCACGCTCGCGTGTGCTGGGCGCGCTGATTCTCGTGGACACGGCCTCGCACAAGACCTCGGGCGCCGTTCTGGTGAACTGACGAAAATCAAGCAACCACGCAACGGACAAGGCCAGCCAGCGAGCTTGCCGCCGGAAAGCCAATAAAATCAAGGGTTTTCACGGAGGGTCGCCAGCCTGCCTTCCGGCCCTTTCCTACTTACTGCACACCAACATGACCCACGTCGTCACCGAATCCTGCATCCGCTGCAAATACACCGATTGCGTCGATGTCTGTCCTGTGGACTGCTTCCGCGAAGGCCCCAACTTCCTGACCATCGACCCCGATGAATGCATCGACTGCGCGGTCTGCATCCCCGAGTGCCCGGTGAACGCCATCTACGCGGAAGAAGACCTGCCCAAGGACCAGCTTCACATGACGCAGCTGAACGCTGATCTGGCCAAGCTGTCGACCTGGAAGAGCATCACCAAGCGCAAGTCGGCGCTGCCCGATGCGGACGAATGGAAAGACAAGACTGGAAAGCTCCCCGAGCTGCTCCGCTGAAGGCGTATGGAACCTCAACTGAATCAAGAAGTGATTGACACCGCCCTGGCCCATGACGGCCCGATCGAGGCTGATGCCGTCATCGTCGGCGCCGGCCCGGTCGGCTTGTTTCAGGTGTTCGAACTCGGCCTGCTCGAAATCAAGGCTCACGTCATCGATTCCCTCGCCTACCCCGGCGGCCAGCCGGTGGAGCTGTACCCCGACAAGCCGATCTACGACATTCCGGCCGTGCCGGTCTGCACCGGCCAGGAGTTGACCGACAGCTTGCTCAAGCAGATCGAGCCCTTCGGCGCGACCTTCCACCTGGGCCAGGAAGTCACCGCGGTGGAAAAGCAGGACGATGGCCGCTTCTTCGTGGCCACCTCCAAGGGCACGACCTTCCTGACCAAGACCATTTTCATCGCCGCGGGCGTGGGCGCCTTCCAGCCGCGCATGCTGAAGATCGATGGCCTGGCGCAGTTTGACGGCACGCAGCTGTTCTACCGCGTGAAAAACCCAGCCGATTTCGCTGGCAAGAACCTGGTCATCATCGGCGGCGGCGACTCCGCGCTCGACTGGACCTTGAACTTCGTGGCAGAAGGCCCGAACAAGGCCGAAAGCGTGATCCTGATCCACCGCCGCGACGGCTTCAAGGCCGCGCCCGCCAACGTGGCCAAGATGCGCGAGCTGTGCGAGCAATACGAGATGCAGTTCATCGTCGGCCAAGTGACCGGCTACGAGGAAAAAGACGGCAAGCTCACCGGCGCGAAAGTCACCGGCTCGGACGGCGTGACCCGCGTGGTGCCGCTGGACGTGATGCTGGTCTTCTTCGGCCTGAGCCCGAAGCTCGGCCCCATCGCCGAGTGGGGCCTGCAGATCGAACGCAAGCAGCTCGTGGTGGACACCGAGAAGTTCTCCACCAGCATTCCCGGCATCTTCGCCGTGGGCGACATCAACACCTACCCCGGCAAGAAGAAGCTGATCCTCTCCGGCTTCCACGAATGCGCCCTCGCCGCCTTCGGCGCCGTGCCCTTCATCTTCCCCGAGAAGAAGGTGTTCCTGCAGTACACCACCACGAGTCCCAAGCTGCACAAGGTGCTGGGCGTGGAGTCGCCGGTGTTTGATTGAAGATGCTCAGACAGGAACCAACAATAAGGGCCCGTCGATGACAGGCCCTTTTTCATTTGGCATGCTTCGTCCACACCCAAGGCAATGATGCATTGATTACTTCGTAGTCAAGCGGCTATCCGCTCAATCGCAAAGTTCCCCGCGTAGCAATTACTCATTTCCCGGAGTCGCTGCAAAATCCTTTCTGCCTCGGCCTTTAAGCTAGGCAGTTCATCCCAAGCCTTTTCGGCAAAACTGAAATCAATACCTCTTGGTACTGATACTTTGTCAGCACCGGTGATGGCAAAACCGCATCCGCTAGCCTTGCTCAATACTCGGTGCAGATGCATCATCAAAGCGAGGGCCTCACCACTTGGTACGTCACTCGGTCCAATCTTTTCAAGTGCAGCTTTGCCATCCGTGAAATCCCAGAGTGCTGCTATTGGCTTGAAGGCCTTCTTGCCCTCATCATCGAGCCGTTCGGGCAGTTCAAGGATCGGACTGACTGCCTTTTCGGCCATACTGATCAAGACATTCATTTGCCGGACTGATTCGCGCATGTCGCGCATATCCTCACGCCGTCGATCTTCCCTACGCTGCCAATATGCGACACCAACAGCAACAAGAATCGCAAAGATAGATCCAACGGCCTGAATCCAGGCGGCACAGTCGCCTACTTTAACGCCCGAGATCAAGAAGCAAGTTTGCCAAATGTCCGTCATCTAACCCTCCCTTTTGTGAGGAAGAGTATGACAACCTTTGCGGACGCGTGTATCAAGCCGTCGGCGCCAGCTATAACAGCGCTAGTGGTGAAATTTCCGTTGGCCGGGTCGGCTTTGAGCATACGCTCGAGCAGCTGAATCAAGGCAGATTTGCAGGCCTAAACAGCGGGCCATTCTCCTGGATAGTTTCAAAATCGGTGTTACTTTTCCTGCTTGCGGCCAACAAATCAACAACGCTCGACTACTTGCCTGTGGCATTACCCTGCACGCCATGCAACGAGGCCAGACTCGGATGCGGCAGCGCGGGCACCCGCAGACGCTGCGCAGCTGATCGCCCAACGTCCAAGGCCTGCTGCAAAGCCGGCACTGTGACCGCCGGATCATCCCCCAGCACCCGCACCGCGCACACACCGCTGGCACCACTGCGCGCGGCCAGCGCCATCTGCTCGCCCGAGAGGATGCCGCCGATGGCCAGCACCGGCACGCCGGCCATGGCGCACCACCAGGCGAGGTTGTCCAGCCCCTGCGGACGCCAAGGCATGTCCTTGGTCTGCGTGGGCCAGACCGGGCCGCAGGCGACGTAGGCGGGCGCGAGAGTGCGCGCGCGGGCCAATTCCCAAAGGCTGTGCGAGCTGATGCCCAGTTGCAGGCCCGTTGCCAACAGCTCCGCACGGCCGGCTTCGCCGAGCGCCTGCAGGTCTTCCTGGCCCAGGTGCACGGCCGTCGCGCCCAGTTCACGGGCCAGGCGCCAGTGGTCGTTGACGAACAGGCGCGCGCCATGCGCCTCAGCCGCGGCGACGCTCTGGCGGATTTCTTCGGCTAGTTCCGTCTGCCACGCGGCGTCGGGCAGGGTCGGGGTCTTGATGCGCAGCTGCACGGTGCGCACGCCGGCCTGCAGCACCTGCACAACGCGGGTGGCACTGTCGACGATGGCGTAGAGGCCCAGATCCGGCTGCGGCGCTGTCGCGTCGGGTACAGGCGTCAAGCGCCAGCGCGAGAAGTCGGCCCGCTCGCCCCAGGACAGGGCCGGCAGCAACCCGGGCCGGTTCGCAAAACCCGCCGCTGCGGCGACCGGCCCGCGCCCCTGCCCCGCCGCGTAACCGAATTGCAGCGCCTGCGTGGTCGCCATCTTGGCCAGCACCCCCGCGTCAGTTGGAACAAAGCCCAGCGCCAACGCGGCCGCAGCGCTGCTGGCGAAAGTGCAGCCCGTGCCATGGCTGTGCGGTGTCTCCACACGCGGCAGGGCCAGCCAGCCGGCGGCCTGCGGGGTGGCCAGCCAGTCGAGCACCAGGCCTTGGTGGTCGGCGCTGTCGCCGCCCGTGATGCAGACCGACTCGGCGCCCAGGCCCTGCAACTGGCGCGCCAACGCCGGCATGTCGCCTGCCTCGGCCCCGCTGGGATCGGACAGGCCCAGCAGGCGCGCGGCCTCGGCGCGATTCGGTGTAATGAGCGTCGCGCGCGGCAGCAGTTCGCGGCGGTAGGCGGCCAGAGCTTCGTTGTCGGCAAAGCTGGCGCCGGTGCTGGCGCCCAGCACCGGGTCCACCACCAGGGCCAGCGGGCCGCGTGCGCGCAGCCGATCCACCCAGCGCGCGACCACGGCGACCTGTTCGGCGCCGCCGAGCAGGCCGGTCTTGATCACCAGGGGCGGCAGGTCGTCGGCCAACGCGGCGAGCTGGGCCTCCAGCAAGGCCGGCGACACGGCTTGAACCTGCGTCACGGCCTGCGAGTTCTGCGCCGTGACGGCGGCCACGACGGGGCACAGGTGCACGCCGAACGCGTCGGCGGCGCGCTGGTCGGCGCTAAGGCCAGCCCCGCCGCCGGAGTCGGTGCCGGCGATGCTCCAGATGATGGGTCTTCGGGAAACGTTCACGCTGAAACCTCCTCGCAACAGGCTGCGGCATTTGCCTTCATGCAAGTCCAGCGGCTCATGGCGCCGCGCCGATCAGGAAAGGATGGCCGGCGACCGGCGTGCTGGCCACCGCATAGTCCTGTTTGGCCATGATGCCGGCACGCCAAGCGGCACGACCGGCTTCAATGGCCTGGCGGAAGGCACCCGCCATCGTCACCGGGGCGCTGGCCTGCGACACGGCCGAGTTCAGCAACACCGCGTCGAAACCCATCTCCATCGCCAGCGCGGCGTGCGACGGGGCGCCGATGCCGGCGTCGATGATCAGCGTGGCGTCGGGCAGGCGCTCGCGCAGGGTGCGCAGCGCGAAGGGGTTGATCAAGCCCTGCCCGGAGCCGATCGGCGCGCCCCAGGGCATCAGCAGCGGGCAACCCGCGTCGAGCAGGCGCCGGCAGCTAACCAGATCGTCAGTGCAATACGGGAACACCACAAAGCCGTCGCGCACCAGCTGCTCGGCAGCAACCAACAACTCGAACGGATCGGGCTGCAGGGTGTGTTCGTCGCCCACCACCTCCAGCTTGACCCAGGGCGTGTCGTACAGCTCGCGCGCCATGTGGGCCAGCTGTACGGCCTCGCGCGCGCTGCGGCAGCCGGCGGTGTTGGGCAGCAGGCGCGCGCCCGTTTCGCGCAACGCCTCACGGATCATGGCGACGAAGCCGTTGTCGCCGGCCGCCGCAAGCTGCCGCTTGAGGCCCACCGTGACCACACCGGTGCCCGAGGCCACGATGGCCTCGCGCAGAACCTGGGGCGAGGGGTAACCGGCGGTGCCGAGCAGGAAACGGCTCTGCAAGAAAACATCGCCCACCTGCCAGGTGTCGGCGGGCGTGGGCTGTGAAGCGAGGTGGTTCATGTGCGTCATCGATTCAGATTCAGGAACACAGCAGCGTCGGCGGTCGCGCGCTTCAGCCGCCCACGATGGGCTGGAACAGCAGCACGGCGTCGCCGGGCGCGAGGGGCCGCTCGCGCTGGGCGCGCGGCACGAAGTCGCCATTGACCGCGGTGCTGACGGCGGCCGGCTGGTGGCCGAGCGAGGCCACGAGCGCGGCCAGGGTGGTGCCGGGCGCCACCGGCGTTGGGCGGCCGTCCAGCAGGATGTCCATGCTACGGGCATCGGTAGACGTGGAGGATGGGTTCATGCCGGCACGGCCTCGCGAGAAGCGGGTTGTGAAACGCTGGACAGGCCAGCCGGGCACAGGCCGCTGCGCCGCAAGGCGTCGTCCACCAGCGCCGGCGCCAGCAGCCAGCCGTGGCGGAACAGGCCGTTGATGCGCAGGCACTGGCCCTGCGATTCGGTGCGCGGCGCGTTGTCCGGCAGGGCCGGGCGCAGGTTGGCGTCGAGCCGCACGATGCGGGCCTCGGCCAGTGCCGGCACCACGCTGTGCGCGGCGGCCATCAGTTCCACCGCGCTGCGCAGCGAGACGGGCGAGCGGTCCTCACTCTCGATCTCGCTGGCGCCCACCAGCACCAGGTCGCCGGGACGCGGCACCAGGTAGACACGGTGACGCGGGTGCAGCAGGCGCACCGGGCGCTGCAGGCCGTGGCCGGGCGCCTGAAGCCAGACGACTTCGCCGCGCACGCCGCGCACCGGCCAGTGCGGGGCCGCGCCCGTGCCACGCACGTCGATCACCCAGTCGAACGAGGCGATCTGGCCATCGTTCATGTGCAGGCGGCCATCGTCACGCAGCTCGCGCACCGTGCGATCCCAGTGCCATTGCACCGAGGGTGAGGCGGCGTGCAGCGCGAGCAGCATGGCCACGGTGTCGATCTGCCCCTCGCCCGGCAACAGCCAGGCGTGCGCCGGCCCCTGAACGGCAGGCTCCAGTTCGCCCAGCTGCGCCGGCGTCAGCGCCTGGACGGCGCCGGCCGGGCGGCTGGCCTGCCAGACGGGTGATTGCGTCGCATGGGTCAGGCGCGCCAGCACGCGCTGCGCCGCCCCCAGGTCCGCGCGATGCGCCAGCAGCAGGCTGCCGCGCTCGGCAAAAAAAGGCCGCGCCGGCAGGTTGGCCCCCAGCT
>JAHFQI010000122.1 GCA_023259355.1 Comamonadaceae bacterium
ACCCTCTCCCGCAGGCGGGGGAGGGAGCCCATGCCGCAGCTGCGGCAGGCCAGCGCCACACCACATGGGCCTTTGGCGAATTGCCCGAGCTCATGGAAATCCGCAAGGGGGGGCAGACGCTGATCGGCTTCCCGGCGCTGATCGACCAGGGTGACGCCGTCACCATCGAGGTCTTCGACGAACCCGAAGTGGCTGCCGCGCGCCACCGCGCCGGTCTGCGCCGCCTGTTCGCGCTGCAGATCAAGGACGCGCTCAAGTACCTGGAAAAGAACATCCCCGACCTGCAGAAGATGGCCGTGGCCTACATGCAGGTTGGCCGGACGGCCGACGGCGCGGGCGGTGGCACGCTGGAAGAGTTGCGCGAGCAGATCATCGACGTGGCGCTGGACCGCGCCTTTCTGCTCGAGCCGCTGCCCGCGGATGAAGCCGGCTTCAAGCGCCGCGTCGAGGAGGGCCGGGGCCGCCTCACGCTGATCGCCAATGAAGTGGCGAGACTGGCCGCCACCATCCTGACCGAACACGCCGCCGCGGGCCGCAAGATCAAGGACACGAAAAACGCCCCGGACGCCACTGCCGACTGCAGCCAGCAGCTGCAGCGCCTTTGCCCCAAGCGCTTCCTCGTGGCCACCCCGTGGCCGCAATTGCAACACTTCGCCCGTTACCTCAAGGCCATCACCCTGCGCCTGGATAAACTTCGCGCCGACCCCGCGCGCGACGCCGCCAAACTCGCCGAACTGCGCCCGCAGGAGCAACGCTACTGGCGTCTGGTGGCCGAGCGCAAAGGCGCCGTAGATGACCGGATGACCGAGTTCCGCTGGCTGCTGGAAGAGTTGCGCGTGAGCTTCTTCGCGCAGGAGCTGCGCACGCCGCAGCCGGTGAGCGTGAAGCGGCTGGACAAGGTGTGGGCGCAGTTGACGCATTGAAGGCGCTCACGCAAGCCGCCGCTTGACGAGGAATCCGGGGCGATGCCCCGGCGTCCGGCAGGCATTTCATGCCCGCAAACTGCCGCGAGATCAGAGCCTGGCCAGCCGATCCAGCGCCGCGCGCAGTGTGTCGTCCTTCTTCGCGTAGCAGAAGCGGATGACTTTCTGGTCGAAACCGTTGCCGTAGAACGCCGACAGGGGGATGGCCGCGACGCCGATCTCGGTGGTCAGCCATTGGCAGAAATCCGCTTCCGGCAGGTTTCGCTCGGCCACGGCCAGGCCGGAGATGTCCACGCACTGGAAATAGCTGCCCTCACTGGGCAGCAGCTTGAAGCGCGTGCGTGCCAGGCCCGTGCGGAACAGGTCGCGCTTGGCCGCGTAAAAGGCCGGCAGTTGCAGGTAGGGCGCGGGGTCGGCCATGTAGGTGGCCAGGCCGTGCTGCATCGGGGTGTTCACCGTGAACACGTTGAACTGGTGCACCTTGCGGAATTCCGCCGTCATGGATGCGGGCGCGCAGACCGTCCCGATTTTCCAGCCCGTGACGTGGTAGGTCTTGCCGAAGCTGGAGACGATGAAGGCGCGCGCCGCCAGGCCTGGGTAGCGCGCGGCGCTCAGATGCTCGTTGGGTGCGTAGACCATGTGCTCGTACACCTCGTCGCTGATCAGCAGCACGTCGGTGGGGGCCAGGATGTCCTGCAGCTTCAGCATGTCCGCGTGCGTCCAGATGGTGGCGCTCGGGTTGTGCGGGCTGTTGACGAGGATGGCACGGGTGCGGGGGGTGATGGCCGCACTGATCTTGTCGAAGTCCGGGCGAAACGTGCCGGGGGTGAGCGGCACCGCCACCACGGTACCGCCTGCCAGCTCGATGTTGGGCACGTAGCTGTCGTAGCAGGGCTCCAGGACGATGACTTCGTCGCCCGCGCGCACCACGGCCAGGATGGCCGTCAGGATCGCCTGGGTTGCGCCGGCGGTGATGGTGATTTCCGTTGCCGGGTTGTAGGCGCGGCCATGCAGCGCCTGGACCTTGGCGGCCACGGCCTCGCGCAGCACGGGCACGCCGGGCATGGGCGGGTATTGGTTCAGCCCCTGGGTCATGGCGTCGGTGACGGCATGCACCAGCCTGGGGTCGCAGTCGAAGTCCGGGAAGCCCTGGCCCAGGTTGACGGCGCCTTTTTCGGCGGCCAGCGCCGACATGACGGTGAAGATGGTGGTGCCGACCTTGGGCAGCTTGGTCTGGAGGGTGGGAGTGCGTTCCATCACGGGGTTCATGGCTGCGGTTTCAGAGTTCGTAGTCGTTGACATGGCCGGTCATGGCCTTGGCGATCAGGTTGCGGTCCAGGCGGTCGCTCAGCAGTTCGGCAAATTTGTACACGAAGTTGCGCAGGTAGGCCCCGCGCTTGAAGGCCACGCGCGTGACGTTCTGGCCGAACAGGTGGCCCAGCGGACGTATGACGAGGTCGCCGCCGGTTTCAACGGACTTGAGATCGCGCACGGCCATCTCCGCCACGATGCCGATGCCCAGGCCCAGACGCACATAGGTGGTGATCACGTCCGAGTCGATGGCTTCCAGCGCAATACGCGGCGTGAGCTTGCGTTGCTCGAAGGCGTGGTCGATGCGCGTGCGGCCCGTGAAGGACGGGTGGTAGGTGATGAGGGGCTCGTGTGCGATGTCTTCCAGCGTCAGGCGCTCTTTCTTTGACAGAGCATGGTCCGCAGGCAGCACCAGCACGTGCTGCCATTCATAGCATGGCAGGGTGACGAGTTCGGTGTAGTCGGACAGCGACTCGGTGGCGATGCCGATTTCGGCGACTTCGTCGATCAGCATCTTGGCCACCTGGTCCGGCGCGCCCTGGTGCAGGCTGATGTTGACCTTGGGGTAGGCCACCCGCAGCTTGGCCACCGGCACGGGCAGCACGTAGCGGGCTTGTGTGTGGGTGGTGGCGATGCTCAGGGTGCCGCTGTCCTGCGCGCTGAACTGTTCGCCGATGCGCTTGAGGTTGCCGACCTCGCGCATGATGAGTTCAATGCTCTTGAGTACGTGCTGGCCGGGTTCGGTGATGCGTTTCAGGCGCTTGCCGTGGCGCGCGAAAATGTCCACGCCAAGTTCTTCTTCCAGTTCGATGATCGCCTTGGAAACACCGGGTTGGGATGTGTGCAGGGCCTTGGCGGCTTCGGTCAGGTTCAGGTTGCGGCGCGCGGCCTCCTGAACAAAACGGAATTGATGAAGGTTCATGAGAAATAACTAATAACGATTGACTTCATTATGCTTCAATCAATCTAAGTGGCGCGCGTCAAACCCTCAGTCAAGGGCCATGTGGGCCAGTAAGTCCGTCAATCGGGTGTCCTCTCCCACGGCCGGCTGGAGCCGGAATTCCACCAGGGGATGCGCGGCCTGCAAACGGGCCACGAGCACCGGCAGGTCTTCACGGGCGTGTTTTCCCACGCCGAGGAACATGGGCACCACCGTCACCCGCCCCACGCCCTGCGCCACGAGTTCCGCGACGGCTGCTGGCAGATCCGGTTCGGTCAACTCCAGAAAAGCGCAGACCACCAAGGCGCCCGGTGCAATCGTCCGGATGCGCCGGGCCACGGCGTCCATCGGCTGGCGCCAGAGCGGGTCGCGGGAGCCGTGCGCAAACAGCACGATGCCGGCCAGGGATAGGTTTGCGCTCATCGGCGAATCACCAGCCAGCCGAACGCCGCCAGCGAAATCACCGAGTAAATCAGCCCGGGCGCGGCGGCGGTGAGCCAGGGCTGCCAGTTCTGCAGATTGCCGATGAAGCTGAACACGTTGTTGAGCAGGAAGAAGCTGATGCCTGCCATGACGCCGCCAAACACATAGCCAGTGACGCTGCCGGAGCGGAAGTGCAAATAGGCAAATGGCAGGGCCAGCACCACCATCACCAGACAGCTCAAGGGGTAAAACACCTTGCGCCAGAACTCGATTTCGTAGCGCTGGGCGGTCTGGTGGTTGGCTTTCAGGTGCTGCTGGTATTCGAACAGGTCGATGGTCTTCATGCGCTCCGGATTGAGCACGGCGGCCGACACCATCTCGGCGCTCAACTCCGTCGGCCAGCGGTATTGCGCGACGGTCTTGTGCGTGACCGTGGGCGGGTCGACCGCCGGGGCGCTGAACTCGGTGCGTTCGGCATTGAGCAATGACCAGGATTCGTCCGGACTGAAAATCGCCTTGTCCGCCAGCGTCAGCGATTTGAGGGCGCCCTCGCGGTCGAATTCGTACATCCGGACGCCGGTCATGTTGCCGTCGGGCGAAAGCGCGCGGACGTTGACCGAAAAAGTGGAGCCAGGCTGCTTTTCCTTGAGCCATGCGCCGGTTTGCCCGACCGTGATGCGCCCCTGGTAACGCGCCTTCAGCAGTTGCGCAGCCCGGTCGGCCGAGGGCGCCAGGTAGTCGCCCACCAAAAACGTCACGGCGACAAAAACGAGGCCGAGTTTCAGCAGCGTTCTGAGTGCCAGCCACGGGCCCAGGCCGCTGGTGCGTAAGATGGTGTATTCCGAACTTTGCGCCAGGCGCGCCATCACGAACACGCAGCCAATCAGCACCCCGATGGGCAGCAGTTCATAGAGGTGGTTCGGGATCATGAGCGCCACATACAGCAGCGCATGGGCCATCTGGTAACCCAGGGCGCCGCTCCTGCCGATGGAAGGCAGCTCATCCACCAGGTCAAAAAAGAAAAACAGGGCCAGAAAGCCCAGCGTGACAAACATCACGGCATAGACGATCTCGGCGTAAATCAGCCGGCGTACCGTTCTCACGGGCGAACTCCTTTTGCCGGACCATTCCGCCGCTGCACCAGCCGGCGTACCGACCAGCCGTGATGCCGGCCCGCCGTCCAGAGCATCGCCAGGGCCAGTGCGCCCCCGTGGAGCGCCGCCAGGTAAACCGGCAGGCTGACACGACCGGCCGTGATCCAGCTTTGCCCCAGGTTGATCAGGTTGTAATACACGACGAAGGCGAGCAGGGCAAAGATCAGGTTGCCGCTGCGGCCCACGCGGGGGTTGACGCTGGAAACCGCCAGGGCAATGACCACCAGGTTCACGGCGGCCAGTGCCAGGCCCAGGCGCCAGCCTAGTTCGCCCTGATGCACTCCCGAGGGCTCCCTGATCAGGTTCAGAGTGGAAACGGACTTGGCCGGAACGGCGTCCTGCGCGGCCAGGATGTCTTCCGTGATCCGGATGCCGTAAGCCTCGAAGTCACTGAGCTTGAGATCCAGCGCCCCCCCCTTGGCGCTTTCCAGGCGCTGGCCGTTGTCAAGCAGCAGGAACTGGTCGCCGCGAACCATCTCGACACGGCCGCTGCGTGCGGCGGTCACGGAAACCTTGCCGTTCACGTTCGATGAAATAAAGACATTGCTGCCCGATTTGTTGTCGGGTGAATCCTTGTCGATGAAGAAAACGCGACTCCCGTCGGCGGACTCTTGGAACCGGCCCGGGGCAATGCGCTCGATATCGCCCCGTTTTTCATAACGGACCTTCAACTCCTGCGTCTGCTGGTTGGACCAGGGCCAGATCAGCAGGGCCAGCACCGCGATGGCCAGCAGGATGGGCCAGGCGAAACGAAACAGCGGTGCCAGAAAGCCGGCCAGGCCGCGGCCGCTGGAAAACCAGATCACCATCTCGCTGTCGGTGTACATGCGCGAGAGGGTCGCCACAATGGAAATGAACAGGCTCAGCGTCAGCAGGGTGGGCAGATGCCCCAGCACCGTGAAGCCCATGACCAGCATGATGTCCGACGGATTGACGCTGCCGCGCGAGGCCTGTCCCAGCGTGCGGATCAGCATGATGGTCATCACGATGGTGGCCAGGACCACCAGCGTGGCGCCGAAGCTCCGGGCCAGCTCCTTGCGAATGGAAGAATGGAATAACATCAGTTTGAAGGAAAGACTGAATTATGAACTTTGAACTTGCCTCCCTGAATCTGGCCGGAGCGGCCGCGGACAAGACCGATGCGCTGGTAGTGCTGGTGCGGGACGGTTTCAAGCCCGGCAAAGACGCACTGTCCCGTCTGATCGACGACGCCATCAACATGGGTGACCTGGATACCAAGGCAGGCAAGCTGCTGCAAGCCTGGCGTGCCCAGGGTCTGGCCGCGCCGCGCCTGCTGCTGGTGGGTGTGGGTGATGGTTCCCCGCGCCAGGTGCGAACCGCGGTCACGGCCGCAATGGCCTCGATCAAGGCCGCGCCGGTCAAACACATGACCTTGTGCTTCTCGGTGGCCTGCGGCGCTGGCGCCGTGCGCGCGGCCATGCTCGCCGTGGCCGAAGCGACTTATGCCTACACCACGACCAAATCCAAGCCCGAGGCCCGCAAACTCCAGAGGGTCAAGGTGGGCGTGCCGGACAGCGCGTCCGTGACCACGGCATTTGCGCAAGCCCGTGCCGTGACGGCAGGTGTCGAAATGGCCAAGGAATGGGCCAACCGCCCCGCCAACCACGCCACCCCGACCCTGCTGGCCGAGGCCGCGCGCTCGCTGGCGAAAGGAGCCAAGCTGCAGTGCGAGGTGCTGGGCCCCAGACAGGTGGCCAAACTGGGCATGGGGGCGTTCATGGCTGTGGCGCAGGGCTCCGAGGAACCTTTGCGCTTCATTGTGTTGCGCTACAACGGCGCGGCCAAGTCCAGCGCGCCAGTCGTGCTGGTGGGCAAGGGCATCACCTTCGACACGGGCGGCATTTCCATCAAGCCGGCCGCCGAGATGGACGAGATGAAGTTTGACATGGGGGGCGCCGCGAGCGTGCTGGGCGTGTTCCGCGCGCTGGCCGACCTCAAGCCGCAGGTCAATGTTGTGGGCCTGATCCCCGCGTGCGAGAACATGCCCGATGGGCGTGCGGTCAAACCTGGTGACGTGGTCACGAGCATGAGCGGCCAGACAATCGAAATTCTCAATACCGACGCGGAAGGCCGGCTGGTGTTGTGCGATGCGCTGACCTACGCGGAACGTTTCAGTCCGGCGGCCGTGATTGACATCGCCACGCTGACCGGCGCCTGCGTGGTGGCCCTGGGGGCCGTGCGAAGCGGCCTGTTTGCCTCCAGCGAAGCACTTTCGCAGGCCTTGTTCGAAGCCGGGGAGGCGTCGCTCGATCTCTGCTGGCGCATGCCGCTGGACGACGACTACGCCGAAGGCCTCAAAACGAATTTCGCCGACGTGGCCAACGTGGCCGGCCGCGCCGGGGGCGCTGTCACCGCCGCCAAGTTCCTGCAGCGTTTTGCCGGCAAGTTTGACTGGGCCCACCTGGACATCGCGGGCACGGCCTGGAAAGGCGGCGCGGCCAAGGGCGCAACGGGACGTCCGGTGGGATTGCTGGTGGAATACCTGTTGTCGCTCGGCACCAAAGCGCCGGAAGGCCCCAAAGTCATCCCCAAGGCCGCGCGCAAGACACGGGTGGCGAGCCGCCAGGTGGCCGGCAGGGCGCAATGACCCAGGTGGCGTTCCACTTCAATGCCGCCGACAAGACGGCTTACACCTGCCGGCTGTTGCGCAAGGCGGCCGGGCTGGGTGCCAGGGTGGCCGTGACCGGCGAACCCGAGGAACTGCGCCAGCTCGACGTTGCGCTGTGGACCTTTTCTGCCCTTGAGTTCGTGCCGCATTGCCGTGGCGATGCACCGGACTCGGTTCGCCAAGCCTCGCCCATTGTTCTCGCCATGGAAAACCAGCAGGTGCCCGATGCCGGCGTGCTGGTCCATCTGGGCGGGGCGCCGCCAGAAGGCTTTGAGCGTTTTGAAAAAATGATTGAAGTGGTGGGGCTGGGTGAGTCAGACCGGCAGGAAGCCCGGCAGCGATGGAAGTTGTACGCAGGGCAGGGCCATCAGCTGGTGCACCATGATGTCGCACCCAAAGGGCCGTCAGAATGACTGATTCGTTCCGCCCACCGCCAAGAAGCCCGCCCCGGTTTGTGCCCACGCTGACGGAGGTTGTGCCCGAAATGGCGCCCTCGGCTCCAGCGAGCCCGCCACCCCCTGCACCCGAAATCATGCGGGAATTGCTGGAGGACATTGTTGATCAAGCCATTCGGCGCACCGAGGAGTCTCTCTCGCAGCGGCTGCCGGAAGTGCTGGCCGTCATGCTGCACGAGCAGGCCTTGGCGGTGAGTGAGAGTGTGCGCAGGGAGATCAAGGCGACCGTGCGGCAGTCCGTGGCCGCTGTGCTGGCTGAGCGACTGCCAAACCTGCGCATTCAGCAACCGAATGACGATGCATCGACCACCTCACCGAACGGCGGATGGCCCTGAGTCGGGGCCCATTGGCCGCCGTCCATCTCCTATTTCGCGCAAACATCGCGTTCAACCCATGGTTCGGGTCTGAAAATTGCGTTATGGTCGCGGCCGTTGAATTCTGAATTCACACCTGAACTATTCACTACATGGAGATCTGTATGCAATTGAAGTTGAAACTGACCGTGGCCGCAGCCTTGACCGTTGTGGCGGGCATGGCATCCGCACAGGATGTGCAAGTGGTCAAGATCGGGCACGTTGCCCCGATGTCGGGCAGTCAGGCTCATTACGGCAAGGACAATGAAAACGGCGTCCGCATGGCCATTGAGGACCTCAATGCCCAGGGCGTGGTCATCGGCGGCAAGAAGATCCGGTTCGAGATTCAGGCCGAAGACGATGCCGCCGACCCGAAACAGGGGACGGCCGCGGCGCAGAAGTTGTGCGATTCCAAAGTCGCCGGTGTCGTGGGCCACCTGAACTCGGGGACGACGATTCCCGCATCCAAGGTGTACAACGACTGCGGGATTCCCCATGTCACAGGCGCTGCCACCAACCCCAACCTGAGCAAACCCGGTTACAAAACGACCTACCGCATCATCGCCAATGACAACGCGCTCGGCGCCGGCCTGGCGTTTTACGCGGCCGATGCACTGAAGCTCAAGAAGGTCGCCATCATCGACGACCGTTCGGCTTACGGGCAGGGCGTGGCCGAAGTATTCAAGAAGACCGCGCTCACCAAGGGCATGCAAGTGGTGGATGAGCAGTTCACCACGGACAAGGCCACCGACTTCATGGCCATTTTGACGGCCATCAAGGCGAAGGCCCCTGACGCCATTTTCTTCGGTGGCATGGACCCTCAAGCCGGACCGATGCTGCGCCAGATGGAGCAGCTCGGTTTGTCCAACGTGAAGTATTTCGGCGGCGATGGCATTTGCACGGCCGAGATTGCCAAGCTCGCCGCAGGTGCCAAGACGGTCGGCAATGTGGTTTGCGCCGAAGGTGGTTCCTCTCTGCAGAAGATGCCCGGTGGGGCTGCCTGGAAGGCCCGGTACGACGCCAAGTACCCCGGTCAGTTCCAGATCTACAGCCCGTACACCTACGATGCGACCTTCGTTCTGGTGGACGCCATGAAGCGGGCCAACTCCGTTGACCCCAAGGTTTACACCGCCAAGCTGATCGAAACCAACTACAAGGGCATCACCACGACGATTGCCTTCGAGCCGAATGGCGAGTTGAAGAACCCTGCAATCACCTTGTACGTTTACAAGGACGGCAAGAAGACGCCGCTGAACTGATCGCGTGCCAGACATCATCCACGCTTCCTACTTCTGGAGTGGCGATGCCCTCCGCAGTCGAAGCGTGAGTGATGTCGTGCTGTCAGGCACGGTTGATGTGCCTGCGCCCCCTGCAAGGCTGCTTGCCGACTGGGAAAGGGAGACATCGCTGCGCCTGGGCCTGGAACCCGGAGACGTCGAGGCGTTGCCTCTGGCGCGAGCGCGTGCGCGCTGGCCGGACTACAGGCACTGTGTGCAGGCGATGTCCGATTGGACGCGCACGCTTGGTCTGCATGATGTGCTTGCCTCCTGTGACGTCGCCCTGATGGCCTGCCGGGGTGCGAAGTACCACCATGACGGCGCAGACTATGGCGGTGCGGCCTTTTGCAATCTCTTCCTGAGTGAGGACAGAGGGCTGGACTTGCATTTTCCGTCCACGGGCTATCGAATTCCCCTGTCCAGGGGAACGGCTGTGATATTCGATACGGGCCAGCCCCACGCCGTCATTGAGCGCTGCAGCGGCGGCTTCAATGTGGCTGATTTCCCCCCCGACCAGGATTGCACCCAGATATTCCTGACCTGGGAGCTGCCCATCGAGAATGCCCATGTCGGGCACGCACTTCGGATCGCCTTCGACATCGACCCTTCGACCCCGCTGCTATTGAATGAAGAGCAAGTCTGGCTGAACGGTGAACGGGCCAGTGTGTGCCCGGATTCGGGACGGTGGTGCCAGGCTGGCTAACCCATGTGCAGAGAGTCCTGCCTGTGAGTGTCAGCCTATCAGATCGAAGCGTGGCGAATACCCTTGGACGTTTGACACGACCGACAGCCTGACCTAATCTGGATTTCATCCATCCATGTTCGAGGAGGTTGCCATGACCCCGTGGGAAATCCAGGGCACCGAGTTGATCAACTGCAACTGCGCTTACGGTTGCCCGTGCCAGTTCAATGCGCTGCCGAGCAAGGGCTTTTGCGAGGCCATGGGGGCGATCTCCATCGACCAGGGCCACTACGGCGATACCCGCCTCGACAACCTGAAGATCGCGGTGGTGTTTCACTGGCCCGGCCCGATCCATCTGGGCAAGGGCCAGTGCCAGCCCATTGTCGATGAGCGAGCTGATGCACAGCAGCGCGAGGCCTTGCTGAAAATCATGTCCGGCCAGGACACCGAACCGTTTGCCACCATGTTCGCGGTGTTCGCGAGCACGCTGGAAAAGGTATTCGAGCCCGTCGTCACAGGCATCGACTACGAGGTGGACATCGAAGCCCGCCGCGGCAAGGTGCACGTTGCCGGCGTATTCGACCTCGTCGGCGAGCCGATCCGAAACCCCGTCACCGGCCTGGAACACCGGGCACGTATCGATCTTCCGCACGGCTTCGAGTACGAGATTGCAGAGGTCGGATCAGGTACCAGCAGTTCACATGGTGCCATCGCGATTGACCTCAAGGACAGCTACGCGCAGTTCGCACACCTGCACATGAACAACAAGGGACTGATTCGACATCGCGCCGCAGCATGATCAGCGTCGAAGGCGTCCTCGGGCGCGAACGGACGATCATCGTCGCCGGCATGGTCATGGTGACGGTGCTGGCCTGGATCTACCTATGGCAGGGCGCCGGCATGGGCATGTCGGCGCTCGATATGACGACACTCAGCCTGTTTCCGCACTTGCAACACGACCCAGGCGGCAGTATGGATGCGGACTGGCTGGTGGTCGCGACCATGTGGTGGGTCATGATGGTTGCCATGATGACCCCCAGCGCGGCACCGGTGGTGCTGTTGTACCAGCGGGTGCTGCGCCACCATGCGCCGGCCAGCGGGGCCTCCGGGGGGATGTCGGCTTGGCTGCTGGCGGGCTACCTGACGGTATGGCTTGCATTCTCGATGGCCGCGGCCACGCTGCAGGAGGCGTTGCAGCCTGCCGGGCTGCTGTCCGAGATGATGCTGTGGTCGCGCAGCGCCTGGCTCTCGGCCACGGTGCTGGTCGCGGCAGGGCTGTACCAATACTCGTCACTCAAGCGTGCCTGCCTCGCGCAGTGCCAATCCCCAGTGGGGTTCCTGACGCGGTACTGGCGTCCCGGCCGATTGGGAAGTTTTGCCTTGGGTCTTCGCCATGGAGCTTACTGCGTCGGCTGTTGCTGGGTATTGATGGCGCTGCTCTTTGTGGGCGGGGTGATGAACCTGATCTGGATCGCTGCGTTGACGCTGATCGTCCTGCTGGAAAAGCTGACGCCGGCTGGTGCCAGGTGGGGGAACTTGCTCGGGGGGGTGCTGATCGTGTGGGGGATCGCGACGTTGCTCGTCTGACGCAAGTGCTGAGCAGATTTCCCCAGTTAGGCTACTGTCCCTGACCATTGGATAATGATCCAAACTACGGAGACAACAATGCGTTTGACTACACCGATCGGCATGGGCCTTGCATTTGCGGCAGGCCTCCTGGCAGCACCATGGACCCAGAGCGTGATGAAAGAGGCGCACGCCCAGGCAGCACCCCTGATGCCGGCGATCATCGATCTCGCGGCCCTGACGGACGCCGATCTGCCGGCGACTCCGAATCCCGATCTGCGATCCAAGACGCTGGTGGTGACCGACCAGGCGACCCTGGGTGTCCAGACCGGCAACGTCGGCAAGCACTTTCACAGCAAGTCGGACGAAATCCAGTACATCATCGAAGGCACCGGCACCGCGTGGCTGGGTGACAAACAGGTGGCCATCAAGCCAGGCACGCTGCTGGTCATCCCCAAGGGCACCAACCATGCGGGTACTGTGGCGATGACCGGGCGGTTTAAAGCCATCGCGATCAAGGTTCCGCCACAGGCCAGCGGCGACACGACCTTTGTGAACTGAAGCGACTTTCGCTTGCGGAGGACCTCAACTGGCCGCGCCATGGGCGACAGGGAGCAAGTCTCCCGCAATCGGCAGGAATGTAGCGGGAAGGGCATTTCTGTCGCAAAACGCCAGTTGGGACACTTTTATTTCGCCGGATGGATGGGCCTTCGGGGTTGCCTCTCACGGTTGCTTGTGTGACTTTACATAATATACATCGTATGAAGTAGCGTCCCGGCGGGTCAACACCAGCCGCGACCCGGACAGCCGCGCCCAGATTGCCGCGAAGTTCAAAACGACCTATGCCAGCTTGGGCCTGACCCTCGCTGACGTTGCGAAACTGCTTCACGTCACGCCCCGAACTTTACATAACTGGAATTCCGGGCGCTACGACATCCCGTATGCGGCCTTCAAGCTGTTGCGGGTGCTGCTGCGCTACGAGCTGCCGCATGAGCACTGGCGCGGCTGGCATTTCAGCGGCGGCAAGCTCTACACCCCCGAGGGCTACTCGATCGCGCCCCATGAGTCCGATTGGTGGTCCTTGCTCGTGCTGCGTGCCCGCAACTGCGAGGCCATGTACGACCGCTGCCGACAACTGGAACAAGCGTTGGGGGCCTACGACAAGGCGGCAACCGGCGGGCATGAGCCGCTGGCGGCCATGCCGGCGGGTGCGGCCGTGTCGGGGCCTGACCCGCAGGGTCAGGGTCGGCGCGCAGCGCCGGGCCCTAATTTATTACTAGAACACTTT
>JAHFQI010000123.1 GCA_023259355.1 Comamonadaceae bacterium
CAGCCTGGCCAACCTGCGCAAGACGCCCGACGAGGTGGTGGCCGAAGTGGCCCGCATCCGCGCGGCGCGCGATGCGGCGGGCAGCAAAACCCTGATCGAAGGCGGTGTCGGCACCGCCTGGGGCTGCACCCTGCAGGGCGATGTGCCGGTTTCCGAGGTGCTGCGCCTGATGCAGGCCCTGCTGGACGCCGGCGCCGACCGCGTGAGCCTGGCCGATACGGTCGGCTACGCCAACCCCCGCGCGGTGAGCACGCTGGTGGAGCAGGCGCTCAAGATCGCCGGCGACCGGTTCTGCTGCGGCCACTTCCACGATACCCGCGGCCTGGCCCTGGCCAATGCGGCGGCCGCGCTGCAACTGGGCGTGATGCGTTTCGATGCGTCGCTGGCCGGCATCGGCGGCTGCCCGCACGCGCCGGGGGCCAGCGGCAATGCCTCCACCGAAGACCTGGCTTTCATGCTCGAAGCCATGGGGGTGGACACCGGGCTCGACATCCCCGCGCTGCTGGCGCTGCGCGCCAAGGTCGTCGGCTGGCTGGCTGGCGAGGCGACCCACGGCGCGATGTGGCGCGCGGGCCTGCCCAGGAATTTCCCCGCCACGGGCGTGGCAACGCAGCCCAGGCAGGAGGTGGCCCAGTGAGCGCAAGCGACAGCCAGCTGGCCCTGCTGGCGCCGATCCAGTTCGGCCCCTACCGCCTGCCCAACCGATTCGTGATGTCGGCGATGACGCGCAACCGTTCCCCGCGCGAAGTGCCCACCCCGCTGAACGCGCTGTACTACGCGCAACGCGCCAGCGCAGGCCTGGTGATTTCGGAGTCGACGGCCATTTCGGCGCAGGGCCTGGGCTGGAACGACACGCCGGGCATCTTCACCGACGAACAGGTCCAGGCCTGGCGCCAGGTGACCGACGCGGTCCATGCGCGGGGAGGGCGCATGTTCCTGCAGATGTGGCATTGCGGCCGAAATTCCCATCCGCTGACCCAGCCCGGCGGCCAGCGGCCCGTGGGTCCCTCGGCCATCCTGCCGCACGGCACGGTGCGCACGCGCGAGGGCCGGCAGCCGCTGCAGGTGCCCCATGAGATCACGCTCGACGAGATTCCCGCGCTCATCGACCAGTACCGTCTGGCCGCGACGCGGGCCATGGCGGCCGGGTTCGACGGCGTGGAGGTCCACGCGGCCAACGGCTACCTGCTGGACCAGTTCCTTCGCGACTCCTCGAACGTGCGCACCGACGCCTACGGTGGCAGCGCCGAGAACCGTTGCCGCCTGCTGTTCGAGGTCGTGTCCGCAGTCAGCGCGATCTGGGGCCGCGAGCGCGTGGGCGTGCGCCTGTCGCCCGTGAGCCCGTCCAACTACCGCCTGTCCGACTCCGATCCCCAGCGCCTGGCAGCGACCGCCCTGGCGGGTCTCGATGCCCTGGGCGTGTGTTATGTGGCCATGGTCGAGGGTTCGTCCAACGCCCTGCCGCCCACCCACGATCTGGACTACGCGGCGCTGCGCGGCAAGTTCGGCGGCATCTACATCGCCAACAACGCCTTCACGCTGGACAAGGGTGAGGCCGCGGTCCTGCAACGTCGCGCCGACATGGTGGCGTTCGGCCGGCTTTACATCGCCAATCCCGATCTGGTGGAGCGCTACGCGCGCGGCGCCAGCCTCAATGCACTCGACGAGGCGAACATCTATTCACCGGACCATCGCGGCTACACCGACTACCCCTTCCTGGGCGAGTCCTCGACCCACTGACCGACGCAACAAAGTTGGAGACCCACATGAAAACCTTACGAATGACGGGCCGGCTGCTGGCCGGGGTGCTCGCCGTCGCCACCTGCGCCGCCCAGGCCCAGTCCCAGGCGTCTGCCGCGGCCTATCCCGGCAAACCGATCACCATCGTCGTGCCCTACGCGGCCGGGGGTGGCGCGGACGTGATTGCGCGCGCGCTGGGCAAGGTCATGGGCGAGTCCCTGAAGCAGCCGGTGGTCATTGACAACAAGCCGGGCGCGGCCGGGCAGATCGCTGCGACGGCCGTGTCGCGCGCGACGCCCGATGGCTACACCCTGCTGCTGTCGACCGACAACATGTATTCGATCAACCCGGTGCTGTTTGGCAAGGGCTCGCAGGACGCGCTGGCCGGTCTGGCGCCGGTGTCCAACCTGGTCGGTGCGCCCGTGGTGCTGGCGGTCAACGCGGCAGGCGCGAGCCCGGTCCGCAGCCTGGCCGAGCTGATCGCCCATGCACGGGCCAAGGGCGCGCCGCTGGCCTATGCCTCACCCGGCGTGGGAACGCCGCACCAGCTGATCGCCGAGTCGATCGCCAAGGCGGCCGGCGTCAAGTTCGTGCATGTGCCCTACAAGGGGACCTCGTCCGCGGTCGCCGACCTGATGGGTGGCCAGGTGGATGTGTTGTTCGGCATGCCCGCCACCCTCCAGCCGCTTGCAGCGGCCGGGCGCCTGCGCATCATCGCCGTGACCACGCCGGGAAAATCCGCGCTGCTGCCTTCGGTGCCCACTGTCTCCGAAACCTACAAGGGCGTGGCCATTTCTTCGGTGGACATGGGGCTGATGGTGCCTCTGGCGACGCCCGGCTCCGTGGTTCAGCGCCTCAACGAGGAAGTGCAGAAGGCGCTGGGCCACAAGGATGTGCGGGCGATCCTGGCGGACAACGCCATGGTCGCGATGAACGGCACGCCCGCCGAGTACGCCCAGCGCATGAAGACGGCCCGCCAGGAGCGCGAGCGAATCATTGTTGAAACCGGCATCAAGGCCGAATGAGAAACCCCATGAACACAGACAAATCCCTCCCCCTGGATGGCGTTCGCGTCATCGAATTCACCCACATGGTCATGGGCCCCACCTGCGGCATGATCCTGGCCGACCTGGGCGCCGAAGTCATCAAGATCGAGCCGCCCGGCGGCGACAAGACGCGCAGCCTGCCGGGCCTGGGCATCGGCTTTTTCCGCAGCTTCAACCGCAACAAGAAAAGCGTGGTGCTGGACATCACGACCGAAGAAGGCCAGCAAACCGCCAAGGCGCTGATCGCCCAGTGCGACGTGCTGCTGGAGAACTTTCGCCCCGGCCTGATGGCCAAGCTCGGCCTGGACTACGACAGCCTGAAAGCCGACAACCCGCGCCTGATCTACGTGAGCCACAAGGGCTTTTTGCCCGGCCCGTATGAAAAACGCCTGGCGCTCGACGAGGTGGTGCAGATGATGGGCGGCCTGTCCTACATGACCGGCCCCGAGGGGCGTCCGCTGCGCGCGGGCACCTCGGTGAACGACATCATGGGCGGCATGTTCGGCTCCATCGGCGTGCTGGCCGCGCTGCGCGAGCGCGACCGGACCGGCCAGGGCCAGGAGATCCAGAGCGCGCTGTTCGAGAACTGCGTGTTCCTCTCCTCGCAGCACATGCAGCAGTTCCAGATGACGGGCGAGCCGCCGCCGCCCATGCCTTCGCGCGTGTCGGCCTGGAGCGTGTATGACGTTTTCACGCTGGCGGACGGCGAGCAGCTGTTCATCGGCGCGGTCAATGACAAGCACTGGCTCACGCTGTGCCGGGTGCTCGACTGCCCCGAACTGGCGCAAGACCCGGCGCTGCAGACCAATGCCCAGCGCGTGGCCGTGCGCCCCGACCTGCTGATGCGCCTGGGCGAGGTGCTCAAGCACCACAAGGCGGACGAACTTTCGCTCAAGCTGGAAGTGGCCGGCATTCCCTACGCTCCCATCGTGCGGCCCGACCAGCTGGTGAACGACCCGCACCTCCTGGCCAGCGGTGGCCTGGTGCCCATGGAGCTGGAGGATGGCGGCACGACCGATGTGGTGCTGCTGCCGCTCACCATGGGCGGCCGCCGCCCCGGCGTGCGCCAGCCCCTGGCCAAGGTGGGCGAACACACCGAAGAGGTTCTGGGCCAGTTGCTGGCCAGCTGAGCCCGTTGTGCCCCACAGATTTTCAAGACAGACCCGCCGGAGACATTGACATGAACCCATCCATTTCCCGCCGCACGGCCCTGACCTGGGCCGCCAACGCCTGCGCGCTGACGGCATTGCCGGCCTGGGCGCAAAGCGACAAGCCCCTGCGCATCATCCTGCCCGTGGGCGCGGGCTCCGGCGTGGACACCATCGCCCGCGCGGCCGCGCCGCAACTGATCAAGGCGCTGGGCGGGCAGCCGGTCGTGATCGAGAACCAGCCCGGCGCCGGCGGCATCACCGGCGCGGCCGCCCTCGCGAAGGCCCCGGCCGACGGCCTGACGATCGGCATGGTGTCCAACAACCATGTGATCAACCCCAGCGTCTACAAGAAGATTCCCTATGACACCCTGGGCGACTTCACGCCGATTGCGGTCATGGGCGCCACGCCGTTTGTGCTGGTGGTCAACCCCGCCAAGGTGGCGGCGAAAAACGTCAAGGAACTGATTGCCTTGCTCAAGGCCCGGCCGGACGCCTATAACTATGCATCTTCCGGCAACGGCACGGTGATTCACCTGGCGGGCGAGATGTTCATCGACGAAGCCAAGGTGGTCATTCGCCACATTCCTTACAAGAGCACGGGCGCCATGGTGACGGATCTGATTGGCGGGCAGGTGGAAATCGGCGTGGTGGCGCTGCCTGCGGTGCAGGCCCACCTCAAGAGCGGCGTCCTGCGCGCGATAGGCCTGTGCGGCAAAACGCGCAGCCCCGCCGCGCCCGACATTCCCACGCTGGCGGAACAGGGCCTGCCGAACTATGAAATCGAGGGCTGGTTTGCGGTGCTCGGTCCGGCCAAATTGCCACCCGAGCAGGTCAAGCGCCTCCATGCCGCGTTTGTTGCCGCCTTCAACACCCCCGAGGTGAAGGAGGCCATGGCCAAGCAGGGCAATGTCATCCACCCGAGCACACCCGAAGCGGCCGCGCAGTCCATGCGCAGCGAGATGGCGCGCTACGCCGCGCTGGCGAAGAAGGCCGGCATCACGCTGGATTGAGCCCCCAGTCACCCGTCAACGGAAACCGACATGACCATTTACCGCCTGGGGGCCCACACCCCTGAAATTTCCGAAACGGCCTTTGTCGCCGCCGAGGCCACCTTGACCGGCCAGGTGCGGCTGGCCGAACGCTGCAGCGTCTGGCCCGGTGCCGTGATCCGCGGCGACAACGAGCCCATCCGGATCGGCGCCGCCAGCAACGTGCAGGAGGGCGCCGTCCTGCATGCCGATCCCGGCTACCCGTTGACGGTGGGCGACCGCGTCACGGTGGGCCACCAGGCCATGCTGCACGGCTGCACCGTCGGCGAAGGTTCGCTGATCGGCATCCAGGCCGTGGTGCTCAATGGCGCGGTGATCGGCCGGCATTGCCTCGTCGGCGCCGGGGCCATCGTGACCGAGCGCAAAGTGTTTCCCGACCGCTCGTTGATCCTGGGTGCGCCGGCCAAGGTTGTGCGCGAGCTGACGGACGCCGACCTGGCCAACCTGGAGCGCAGCGCGGCCGACTACGCGCTGCGCGCCGCCACCTACCGATCCGAGCTTGAGCGCGTCGCTTAGCTTCACCAAGAAGGAGTTTTGAAAATGGCAGATTTGTTTGACAACCCGATGGGTTTGATGGGTTTTGAGTTCGTCGAGTTCGCCTCGCCCACGCCGGGCCTGCTGGAGCCGATCTTCGAGCGCATGGGCTTTACGCTGGTTGCGAAGCACCGCTCCAAGGACGTGGTGCTGTACCGCCAGGGCGACATCAACTTCATCATCAACCGCGAACCCAAAAGCGTGGCGGGCTACTTTGCCGCCGAGCACGGGCCGAGCGCCTGCGGCATGGCGTTCCGCGTCAAGGATTCGCACCACGCCTACCAACGCGCGCTGGAGTTGGGCGCCCAGCCGATCGAACTCAACCCCGGCCCCATGGAGCTGAACCTGCCCGCCATCAAGGGCATCGGCGGTGCGCCGCTGTACCTGATCGACCGCTTCGAAGACGGCAAATCCATCTACGACATCGACTTCAACTTCATCGAGGGTGTGGACCGCCATCCCGTGGGCCACGGCCTCAAGCTGATCGACCACCTGACGCACAACGTCTACCGCGGCCGCATGGCGTTCTGGGGCGCCTTCTACGAGAAGCTGTTCAACTTCCGCGAGATCCGTTATTTCGATATCAAGGGCGAGTACACCGGCCTGACCTCGCGCGCCATGACCGCGCCCGACGGCAAGATCCGCATCCCGCTGAACGAGGAGTCGAAGCAGGGCGGCGGGCAGATCGAGGAGTTCCTGATGCAGTTCAACGGTGAAGGCATCCAGCACATCGCGCTGATCTGCGACGACCTGATCGCCACGGTGGACCGCCTGCAACTGGCCGGCGTGCCGCTCATGACGGCGCCCAGCGACAGCTACTACGAGATGCTCGACGGCCGCTTGCCGGGCCACGGCCAGCCGGTGGCCGAGCTGCAGACGCGCGGCATCCTGCTGGACGGCTCCACCGCGGGTGGCACACCGCGCCTGCTGCTGCAGATCTTCTCGCAGACGCAGCTCGGCCCCGTCTTCTTCGAGTTCATCCAGCGCAAGGGCGACGAGGGCTTTGGCGAGGGCAACTTCAAGGCGCTGTTCGAGTCGCTGGAGCGCGACCAGATTCAACGCGGCGCGCTGGACGTTGCCGCAACCTGACAGGAAAGGAAGCACCACCATGAAAATCGACCGCATTCACCACGTCGCCTACCGCTGCAAGGACGCCAAGGAAACGGTGCTCTGGTACCAGAAGATGCTGAACATGGACTTCGTGCTCGCGATCGCCGAAGACCTCGTGCCATCGACCAAGGCGCCGGACCCCTACATGCACATCTTCCTGGACGCCGGCGGCGGCAATGTGCTGGCCTTCTTCGAATTGCCCACGCAGCCGCCCATGGGGCGCGACCCCAACACGCCCGAATGGGTGCAGCACATCGCGTTTCGCGTCAAGGACCGCGCCGAGCTGCTTGAATTCCGCGCCCACCTGGAGGCCAACGGGGTGAATGTTCTGGGCGTCACCGACCATGGTGCCTTCCACTCGATCTACTTCTTCGATCCGAACGGCCACCGCCTGGAGCTCGCCTGTCCGGACCCTGAAGAAGAAGCCATGATCAAGCGGCTCGACGCCGTGAAGTGGGACATGCTGGAGGAATGGTCGCAGACCAAACGCGCCCCCAAACAAGGCGCCTTCCTGCACGAGCGCGAGTTCAAGCAATGACCACCGCGCAGGCCCCCGTCATCGACGCGACGCACGACCCGGCGCTGCAAAGCTGGGTGGAATCCGCCAACGACCCGGCGACGGATTTCCCGATCCAGAACCTGCCATTTGGCCGCTTTCGCCGCGAGGACGATGCCGACTGGCGCATCGGCGTGGCCATCGGCGACCAGGTGCTGGACCTGCGCGCGGCCAAGCTGATCGCCAGCAACGACATGAACCGGCTCATGCGCCTGCTGCCCGAGAGCCGGCGCAGCGTGCGTCAGGCCATCGTGGAGGGGCTGCGTGCGGGCAGCCCGCAGCAGGCAACCTTCAAGGCCGCGCTGCATGCGCAGTCCAAGGTGGAGATGGGCCTGCCCTGCGAGATCGGCGATTACACCGATTTCTACACCAGCATCCACCACGCCACCACCATCGGCAAGCAGCTGCGTCCCGACAACCCGCTGCTGCCCAATTACAAATGGGTGCCCATCGGCTACCACGGGCGTGCCTCGTCGATCATGCCCAGCGGGGGCCGCTTTCACCGCCCCAACGGCCAGACCCGGGCGGCCGATCAGGAGCGCCCGAGCTTCGGCCCCAGCCGCCGGCTGGACTACGAGCTGGAACTGGCGATGTTCATCGCGCGTCCCAACGCCGTGGGCGAGCCCATCCCCATGGCCAGTGCCGAGGACCATGTGTTCGGCGTGGCCCTGTTCAATGACTGGAGCGCCCGCGACATCCAGGCCTGGGAGTACCAGCCCCTGGGCCCGTTCCTGTCGAAGAACTTTGCCAGCACACTCTCGCCCTGGGTGGTGACGCTCGACGCTCTGGCCCCGTTCCGCGTGCCGTTCAGCCGGCCCGCGGGGGACCCCGAGCCGCTGCCCTACCTCGACGCCCCGGCCAACCGGGCGTACGGCGCCGTCAGCATCGAGCTGGAGGTCTGGCTGCAGACGGCGGCCATGCGCAAGGCTGGCCATGCGGGCGACCGCATCTCGCAATCCAACACCCGCGACGCCTACTGGACGATGGCGCAACTGGTGGCCCATCACACGGTCAACGGCTGCAACCTGCGCGCGGGCGACCTGTTCGGCTCGGGCACCCTTTCGGGGCCGCTGCCCGAGCAAGGCGGCTCCCTGATGGAGTTGAGCGCGGGTGGCAAGCGGCCCCTGCAACTGTCGAATGGTGAAACGCGGACCTACCTCGAAGACGGCGACGCCGTGATCCTGCGCGGCTTTTGCCAGCGCCCCGGTCTGCGCCGCATCGGCCTTGGCGAGTGCCGGGCCGAGGTGTTGCCGGCCCGCCCCGTGAACTGAGGGACGGCCGCACGATGGGCTCCCAGGCAAGCGAGGGCAGGGACGCTGCCCTCGATCCGGATGTGCTTCTGGACTGGACCACCGCGGTGTTTGCCGCCTGCGGCGTGTCCGCGGCGCCTGCTCGGCGAACGGCGCAACTGCTGCTGCGCACCAGCCTGCGCGGCATCGACACCCACGGCCTGTCGCGCGTGCCAGGCTACGTGGACAAGCTGTTGTCGGCCGAGGTGAATCCCCAGGCGCAGCCGCGTGTCGAACTGCGGCATGGCGTGCTGCACGTGGAGGGCGATGGTGGCCTGGGGCAGGTGGTTGCCAGTGAAGCCCTGCGCGAGGCGATGGCGCGCGCCCGGGAGACGGCCGTGGTGACCTGTGTGCTGCGCGGCAGCGGCCATCTGTCCGCACTGGGCGTCCTGGTGCTGGAGGCGGCCGAGCAGGGCCTGGTCGCCGTGCTGTGCCAGAAGACGCCGCCCATCATGGCCTTGCCGGGTGCGCGCGGCGGGGCCATCGGCAACAACCCGCTGGCCTTTGCCATGCCCGTTGCCGGCGAGGTGCCGCTGGTGTTCGACATGGCCAGCAGCGTCGTGGCGCGGGGCCATGTGATGCAGGCCGTGCAGGAGCACCGCGCCGAGATTCCGCCGGACTGGGCCATCGGCCCCGACGGGAAGCCGACCACGGACCCCCTGGCCGCCCTGCAAGGCGCCATGCTGCCGGTCGCGGGCCACAAAGGCATCGGGCTGGCCATGCTGGTCGAGTGCCTGGCGGGCAGCCTCAATGGCGACCTGGGCGGTGCACCGGCAGGCCTTGGTGGCTCACCCAGCCACGTCAGTGCCTTCATGCTGGTCATGAACCCGGCACTGTTTCTCGGGCAAAGCGCCTTCGATGCGAGTGTACGGGCCTGGCTGGACCACTACCTGCACACCGCCGGCCCCGATGCCCGCTACCCGGGGCAGCGCCAGGCCCGGTGCGAGCAGGACCGGCGGGTTTCAGGCATCCCGGTTCCCGCGGGGCTGCTGGCGGAACTTTGCCGCGCCGGGGCGCGAGTGGGCGTGCCGCTGGTGTTCGCAGGCTGAAGTCGCTCCCAGGCGGGCCTACACCGTCCGGTTCCTCGCCAGCGGCGGGTTGCGCGCGAAGTAGGCCTGGATGCCCTTCATCAGCGCGTCGGCCAGGGCCACCTGGTAGGCCTCGCTCCTGAGCTTTTCCTCTTCCTCGGGGTTGCTGATGAAGGCGGTTTCCACCAGCACGCTGGGGATGTCGGGCGCCTTCAGCACGGCAAAGCCGGCCTGCTCGACGCCGGCCTTGTGCAGCTTGCCGACCTGGCCGATCTCGCGCAGCATGGCGCCGCCGAGTTTCAGGCTGTCGTTGATTTGCGCGGTGGTGCTCATGTCGAACAACGCGCGCTTGAGCTGCGGGTCGCTGGCCCTGATGTTGACGCCGCCGATCAGGTCGGCCTTGTTTTCCTGGTTGGCCATCCAGCGCGCCGCCGCGCTGGACGCCGCGCCCTGGCTCAACGCGAAGACGCTGGCGCCGCGCGCCTGCGGCGTGAGGAAGGCGTCGGCATGGATGCTCACGAACAGGTCGGCCTGCACGCGCTGCGCCTTCTGTACGCGCACATGCAGCGGCACGAAGAAATCGGCGTCGCGCGTGAGGTAGGCGCGCATGGGGTTGCCCTTGAGCGTGGTGGCGTTGATGCGGTCGCGCAGGCGGTGGGCGATCTGCAGCACCACGTCTTTCTCGCGCGTGCCACCGGGGCCGACGGCGCCGGGGTCCTCGCCGCCGTGGCCGGGGTCGAGCGCGACGATGATCAGGCGCTCGGTGGGCTCTTCCAGAACGGATTTGGCGCCTTTGCGCACCGATCCGGGCGGCAGAGGCTCGCTGCCGGCGATCAGGGCTGGGGCCTCGCGCTCGGGCGACGACATCTCCGGGTAGCGGCGCGTGATCGGCGTTGGCGCCGGTGCGGGTGCGTGGCCTGCGAGGGGGGGCATGGGCGGCAAGCCCGTGCGACTGGCCTGCTTGGCGATCAACTCGCCCAGCGGGTCGGGCGCTCCGGCGGCCGGGGGCGGCTCAGGCGGGGCGGTCGCTGGTTTGGCGTCCCGCAGGCGCTCGGCGATCAAGGCTTCGAGTGGGTCGGCCACCTGGGTCGGGTAGAGGTCGAACACCAGCCGGTGCTGGTAGGCGGCCACGGGGGGCAGGGTGAAGACCTGCGGCTGGATGGCTTGCTTCAGGTCCACCACCAGCCGCACCACGCCGGGCGCGTTCTGGCCGACGCGGATGCCGGCGATGTTGGGGTCGTCGGAGCGCACCTTGGCCACCAGTTCGCGCAGCGCGGGGCTCAGGTCGATGCCCTCGATGTCCACGGCCAGGCGCGGCGGCGTGGTGACGAAGAACTGTTTGGCCTTGAGTGCGCCGTCCGATTCCAGCGTGACACGGGAGTAGTCGGGCGCCGGCCAGATGCGCACGGCCAGGATGGTGGCGCCGCGCGCGATGTGTTGCACACCCAGCAGCAGCACGAGGGTGCCGGCTTGCAGCACGGTGCGGCGCGGGAGCGTGCCGGGTTGCTCGGCGCTCATGCGATGGCATCCTTGAGCAGCGCCTGGCCAGTGGGTGTGGGCGCGGTGCAGGTCACGACGCGGCTGTCGTCGGGCTGGCTTTCGATGTGCAGCACCAGGTCGGCCACGGGCAGCACGCCGGCGGCTTTTTCGGGCCATTCGGCCAGTTTCAGGCCGGGGCTGGCGAACACGTCGCGAAAGCCCGCGTCTTCCCACTCGCGCGGGTCGTTGAAGCGGTAGAAGTCGAAATGCCAGATGGCCAGGCCCGGCGCCTCGTGCGGTTCGACCACGGCGTAGGTCGGGCTCTTGATGCGGCCGGTCACGCCCAGCGCGCGCAGCAGGTGGCGCACCAGCGTGGTCTTGCCCGCGCCCAGCTCGCCGTGCAACTCCACGAAGGCGTTGCGCACCGCCGGGCTGGCGGCCAGGCGGCGGGCGAAGGCGGCGGTGTCGTCCTCGGTGCGCCACACGAGAGACCCCACTTCGCCCTGCAGTGCGGCGGTTTCTACAATCGGCAGGTGACGTTCAACAGCGCTCAGATCGATCCCCTTCAGTTGCTGGCCCAGATTCGGGAATGGGCCGGTGAATTGGGATTTTCCCAAATTGGCGTGGCCGGTGTGGACTTGTCCTCGGCCGAGCCGGGATTGTTGCAGTGGCTGGCCCAAGGCTTCCATGGTGACATGGACTACATGGCGGCCCATGGCTTGAAGCGCGCGCGCCCGGCCGAGCTGGTACCGGGTACCGTGAGCGTGATCACCGCGCGCATGGATTACCTGCCGCGAAGGGCTGATGCGGCGTTGCCTGGCACCGGGGCGGACGACTGGCAGGCCGTTGAATTCGACCGGCTGAACCGCCCCACGGAAGGCATTGTGTCGGTCTATGCCCGGGGCCGCGATTACCACAAGGTGCTGCGCGCCCGGCTGCAGAAGCTGCAGACGCGCATGGCCGGGGCCGTCGGCCCGTTCGGCCACCGTGTGTTCACCGACTCGGCCCCGGTGCTGGAAGCTGAACTCGCCGCGCGCAGCGGCCAGGGCTGGCGCGGCAAACACACGCTGGTGCTCAGCCGCGAGGCCGGGTCGATGTTTTTCCTCGGTGAGATCTATGTGGACATGGCCCTGCCGGCCAGCGCGCCGGTCACCGCGCACTGCGGCAGCTGCCAGGCCTGCATCGACATCTGCCCCACGCAGGCCATCATTGCGCCGCACCGGCTGGATGCACGGCGTTGCATTTCTTACCTGACCATCGAACATGAAGGACCGATTCCGGTGGCATTGCGCCCGCTGATCGGCAATCGCATCTACGGCTGCGACGACTGCCAACTCATCTGCCCCTGGAACAAGTTCGCCCGGCGCAGCACCTTGCCCGACTTCGACGAACGCGCGGGCCTGAGTGGCCAGCAGTTGGTGACCCTGCTGGCCTGGAGCGAGGCCGACTTCCTGCGCATGACCGAAGGCAGCCCGATCCGCCGCATCGGCCACGCGCGCTGGCTGCGCAACGTGGCCGTGGCCTGCGGCAACGCGCTGCGCGCGGCTGCCGCTTCGGAGCCGGGGAATTCGCTGCGTTCGGCGCTGGCGGCCCGGCTCGACCACCCCGACGCCGTCGTGCGCGAGCACGTGACCTGGGCGCTGGCGCAGGGCGCACCCGCGCCGCTATCATGAGCCGCATGAGTCCCGTGACTTCTCCGCAGACCTGGCCGGGCGCCGTGCGCCGCTGGCTCGCCGCGTCCTGGCGCAGGCTGCACACCGGGGCGCTGGTGCTGGCATTGGCGCTTTCGCCGTCGAGCTACCGATCGGGCCACCGCGCGGGCCTGGCGCGCCACGTTTACCTGGGCACCGCGCCGCTGCTGCCGTGGTTCACGGTGCTGGTGGCGGTGGCCAGCCTAGTGGTGATCCGCATCGTGGTGGTCACGGCCGGGAGCTACGGGCTGTCGCAGTACGCGCTGGAGATGGTGGTGCGTGTGCTG
>JAHFQI010000124.1 GCA_023259355.1 Comamonadaceae bacterium
CCTGACCCAGCCAGTTGAACAAGGTCTCGCGCACGCGGTCGGGCGTGGGGCGCAGGCCCGGCTTGTCGGTCACCTTGATGCGGGTGCGCTTCCACAGCCCGCCGATGATGCGGATTTCGTGGGCGGGATGGCCGTCCAGCCGGCGCGGCTTCGCGGGTGCGGGCTTGGGGGTGTCAGGAATCTGTTTTCTCATGGCGCTAGCTTAACGGGCCGGCCCGCCCATGGCCAATCGGTGGACGGCTTCGCGGCTCACGATCGGCGATCTCCGCGCCCGGCCGGGGTCCGGCCCGCGCGCCAACACGCCCGCCGGAAAGCCCGCAGCGTCAGCTCGGCACGCGCCAGCACGCTGCCCTCCGCATAAGGCCCCGCAACGTCCACCAGGCCCGACGGCTGGCCGGTGAGCAGCTCAACACCTTCGCCCACGTGCGCCACGGCAAACACGTGGAACAGTCCCCGGGCCACGGCGTCGGCGACGTCGCGCTCGAGCATCAAATGGCGGCGGTTGCGCTGGGGAATCAGCACGCCCTGGGTGCCGTCGAGGCCAGCTGTCTCGCAGACGCGGAACCAGCCCTCGATCTTCTCGTTGAGGCCGCCCACGGGCAGCACGTCGCCGTGCTGGTTGACGGCGCCGGTCACGGCGATGCCCTGGCGCAGCGGCAGCCCCGACAGGCAGGAAAGCAGCGCGTACAGCTCGGCGCACGATGCCGAATCACCCTCCACGCCCTCGTACTCCTGCTCGAACACGATGGAAGCCGTCAGCGCCAGCGGCGCGATGTGGGCAAACAGCGCCGACAGGTAGCTGCCGAGGATCAGCACGCCCTTGTCATGGATCGGGCCGGAGAGCGCCACCTCGCGCTCGATGTTCACCAGACCCTCGTGCCCGGCGAAAGTGTGCGCCGTCAGGCGCACCGGGAAGCCGAAGCGGTAGTCACCCAGGTCCACCTGCGTCAGCCCGTTGACCTGGCCGACGGCTTCACCGTGCAGCGAGATCAGGCGGTCGCCCTCGGCGATCGACTCCTGCAGCCGCTGCGCCGGGTAGTCATGGCGGGCGTTGCGCGCGCGCAGCGCCCCCTCCACGTCCTCCACCCCTGCCAGATTGCCGGCCCGCGCGCGGCACAACGCGGCGCTTTCCGTGACCAGCGCCTCGGTGCGCGCAAAGATGGCGCTCTGGCGGGTCTGGTCGTCGGCCTCGCGGTGCGTGTCCTCCAGCAGGCGGGCCACGGCGGCGGCGGAAAAATGCGGCAGCCCCAGCCGGACGCAGGCCTGCGCCACGAAAATCGCCGTGGCGCGGCGGGTGGCCTCGCTGGCGATGAAGCTCTCCGCGAAATCCACCTTCACGCGGAAATGCCGCGCGAACTCGGGGTCGCCCTCCTGCAGTTCGTAGTACATCTCGACCGAGCCGATCAGGACGATCTTCACGTCCACGTCCACCGCCTCGGGCTCCAGCGACACCGCCGCCATCGGCGAATACGCCGTGCCCGGCTCCTCGATCTGCAGGCGGCCGCCGCGCAGGAAGCGCCGCAGCTTCTCCCACACCAGCGGGTCGGCCAGCAGGTCGCGCAGGTGCAGCATGAGGAAGCCGCCATGCGCCTTGAGCAGGCTGCCCGCGCGGATGCGCGAGAAATCGGTCACCAGCACGTCGTTCTCGGACTGGTATTCGATGCTGCCGAACAGCAGCCGGAACAGCGGGTTGTTTTCCTCGATCACCGGCGCGCCGCTCATGCCGTCGTTGTCCACCACCAGGTTCACCCGGTAGCGCAGCAGCACCGAGTCAAGCGCCTCCTGCCGGCCCTCCTCGTCGGGCTCGAAAACCTCGAACAGCTCGATGTTTTCCAGCACATCGTTCTGCACCTGGTCCAGCCAGGCGCCGAGCTTGACCGCGTCCTTGATGTGTTTTTTCAGCGCCTCGCGGATGTCCTGCAGCGCATGCTCCAGCAGCGGCTTGACCACCTGGCGGCGCAGCGCCGAAAGGGCGTCGCCCATGACCCGCTCCATGGCGCCGGTCTTGTCCAGGAAGCGGTTGATCTCCGCGTGCAATTCCAGCTCGGCACGGTCAAACTCCGCCCGGCGCGCCTTGGGCAGTTCCGCAGCCTCTTTTTCCGTCAGCGCCTGGCCCTGCTCGCCGCGCAGGGTGAACACCAGGTGGCCGTCCTCGCGGCGCAGCGCAAAACTGCGGGCTTCGGCAAAGGCGGCCAGTTCGGCAAACACCCGGGCTTCTTCGGTCGAGTGCGCCTTCTCGATGCGCTCGCTTTCGGTCTTGAAATCCTGCCCTTCCAGCCGCTTGGGCACCTCGCTTTCCAGCGTCCTGGTGAAGGCGGCCATGAGCTGGCGCAACTGGCGGCCCTGCCCGGCGGGCATGCGCAGGGCGCGTGGCCGCTCGGGTGTGTCGAAGTTGTGCAGGTAACACAGGTCGGGTGGCACGGCCCGCCCGGCCGCCACCGACCGCATCACCTGGCGCAGCAGCGAGGAGCGCCCGCTGCCGACCTCGCCGAGCACGAACAGGTTGTAGTCCGGCTGCGCCATCCCCAGCCCGAAGCGCGCCGCGGTTTCGGCGCGCTCCTGACCGATCCAGGGCAGCGGCTCGCGCAGCAGCTCGGCGGTGTCGGCAAAACCCAGCGCGGCGGGGTCCACCGTCGCGCGGAGTTCGTCTGGCGTCAGGGTCAAGATGGGCATGGCGATTCAGGCTCCTGGGCACAAGCTTAAACTGATCGCACCCGCTGCGGGCCGGCACGGCCGGCAACGGCCCCTGCTGTTCACTGGGAGTAGGCTAACGTGATGAGTCAAGACAACACCGAACCTTCCGCACCCCCCGCTCCGCCGGTCAACCTCGTCGCGGCGGCGAATCTGGCCGTGCGCCGCGTGGCCATCGACACCTGGCGCGAGAACGTGGTGTACCTGCACCGCGACTGCGACGTCTACCGCGCCGAGGGATTTCAGGCGCTGTCCAAGGTCGCGGTGCATGCCAACGGCCAGCACATCCTGGCCACGGTGAATGTGGTGGACGACCCGGCCATCGTGGGTTGCCAGGAGCTGGGCCTGTCCGAGGACGCGTTCGCCCAGCTCGGCGTGCAGGACGGCCACACCGCCTCCGTTTCCCAGGCCGAGCCGCCGGCTTCGATGGCGGCGCTGTTCCGCAAGATCGACGGCGAGCGGCTGGACCGGGACGATTTCCACGCCATCGTGCGCGACATCGCCCAGCACCATTACTCGAAGATCGAGCTGACCGCCTTCGTGGTGGCGACCAACCGCGGCGAACTCGACCGCGAGGAGGTCTACTTCCTGACCGAGGCCATGGTCGCCAGCGGCCGCAAGCTCGACTGGCGCGAACCGCTGGTGGTGGACAAGCACTGCATCGGCGGCATTCCGGGCAACCGCACCTCGATGCTGGTGGTGCCCATCGTGGCGGCGCACGGCATGCTCTGCCCCAAGACCTCGTCGCGCGCCATCACCTCGCCCGCGGGCACGGCCGACACCATGGAGGTGCTGGCCAACGTGGAGTTGCCGTTCGCCCAGCTGGAGGAAATCGTGCGCGACCACCGCGGGTGTCTGGCCTGGGGCGGCACGGCCGACCTGTCTCCCGCCGACGACGTGCTGATCTCGGTGGAACGGCCGCTGTCGATCGACTCGCCCGGGCAGATGGTGGCGTCCATCCTGTCCAAGAAAATCGCCGCGGGCTCCACCCACCTGGTGCTGGACATCCCGATCGGCCCCACGGCCAAGGTGCGCTCCATGCCGGAGGCCCAGCGCCTGCGCCGTCTGTTCGAATACGTGGCGCAGCGCATGCGCCTGTCGCTCGACGTGGTCATCACCGACGGCCGCCAGCCGATCGGCAACGGCATCGGCCCGGTGCTGGAGGCGCGCGACGTGATGCGCGTGCTGGAGTGCGACCCGCGCGCGCCGATCGACCTGCGCCAGAAGTCGCTGCGCCTGGCCGGCCGCCTGATCGAGAGCGACCCCGACGTGCGCGGCGGCGACGGCTTTGCGATTGCGCGCGACATTCTGGATTCAGGCCGCGCGCTGACACGCATGAACGACATCATCCAGGCCCAGGGCGCCCGGCCCTTCGATCACAACCACCCGGAACTGGGCGCGTTGAGCTTCGAGGTGCGCGCGAGCGGCGCGGGCGTGGTGGCGGGCATCGACAACTTCCAGATCGCGCGTGTGGCGCGGCTCGCCGGCGCGCCCAAGGTCAAGGGCGCCGGAGTGGACCTGTTCCGGAAGCTGGGCGACAGCGTGGCTGCCGGCGACCTGCTCTACCGCGTGCACGCGAGTTATCCCGCCGATCTGGAGTTCGCCCGGCAGGCCAGCGCGCGCTCCACCGGCTACACGATTGGCCGCGCCAACGAGGTGCCGCATGTATTTGTGGAGTTCTGATGGACGCCCCCGCCACCCTGCTGTATTTCGACGACGAGCATGACGCCGCGCTGCGCCTGGCCGACGCCGCGGGCTTCACGCCCGCGCAGGTGGAACGCCACCGCTTCCCGGACGGCGAACTCAAGCTGCGCCTGCCCGATGCCCTGCCCGAACGCGTGGCGCTGCTGCGCACGCTGGACCACCCCAACGAAAAACTGGTCGAGCTGCTGCTGGCCGCACGCACCGCACGGGACCTCGGCGCGCGGCACCTGACGCTGGTCGCGCCCTACCTGGCCTACATGCGCCAGGACATCGCCTTCACCCCCGGCGAGGCCGTGAGCCAGCGCATCGTCGGCCGTTTTCTGGCCGACCTGTTCGACGCCCTCGTCACCGTGGACCCGCACCTGCACCGCGTGGCCACGCTGCAGGAGGCCGCCCCGGTGCAGGAGGCCATCGTCCTGAGCGGCGCGCCGCTGCTGGCCGACCTGATCGCCGAGCGCCGGCCGGGTGCGCTGCTGGTGGGGCCGGACGCCGAATCCGCGCAATGGATTGCCCAGGCCGCGGCGCGCCACGGCTTTGATGACGGGGTCTGCACCAAGGTGCGCCATGGCGACCACGCGGTGGACATCGAGCTGCCGCCGGTTGCCGTGGCCGGCCGCGCCGTGGTGCTGCTCGACGATGTCGCCAGCACCGGCCGCACCGTGGCGCGCGCCGCCGCGCTGCTGTTGGCCGCCGGCGCAGCCTCGGTGGACGTGGCCGTGACACACGCGCTGTTCGCCGGTGACGCGCTGCAGGTCCTGCGCGAGGCCGGCGTGGGCGAGATCTGGAGCACCGACTGCATCGCCCACCCGACCAACGCGGTCAGCGTGGCGCCGCTGATCGCGCAGGCGCTGCGGGACATGACCTGCATCAAGGAAACGCCGGTTTCCACTCGCGCGTCCGGGCGGCCCTTGCTATATTGAATCCACTCACTTCGCCAGGCCGGTTGTGGCGGCGGAGACAACCCTGAAGAAGGTCACTGGACATGAACAAGACACCCCCCGCCCCGATGGACGAATCGGCCGATGCGCCACTGGAAAATTTCTCCAACTGCCACATCGGCATCGTGACGCACCTCAAGACGTTTGGCGAATTGCCGGCCTTGCTGGCCCCTGCGGCACGCGCGCGCAAGATTGCCGAGGAGACGCTCGGGTTTTTCCGCGATGCCGTCTACGAACACCATGCCGAGGAAGAGCAGACGCTGTTTACCGCCGTGATCGCCAGCGCCGTGCGCGGCGAGGAACGCGACCGGGTCCAGGTCATGGTTGACCAGCTCACGGCGGAGCACCGTGCCATTGAAGCGGCCTGGACCAAGCTGGAACCCGAGCTGAAGAAGGTGGCCAAGGGCCATGATTCGGAATTGAACGTGGCTGGCGTCGAGCATCTGGTGCGCACCTACCTGGCGCACGCGGCCTACGAGGAAGGGCAGTTCCTGCCCCTGGCCCACACCATCCTGACCCGCAACGGCCGGCACATGGAGGCGCTGGGGCTCTCGCTGCACATCCGGCACGCCCCCCAGTTCACCGCGCACATCTGAAGCAGTTCACACCCCGCGCGGCGTCGGCCCGGGGGTTCTTCTCACTCCCCGCCGCCCACCACCACCGTCACCATGCGCGCGGGTTGCAGCTTGCGCGCGAACGCGGCCTTGATGTCGGCCACGGTGATCTGCTCAACCCGCTGCGTCCAGTGGTCCAGGTAGTCCAGCGGCAGCCGGTTCGCGGCGATGTTCGCCACCTGGTCGAGCAGTTTGCGGTTGCTGTCGATGCGCAGCGCGAAGCCGCCGATGAGGTTGTCCTTCGCCGCCTTCAACTCGGCCGGCGTCGGGCCGTCGGCCACGAAGCGGGCCACGACCTCGCGTGACACCCTGACCGCCTGCTCCGCCTGGTCCGGACGGGTCTGCAGGCCGACGGTGAACGCCCCGGCGTGCAGCCCTGGCGTGAAGTAGCTGTACACGCTGTAGCTCAGGCCCCGCTTTTCGCGCACCTCCTGCGACAGGCGCGAGACAAAGCCGCCGCCGCCCAGGATGTAGTTGCCCACCGTGAGCGCGAAAAAATCCGGATCGTCGCGCCTGTAGCCGGGCTGGCCGATGTAAACGTGCGCCTGGGCCGAGTTGAAGGCGATGCGCCGGTCCTGCGGCCCGGTCAGCGGCGCCACCTCGGGCACCGGCGGCAGCGGCGCGCAGGCGCTGGCATCGGCGGCGGGCAGGCCCGACAGCAGTTGGGTCACCAGCGCATCGGCCTGCGCCCGGCCGAGCGCGCCGACGATGCTGACCTTCGCGCGGCAGCGCGCGATCAGCCGCGCGTGCAGGGCCCGCATGTCGGCCACGCCGATGCGGGCCAGCGTGGCCTCGGTCATCTCGTAACCATAGGGGTGGTCGCCATACACGGCCTTGGAGAATGCACGGCCCGCGACCGTGGCCGGCCGGGTGTTGGCCTCGCGGATGCCCGCGGCGATGCGCTCACGCTCGCGCAGCCAGACGGCCTCGGGGAATGAGGGTTCGCCGAGCTGGCGCGCCGCCAGCGCCGCGGCCCGCGCCAGCAGGTCGGAGTCGGTCAGCGAGCGCAGCGAAAAACCCATGCGGTCGCTGCTGGCGCCGGCACCGAACGAGGCCCCGAGGTCCGCCCAGGCTTCACCGAGCTGGTTCTCGTCCAGTTCAGCTTCGCCGCCGCGTGCGGCCACGCCCTTGGACACCATGCCCGCCGTCACGCTGGCCAGCCCGGCCTGCTCGGCCGGATCGCGCCGGCCACCCGCGTCAAAGTCGATCTGCACGTCCACCATCGGAATGCCCGGACTCTCGACCAGCCAGACCTGGGCGCCGCCGGCCTGCGTCCAGTGCTGGATGGGAATGCCCGCCTGGGCGACGCTGAGCCCAAGAAGCCCCCATCCCAGCACCAGAAGATTTTTGAACATTGTTTTCGTGGCAGTCATCAAGATTCACCCCGTTTCAGTGGCGAAAGCCCGCCGGCGGGGTGCGCGGCTTGCGGTTGGGGTTCAGGGGCTGGGGGCGCAACACGGCCACCGTGAGCTGGTCGTCGCCGAAGTACTTCGCGGCCACCGCCTGCACCTGCGCGGCAGACACCTGCCGCAGCCGCCCGATCAGGCGTTCACCCGCGTCGAGCGGCAGCCCCAGCACCCAGTTGCTGCCGAGTTCGCGCGCCTGGTTCATCACCGAGTCGAGTTTGTAGACCTCGCCGGCCACCCATTGGGTCTTCACGCGCTGGAGTTCGGCTTCGCTCACGCCTTCGCGGGCCACCCGGCTCACCTGCTCGCGTAGCGCCTGCTCCACCTGCGCGGGCGTCTTGCCCGGCGCGGGCACAGCGTCCAGCGTGAACATCTGCGGGCCGCGGCCGGTGAGGCCGTTGCCGGCACCGGCGCTGTCGGCCACGCGATCGGGCCCCTGCGTCAGCGCCCGGTCGAGCCGCGCGCCACTGTAGCCGTCAAGCACGGCCGCCAGCACGGTCAGCGCCAGCGCGTCGTCGTTGTCCGGCGAGGCGTCCAGCCCCGACAGCCGCGGCACCTTGAACGCCAGCGAGACATACGCCTGCTCGGCCGGCGCCTTGAAATCGATGCGGCGCAGGCCCTGCTGCGGCGGTTCCTCGCGCGGTTTGCGCACCGGCACGGCGCGTTTCGGGATGGGGCCGTAGTATTTTTCGGCCAAGGCCCGCACCTGCGCCGGGTCCACGTCACCGGCCACGACCACGGCCGCGTTGCCGGGGACGTACCAGTGCTGCCAGAACCCGCGCACGTCGGCGGGGGTCAGGGCGTCCAGGTCGCTCATCCAGCCGACCACGGGGCGGCGGTACGGCGAGGCCAGGAAGGCCGTGGCGCTCAGCGTCTCGTGCAGCAGGGCGTGGGGGCTGTCCTCGGTGCGCAGGCGCCGCTCTTCCTTGACCACCTCGATTTCCCTGGTGAATTCGCTGTCCGGCCACTGGTTGTGGGCAAAGCGGTCGGCTTCGAGTTTCATCACGTCCTCCAGCCGGCCCGACGGGATCTGCTGGAAATAACCGGTGTAGTCGCGCGATGTGAAGGCGTTTTCGCGCCCGCCCAGGGCCGCGACGCGGCGGGAAAACTCGCCGGGCTTGACCGTCGGCGTGCCCTTGAACATCATGTGCTCCAAGGCATGGGCCACGCCGCTGGTGCCATCGACCTCGTCCATCGCCCCCACGCGCACCCACAGCATGTGCACGGCCGTCGGCGCCCGCCGGTCGGGCTTGACGATGACGGTCAGGCCGTTGGGCAAGGTGAACTGCGTGACCGGCGCGGCGCCCCGCTGCACCGAGGAAGCCGGCGGAGCCGGGGCCGTCTGGGCCAGAACCGGCCCGAGTCCGGCCACACAGAACAGGAGGGCCGTGGAGGTGATGAATCGTTTCATAGAATGGGACTGATTCTAGAAACCTCCCAAATGTTCAGTTTTTTCCGGAAAAAGCCGCCCGCCCCGCCCCCCCAGGCCGTGCCGGAAGCGGCATCCGCGCCCGTTCCAGCGCCCACCCTGCCCGAGATGACGCCCGCCGCGGCGCCCGTGGCCACGCCCCCGGCGATGCCGGCACCCACTGCGGCCATCGGGACGCTGGCGACCAGCGCCCCCGCCAGCACGACCGCTGTCGCAGCGGTGCCAACGCCGGCCCCCGCACCGGCGCCCGAGCGCAGGGGCTGGCTCGACAAGCTCAAGGCCGGCCTGCGCAAGACCGGCTCCAGCATCGCCACGGTGTTCACCGGCACGCAGATCGACGACGCGCTTTATGAAGAGCTGGAATCCGCGCTGCTGATGGCCGACACCGGCGTCAAGGCCACCGAGCACCTGCTGGCCGACCTGAAAAAGCGGGTCAAGGACACGAAGACCACCGACCCCGCCGCCGTCAAGGGCCTGCTGGCCGACGCCATTGGCGAACTGCTGGCCCCGCTGCAGAAGCCGCTGGTCATCGGCGAGCACCGTCCGACCGTGATCATGGTTGCCGGCGTCAACGGTGCGGGCAAGACGACCTCGATCGGCAAACTCACCAGCCACCTGGCGAATTCCGGCGCCACGGTGCTGCTGGCCGCGGCCGACACGTTCCGTGCCGCCGCGCGCGAGCAGCTGGCCGTCTGGGCCGACCGCAACACCGTGGAAATCATCAGCCAGCAAGGCGGCGACCCGGCCGCCGTGAGCTTCGATGCCGTGAGCGCCGGCCGCGCGCGCGGCCGCGACGTGGTGCTGGTGGACACGGCCGGGCGCCTGCCGACGCAGCTGCACCTGATGGAGGAGCTGAAGAAGATCAAACGCGTGGTGCAGAAAGCCGATGCATCGGCACCCCACGAGGTGCTGCTGGTGATCGACGGCAACACCGGCCAGAACGCGCTGACGCAGGTCCGCGCCTTCGACGACGCCCTCACGCTCACCGGCCTGATCGTCACCAAGCTCGACGGCACGGCCAAGGGTGGCGTGCTCTGCGCCATCGCGCGCGAAAAGCCGGTGCCGGTGTATTTCATCGGCGTCGGCGAGAAGCTCGAAGACCTCGAAACCTTCAACGCCCGCGAATTCGCGCAGGCCCTGCTGTCATGAGCGCCGCCGGGCAGCCCCAAGACGCGAAGGCCCCCTCGGGGGGCAGCGCAGGCACGCCAGTGCCCAGCGTGGGGGGTCATGAACCGCGCCAATCGACCGGAGTGGCACGCCCATGATGCTCGGCATTGACTTCGGCACCTCCAACTCCGCCGCGGCCCTGGTGGGCGCGGACGGCGACCTGGTGCACATCCCGCTGGAAGGCGCGAACCTTTCCCTGCCCACCGCGCTGTTCTTCTCCAGCGAAGACGGCCGCGTGGACTACGGCGCGGCCGCGCTGCGGGCCTACCTCAGCGGCGAGGAAGGCCGGCTCATGCGCAGCATCAAGAGCCTGCTGGGCAGCGCGCTGATGGACGAGCAGACACTGGTCAACGGCCGCCTGACCAGCCTGTTCGAAATCGTCGTCATGTTCCTGCGGGAGCTGAAAACCCGCAGCGAGGCCGTCCTGGGCCACCCGGTCCACGCAGCGATGCTGGGGCGGCCGGTGCATTTCGTGGACGACGACCCGGTGCGCGACGCGCTGGCCCAGACCACGCTGGCCCGCGCCGCGCACGGGGCCGGGTTCGAGACCGTGGACTTCCAACTGGAGCCGATCGCCGCCGCGTTCGACTTCGAGCGGCGCGTGCGCACCGAAACCACGGTGCTGGTGGTGGACATCGGCGGCGGCACCTCGGACTTCACCGTGGTGCGGGTGCGCCCGGGCCAGAGCGCCGAGGCCGACCGCGCGCAGGACATCCTCGCCACCACCGGCGTTCACCTCGGCGGCACCGATTTCGACCAGTTGCTGAACCTGCGCCATGTGATGCCGCTGCTGGGCCTGGGCCACATCGGCCCGGCGGGGCGCGAGGTGCCGTCCCCGGTGTTCTTCAACCTCTCGACCTGGCATCTGATCCACCAGTCCTACTCGCGCAAGAGCCTGCACCACGCCAGCGAACTGTGGACTTCGTACACCGACCGCGCGCTGCACACGCGGCTCATGCGTGTGCTGCAGGCGCGCGAAGGCCACCGGCTCCTGGCCGAGGTGGAGGCCGCGAAAATCGCCTGTTCGAATGCGGGCGACGCCGCCGCGATGAACCTCGACTGCATCGAGCGCGGCCTGACGGCGCTGCTGACGCCCGAGGGCTTGGGCGAGGGCCTGCAGGCCCAGCTGACGCAGATCGTGGACTGCGCGCGCGACTGCCTGCGCGCGGCCGGCCTGCGCAGCCCCGACGTGGTGTACCTGACGGGCGGTTCATCGGCGCTGGCGCCGCTGGCCGCGGCGTTCCAGCACGCGTTTCCCGGCACGCAGACGGTCAAGGGCGACCGCTTCGGCAGCGTGGCGGCGGGCCTGGCCACCCATGGGGCGCGCCAGGCGCTGTCCCTCGTCTGCGCGTAGCGGCGGGGCGTGCGGCCCCGGACGCAGCCCAAGCCCTCAGGTGCCGCTGTCGTTCGGGTCGTTCGAATACTGGCGCCACTGCTTCATCGCATTGCGCATGGTCAGCAGCTGGCGTTCGAAGCGCGGGCAGGCCTCGCAGATCGCCAGGTGCAGGCGCAGCGCCAACCGCTCGTGCAGCGGCAAGCCGCGGTCCTCGCGGGCGACGAGCAGCGCGGAGACTTCCTTGCAGGTTCGCTTGAGGGGCATCATGCGGCGTGAGGTTGGTTGAACCAGTTCAATTCGAGGCACTCGCGCAGCCGCAGGCGGGCTCGATGCAGTTGCACATAAAGGTTGGTCGGGGTCAGTCCCAATTCCTTACAGATTTCCTCACTCGACAGTTCCAGCCACTCGCGCATCAGGAACAGCCGGCCCTGGGTCGCGGGCAGCTGGCCAGCGCAGGCTTCGAGCACGGCGAAGAACTGCCGGCTGCCCAGCGCCTGCTCGGGGTTGCCCCATTCAGCCGGCGTTTCAACAAAATGGCCATCCCGGGTGAACGCGATGTGTTCGAGCGGGTCGGCCTGCTCGTCGTCGTCGCCGCTGGACAGGCAGACCTCGCGGCCGTGCTGGCGCAGCGCGTCGATGATCTTGTGCTTGAGGATGCCGACCAGCCAGGTCTTGAGCTGGGAGCGGCTGCCGAACGACTGCGGCTTGGCCAGCGCCGCCAGCAGCACCTCGGACACCGCATCCTCGGCCCAGGTCTCGTTGCGCAGTTGCAGGCGCGCGAACCGCAGCAGGTAATCGCGGTGCGAGGCGACCTGCTGGTCAAAACTGCCGGGGTCGGGGGCTTGCATGGTGCGCCATAGTGTAAGGAAATGCACCCCCCGGCGACCACCGCTCAACCCGCCTATAGTTAAATCACGAACCTTGAGGAGGACTTTCGCGTCCTCACTTTCATCAAACAGCCCTCCAGGAGAAACCCTATGGACCAACGCGCCATGATTGCCGCCGCCGCGGCATCGCTGATGTCGCTCACCCTGCTGTCCACGCCCGCCATGGCGCAGAGCGCGGGCAAGGAAAAATGCTTCGGCATCGCCAAGGCCGGCCAGAACGACTGCGCCAACCTCTCGGGCACCCATTCGTGCGCCGGCCAGACCACGGTGGACGGCGCCAAGGACGACTGGAAATACGTCGCCAAAGGCACCTGCAAGCAGCTCGGCGGCCTGAGCGTGACCGAGGCCAAGGAAGCCGCCAAGAAGGGCTGAAGCGATGCAAGCGGCGGTCCAGGCCTTCGCGGACGCGCCGGCGCCCGGTGCGCCTGCGGTCGGCATCGGCTGGCGGCACCCCCATTACGCCGAATTGCTGCGGACGCGGCCGGCGCTGGACTTCATCGAAGTCCATTCCGAGAATTTCTTTGCCCCGGGCGGCGCGGCGCGCGCCGTGCTGCGCGAGGGCCGCAGCCGCTACCCGGTGAGCCTGCACGGCGTGGGCCTGTCGCTCGGGTCCGCCATCGGCATCGATCCATGGCACCTCGATCGACTCGCGCAGCTGGTCGGCGAGATCGACCCGGTGCGCGTGAGCGAC
>JAHFQI010000125.1 GCA_023259355.1 Comamonadaceae bacterium
GAGCGGCAGGGCGCGCTGCAGCATCTGCCTGAGCGCGGCCTCGTCGCGCCGCAGCGGCAGCGCCAGGTAGCGTGCGTCGAAGCGGATGCCGGCGGGCGCGGTGTCGAACGCGGTGGGGCCGGAAAACAGCAGGCCGTAGACCGCCTGGTGCGGCGGCGCGGCGAACGGAAACTGCGCGCCCTGCAGCGGGATGCGCGAGTCGATCAACCAGCAGGCCAGGCCGTGCAGGTTGCGCAGCACGGAGACCAGGCAGAACTCGCGCAGCGCGCCCAGGTCCCGGTGTTCGGTGATCGTCACGGCGGCGGTCTGGCCCGCCACCGAGAGCGTCAGCGTGATGTCGTCGGCGATCAGCCCGTGGTGGCGGCACCAGCGCTGGAGCGCCACACCCAGGCTGGGCGCGCTGATGGAGGCGCGCGCCAGCATGCCGTAGCTGCCCCAGGGCAGGCGGCGGCCGAACCAGCCCAGGGCCTCGTCGTCGAGCTCCTGCATCGCGTGGCCGGAAATCCGCTCCATCTGCGCGGCGGTGATGCGGGCGCCGGGGTCGTCCAGGGCCGATGGCGCGATTTGTGCCGCTGCGAGCGCCCCGGTGGCGTCCCGCCCCTGGCGTGCGTAGGCCTGCACGATGGCCTTGACGAAGGCCATGGGGGTTTGGGCCGAACCTTGGGGCCGGCCGGTTGCCGCAGCGGGCGCAGGGGAGGTGGAATGGGTCACGGCGAGAAGTTTGCACGGCGCTGGCGGCATTTGCAACCTTTGTGACGGGACCAAATCCGCCGGCGCTTCTATGCTTGGGGGCTGACAATGGCGGCAAGCGCCATTCCCCGACTTCGACCCACGGAAAGAACCCCATGCCCGTTCTGGAGACGAAACTCAACGCCCGGTCCGCCGATTTCCAGGCCAACGCGGCCGCGATGCGCGCGCTGGTGCTGGACCTCAATGCCCGGATCGACCAGGTGGACGGCGGCGGTGGCGAGGCGGCGCGCGCCAAGCACACCGCGCGCGGCAAGCTGCTGCCGCGCGACCGCGTGCAGATGCTGCTGGACCCCGGCACACCGTTTCTGGAACTGGCGCCGCTGGCCGCGCTGAACATGTACAACAACGACGCGCCGAGCGCCGGCGTGATCACCGGCATCGGCCGCGTGAGCGGCGTGGACTGCATGATCGTCTGCAACGACGCCACGGTGAAGGGCGGCACCTACTACCCGATGACGGTGAAGAAGCACCTGCGCGCGCAGGAAGTGGCGCAGCAGAACCGCCTGCCCTGCATCTACCTGGTGGACTCGGGCGGCGCCAACCTGCCGAACCAGGACGAGGTCTTCCCCGACCGCGAGCACTTCGGCCGCATCTTCTTCAACCAGGCCAACATGAGCGCCGAAGGCATTGCCCAGATCGCGGTGGTCATGGGCAGTTGCACCGCCGGCGGCGCCTATGTGCCGGCGATGAGCGACGAGGCCATCATCGTGAAGAACCAGGGCACGATTTTCCTGGGCGGTCCGCCGCTGGTGAAGGCTGCCACGGGCGAGGTGGTGACGGCCGAGGACCTGGGCGGCGGCGATGTGCACACGCGCCTGTCGGGCGTGGCCGACCACCTCGCGCAGAACGACCTGCATGCGCTGGCGCTGGCGCGCAACGCCGTGAAGAACCTGAATGCGAGGAAGGTGTCGCCGATCGCCACGCACCCCCCGGTGGCACCGAAATTTCCGGCCGAGGAACTCTACGGCGTGATCCCCACCGACACGCGAAAGCCCTTCGACGTGCGCGAGATCATCGCGCGCATCGTCGATGGCAGCGAGTTCGACGAGTTCAAGGCGCGCTTCGGCACCACGCTGATTTGCGGCTTCGCTCGCGTCGAGGGCATGCCGGTCGGCATCATCGCCAACAACGGCATCTTGTTCAGCGAGTCGGCGCTCAAGGGCGCGCACTTCATCGAACTCTGTTGCCAGCGCAAGATCCCGCTGGTGTTTTTGCAGAACATCACCGGCTTCATGGTCGGCCGCAAGTACGAGAACGAAGGCATCGCACGCAACGGCGCCAAGATGGTCACGGCCGTGGCCACGGCGCAGGTGCCCAAGTTCACCATCATCATCGGCGGCAGCTTCGGCGCCGGCAACTACGGCATGTGCGGCCGCGCCTACAGCCCGCGCTTCCTCTGGATGTGGCCGAACGCGCGCATCAGCGTGATGGGCGGCGAGCAGGCCGCGAGCGTGCTGGCCACCGTCAAGCGCGACGGCATCGAGGGCCGGGGCGGCCAGTGGAGCGCCGACGAGGAAGAAGCCTTCAAGGCCCCGATCCGCCAGCAGTACGAAGACCAGGGCCACCCCTACTACGCCACGGCGCGGCTGTGGGACGATGGTGTGATCGACCCGGCCGACACGCGCCGCGTGCTGGCGTTGGGCCTGTCGGCCGCGCTGAATGCGCCGATTCCAGAGACCAAGTTCGGCATCTTCCGGATGTGAGCCCGGATTGCGCCGCCAACCGTTGGGAGCTTGCGTCATGACCTGGATGGACAGACTGCGCACATGTGTGCTGCTCGTGGCGCTGGCGGCCGGCCTGGTGCCGACCGGCTCGGCGCAGGGGCTCAACGAAGCCTTGCGCGAACAGGTGGTGATGGTCCGCAAGGGCGAGGGTTTGCGGTCGACGGAACTCGAAACAACGATCTACCGGCCACCTGGCGGGGGACCGTTCCCGGTGGTCATCATCAACCACGGCAAAGCGCCCGGGGACCCGCGTTTCCAGGCACGTGCGCGCTACGAAATTCCGGGACGCGAGTTTGTGCAGCGGGGCTACATGGTGGTCTCGCCGATGCGGCAGGGGTTTTCCAGGTCCACCGGTTCGTACATTGGCGGCGGTTGCAATGTGGAAAGCAATGGCCGCGTGCAGGCCGAGGACGTGACGGCCACGCTGGCGTTCCTGAAAACCGTGCCCGACGCGGACCTGTCGCGGGTGGTCGTGGTCGGGCAGTCCCATGGCGGTTTGACCACGATGGCGTTTGGCACGCTCAACCACCCGGGGGTGCGGGGCCTGGTCAATTTCGCGGGCGGCCTGCGGCAGGACAGCTGTGTCGGATGGGAGTCCACCCTGGCCCGCGCATTGGGGACGTACGCGGGGGAAACCCGCGTGCCCTCGCTCTGGTTCTATGGTGACAACGACTCCTATTGGCCCACCTGGCTGTACCGTGAGATGCACCAGCAGTACGTGGCGGCGGGCGGCAAGGCGCGCCTGGTGGCTTTCGGCAACTTTGGCTCCGACGCGCACAGCCTGTTCGGTGGCCGCGGCGGTCTGGCGATCTGGGTGCCGGAAGTGGAGGTGTTCCTGCGCGAACTGGGGTTGCCGGCGAGCAAGGTCCACCGGATTGCCCTGGCGGCCCATGAAGCACCGGTTCCAGCGGCCACGGGCTTTGCGCCGCACGAGGATGAAAAGGCCTTGCCGCATGTGAAGCAAATCGGCCGGGACGGCTATTTGAAGTACCTCGAAGGCGATGGGCCCAAGGCGTTTGCGATTTCGCCGAAAGGCGCCTGGGCCTATGTCGTGGCGCGGGCCAATGCCATGAGCGCGGCCCTGGAGCGGTGCAACCAGCACGCGAAAGACGGCTCCTGCCGGCTGTACGGCGTGGATGACAACGTGGTGTGGGTCAAGGAGTAAACAACATGGCAGCCCTTCTTCTTTCCGTCACCGGTGGCCTCGCCACCGTGACCCTGAACCGGCCCGAGGTGCGCAACGCCTTCAGCGACACCGTGATCGCGGAACTGACGCAGGCGTTCGCCGACCTCGGCGGACGTGACGAGGTGCGCGCCATCGTGCTGGCCGCCGAAGGCCCGGCCTTCTGCGCCGGCGCCGACCTCCACTGGATGCGCCGCATGGCCGACTACACGCGCGAGGAAAACCTCGCCGACGCCGCCAAGCTCGCCGAGATGCTGCGCGTGATCTACGAATGTCCGAAGCCGACCGTCGCGCGTGTGCAGGGCGATGTGTTTGCCGGCGGCATGGGGCTGGTCGCGGCCTGCGACATGGCCGTGAGTGTCGACACGGCGAACTATTGCCTGAGCGAAGTGAAGCTCGGGCTGATTCCCGCCACCATCAGCCCCTACGTGATCCGCGCCATGGGGCCGCGCGCGGCGCATCGCTACTTTTTGACGGCCGAGCGGTTCTCGGCGGACGAGGCGCACCGCATCGGCTTCGTGCACGAGGTGGTCGCGGCCGAAACGCTCGATGCCAGGGTGGCCGAACTCACGCAGGCGCTGGCGATGGCGAGCCCGAACGCCGTGCGTGCGGGCAAGCGGCTGGTGCTGGACGTGGCCGGGCGAGAGATCGATGCCGCGCTCATTGCCGGCACGGTCGAAGGCATCGCCGACATCCGCGCCAGCGCCGAAGGGCGCGAGGGCGTGCAATCGTTCCTGCAGAAGCGCAAGCCGTCCTGGCTGGCGGTCTGACGGGCATTTGCAAAGCAGGGCATCACGATGGAACCGCTCTGGCACAGCATCGTTCAGTGGCTGCATGCGCTGGGCATTCACCTCGATGCCGGCGTGGCCAGCCAGGCCGGCCCGGTTGCGGCCCAGGCGGCCGGGCGGATGGACCTGCCCAGCCTGTTCGCGCTCGCCGCCGCACTGGGCTGGGCCAGCGGCTTTCGGCTCTATGCGGTGGTGTTTCTGGTGGGCGTGGCGGGCACGGCCGGCTGGGTCGTGCTGCCGCCGGGCCTGATGGTGTTGCAGCACCCCGCGATGCTGATTGCCAGCGGGGTCATGTTGTTCGTCGAGTTTTTTGCCGACAAGATTCCGGGCGTCGATTCGCTGTGGGACATCCTGCACAGCGTGATCCGCATCCCGGCCGGCGCCGCTCTCGCGGCCGGCGCGCTGGGCGCCGATGGTGCGACCACGGCGACCATCGCCGCGCTGATGGGTGGCACGCTCGCGGCCACCAGCCAGGCCGCCAAGACCACGACGCGCGCGGCCATCAACACCTCGTCCGAGCCGTTTTCCAACCTGCTGGCCAGCCTGGCCGAAGACGGCCTGGTGGTCGTCGCGGTGTGGCTGGCGACCACGCACCCCTTGGTCTTCGGCATCGTGCTGGTGATCACCGTGGTGCTGATGTGGGCCGTCACCTGGCTGCTGTTCAAGTTTCTCCGGGCCGTGTTCCGCCGCGTGTCCGCTTTCCTTTCCGGTTCTCCAAAGGTTGCCTGAATGTTTACCAAGATCCTGATTGCCAACCGCGGCGAGATCGCCTGCCGTGTGGCCGCTACCGCGCGCCGCATGGCCATCCGCACCGTGGCGGTGTACTCCGACGCCGACGCCAACGCCAAACACGTGGCGGCCTGCGACGAGGCCGTGCACATCGGCGGCAGCGCGCCCAAGGACAGCTACCTGCGCTGGGAACGCATCATCGAGGCCGCCAAGGCCACGGGCGCGCAGGCGGTGCACCCCGGCTACGGGTTCCTCAGCGAGAACGAGGATTTCGCGCGCGCCTGCGCCGAGGCCGGCCTGGTGTTCATCGGCCCGCCGGCGTCGGCCATCAAGGCCATGGGCCTGAAGGCCGAGTCCAAGCAGCTCATGGAAAAAGCCGGCGTGCCGCTGGTGCCGGGCTACCACGGCAGCGACCAGGACGCGGCCATGCTCAAGCACGAGGCCGACCGCATCGGCTACCCGGTGCTGATCAAGGCCAGCGCCGGCGGCGGCGGCAAGGGCATGCGCGCGGTCGACAAGGCCCAGGACTTTGACGCCGCGCTCGCCTCGTGCAAGCGCGAGGCCATCAACAGCTTCGGCGACGACGCGGTGCTGATCGAGAAATACGTGCAGCGCCCGCGCCACATCGAGATCCAGGTGTTCGGCGACACGCTGGGCAATTACGTCTACCTGTTCGAGCGCGACTGCTCGGTGCAGCGGCGCCACCAGAAGGTGCTGGAAGAAGCGCCGGCGCCCGGCATGACGCCCGAGATGCGCCAGCAGATGGGCCTGGCCGCCGTGGCCGCCGCGCGCGCCGTGCACTACGTGGGCGCGGGCACGGTGGAGTTCATCGTGGAGCAGCGTGCCGATGGCAGCATGAACTTTTTCTTCATGGAGATGAACACCCGCCTGCAAGTGGAGCACCCCGTGACCGAGGCCATCACCGGGCAGGACCTCGTGGAGTGGCAGCTGCGCGTGGCGGCCGGCGAGCCGCTGCCGCTGTCGCAGGACCAGCTGAAGATCGACGGCCACGCGATCGAGGCGCGCATCTGCGCCGAAAACCCCGACAACAACTTCCTGCCGGCGACCGGCACGCTGGTGGTTTACCGCAAACCCGCGGGCAGCAGTTTCGCCATCGGCCCGGTGCGCGTGGACGACGGCGTGCGCGAGGGCGACGCCATCAGCCCGTTCTACGACTCCATGGTGGCCAAGCTCATCGTGCACGGCCAGACCCGCGAGGAGGCGCTGGCCCGCCTGGACACGGCGCTGGCCCACATGCGCATCGTCGGCCTGGCGACCAACGTGCAGTTCCTGCGCCACGTGCTGACCACACGCTCCTTCAGCCAGGCCGACCTCGACACGGCGCTGATTCCGCGCGAGGAAGCCGTCCTGTTCAAGCAGGAAAAAATCGGCTTGGCGCTGGCGGTGGCGGCCGCCGTGGCGCAGACTCTGCTGCACGAGCAGGCGGCCGAAGGCGCGGACCCGTTCAGCCGCGCCGACGGCTGGCGCTCGCATGGCGTGGCCACGCGGCGCTTCGATTTCGAATTCAAGGGCGAGGCGCTGATCGCACAACTCCAGTACCTGCACGACGGCGCGCTGGTGCTGAGCGTGGGCGAGGTCAGCGGCCCGTTGGTGTTCCACGTGGTCAAGGGCGGCATCGACCTGCGCTTTGCCGGCCAGCGCGAGACCGTGCAGACCTGGCAGAAGGACGAAACGGTCCACGTGTTCGGTGCGCGCGGTGCGACGCAGATCGTGGAACTCGACGCCCTGGCCCATGCCGGCGAGGTGCATGCCGAAGGCGGCCGGCTCACGGCGCCGATGCCGGGCAAGGTGGTGTCGTTCTCGGTGCAGGCCGGCGACAAGGTCAAGGCGGGCCAGCCGCTCGCGGTGATGGAGGCGATGAAGATGGAACACACGATTGCCGCGCCGGCCGACGGCACGGTGGCCGAGCTGCTCTACGCGCCGGGCGACCAGGTGGCCGAAGGGGCGGAGTTGCTGAAGCTGTCCGCTGGATGACGGCTTCCACGCGCGAATCACGGTAGGCTCGGCGTCCATGAAGATTGCTTTTTGCTGCACCGACACCAAGGCCGAGCCCTGGATCACAGGCCTTCGGGCGGCGCTGCCTGACGCCAGTGTCGAAGTCTGGCTGCCGGGTGCGCCGCCGGCCGACTGCGCCGTGGTCTGGGCGCCGCCCCAGCAGTTCCTGGACGAGCAGCCGCAACTCAAGGCCTTGTTCAACATCGGCGCCGGGGTCGATGCGCTGATGCGGCGGCGCCTGCCGCCGGGCGCTCTCGTGGTGCGGCTCGACGACGCAGGCATGTCAGTGCAGATGGCCGAGTACGTCTGCCACGCGGTGATTCGCCACTTCCGCGAGTTCGACGGCTACGAGGCGGATGTGAAGCAGGGCCGCTGGTCTTACCGCAAGCCACGCAGCCGGGCCGATTGCCCGGTCGGCGTCATGGGGCTGGGCGTGCTCGGCGAGCGGGTCGCGCGGGCGCTGCGCGTCTTCGAATTTCCCGTGAACGGCTGGAGCCGTTCGCCCAGGGCCGTGGAGGGTGTGCGCGGCTTTGCCGGCACGGCGCAGTTCCACGATTTTCTGGCCGCCAGCCGCGTGCTGGTCAACCTCTTGCCGCTGACACCCGACACGCAGGACCTGCTGAACCGCGACACGCTCTCGCGCCTGCAGCCGGGCGGCTACCTCATCAACGTGGCGCGCGGCGCGCACCTGGTCGAAAACGACCTGCTCGCGCTGCTCGACGAAGGCCATCTGGCCGGCGCGACGCTCGACGTGTTCCGCACCGAGCCGTTGCCTGCGGCGCACCCGTTCTGGACGCACCCGAACATCACCATCACGCCCCACACTTCGGCGCGCACGCTGCGCGACGAAAGCATTGCGCAGATCGCGGGCAAGATCCGGGCGCTGGAGCGCGGCGAGCCGATGGCCGGTATCGTTGATCCGGTGCGCGGCTACTGAGCCTGGCCCTGCGACGAACCAAGGAAGAAAGACGATGAACATCCCCTCCCGCGTCAAACTCGTCGATGTCGGCCCGCGCGACGGCCTGCAGAACGAAAAGCAGCCGGTGCCGGCGGCGGTCAAGATCGAACTTGTGCACCGTCTGCAGGACGCCGGCCTCAAGGAGATCGAGGTCACGAGCTTCGTTTCTCCGAAGTGGGTGCCGCAGATGGCCGACAACGCGGAGGTCATGGCCGGCATCTCGCGCCAGCCGGGCGTGCGTTATTCGGTGCTGACGCCGAACATGACCGGTTTCGAGGCGGCGCTGAAGTCACGGCCCGACGAAATCGTGGTGTTTGGCGCGGCCAGCGAGGCGTTCAGCCAGAAGAACATCAACTGCTCCATCGCCGAGAGCATCGAGCGTTTCGCGCCGGTGGTGGCGGCAGCCAGGGCGGCGGGCATCTACGTGCGCGGCGCCATGTCGTGCACCGTGGGTTGCCCCTACGAGGGCGAGATCGCGCCCGAACGTGTGGCCTACCTCGCGGGGCTCATGCAGGGCATCGGCGTGCAGCACGTGGGCGTGGCCGACACCATTGGCGTGGGCACGCCGCGCAAGGTGCAGCGCGCGATGGAGGCGACGCTCCAGCACTTCGACCTGAACGATGTGTCGGGCCACTTCCACGACACCTACGGCCAGGCGCTGGCCAACACGCTGGCCACGCTGGAGATGGGCGTGTGGCAGTACGACACCTCGGTGGCGGGGCTCGGTGGCTGTCCCTATGCCAAGGGCGCGACGGGCAATGTGGCGACCGAGGACGTGGTGTTCATGCTGCACGGCATGGGCATAGCGACCGGCATCGATCTCGACAAGCTGGTGGACGCGGGCGCCTTCATCAGCGACTTCCTGCAGCGCAAGCCGAACTCGCGCGCGGCGACGGCGATCCTCAACAAAAGGGCGGGGTGACTCAGCGATGTGTGGTGCCGAATTGAAACCCTTGCCGGAGGGTGTGCAGCGTGTGGCCGCGGCGCTTCAGGCGGCGGGCCATGCGCACGGACCGGTGATGCTCGATGACGCGGCGCGCACCGCCCAGCAGGCGGCCGATGCGCTGGGCGTCACGGTGGGGCAGATCGCCAAGAGCATCATCTTCCGGCGCAAGGCCGACGACGCGGCCGTGTTGGTCATCACCTCGGGCGACCGCCGGGTGGACGAAAAGAAGGTGGCGGCCCTCGTGGGCAAGCTGGGCCGCGCCGACGCTGAATTCGTCAAGGCGCGCACTGGCTTCACCATCGGCGGCGTGTCGCCGGTGGGCCATGTCACGACCCCGGTGACGCTGATCGACCGTGAGCTGTTCCGCTTTGACGAAATCTGGGCCGCGGCGGGGCATCCGCATGGCGTGTTCCAGTTGCGTCCGCAGGACCTGGAGCGCCTGACTGGCGCGCCGGTGGCCGATATCGATCAGTTGCCTGCGGCCTGAACGCGGTTGAATTGCCCGCCGGACCAGGGCCTCACGGCTTCTTCCGGCTGGCCGGGTCGCTGACCGTGGCGGTGCGCTGGCGGTAGCGCTGCAGTTCTTCCGTGAGCCACTTGCCGGATTCCACCGGCTGAACGCCTTTGCATTGAACCAGGTAAGGTTTGCCGCTGAAGCTGCTCTTGCTGGCGACATCGGCGATGAACTGGTCGGCGGCAAGGGCCTGGCCTTTGCGGCTCAGGTAGTCCCATTTTTCGCGCAGATGCGCCGCGGCTTCCCGATCGCTATGGAGCGAGCCGTTGCGGTTGAACTGGCAGCCGCATTGCTCCAGGAATTTGATCAGGTGCGCGATTTCCGCGTCGGCGGACAGGTTGTGCCCGGACGCCCAAGGCATGGGGGTCAGCAGCAGGGCGGTCCAGAGCACGTGGCGCAGGCCGCTCCGGCTCGGCAAAGGCGGATGCGCCGTCATTTTGCCGGCGACCGGCTGGCCGTCCATTCCCGCAGCGCGGCCAGCGAATTCCGCACGTGTTTGTCCGGGTTGAGGCTGGTGTACTGGTAGGCGATGGTGCTATTGGGGGCGATGACGTAGGTCACGCGGTTGGCAAATTCCGGACGCAGCGTCAACACCGCGTCGTAGGCCTTCATGATGCGCTGGTCGGGGTCCGAGGCGACGGCGAATTTGCCGCGGCAGGCCGACACCGAGAAACGCTTTTGCGCATCGATGTCATCGCGCGAGACGCCGATCACCGTTGCGCCGAGGGCTTTGAACTGGTCGATGGCCTCGGCGAAGTTGTGCGCTTCAATGGTGCAGCCTTCGGAAAACGAGGCTGGAAAGAAGTAAAGCACGACCGGACCCTTCTTCAATTCCTGCCGAAGGGAGAAGTCAAACGCCGTGCCGCCCACGGCGGCCGTTGCGGTAAAGTCCGGGGCAACGGCCCCCAAGTCGAGCGCGGCTCCACTTGCGCCACTGGCAATCGCCAGCAGCAGGGTCAAATGCTTCAGGAGTTTCATGCATGTCACTCGCGTTATCTCGATGGTGGCGCTCCCGCGATGAAAGGTACTGGACGGCGCCCATACCCTCAAGCCCGAGATTGCCGTCAAATGATATTCCGGTTTCGGCCTCGTTGCAGGCGGTCGGCGAGCGACCCTGGTGGGCTCGCGCCCTGCTGCTGGCCGGCCTGATCGGGGCGCTGCTCGGATTGAGCGGCTGCGCCGCCATGCTGGCACCCAAGAACGCCGCTGAGTTTCCGCCGTCCAGCGCCATCGCCCTGAGCGCCGACAGCGCGCTCGGGAAGATCGCCCTGATCTCGACGCCCTCTCCGGAGCTGTCGGGCTTCCGCCTGATGCCCTTGGGCAACTACTCGCTGGACACGCGGCTGGCGCTGGCCGCGCGGGCGCAGCGCTCGCTCGATGTGCAGTACTACCACATCCAGAACGACGAAACCGGCCGGCTGTTCCTGCGCGCGTTGCGCGACGCCGCGGCACGCGGTGTGCGTGTCCGGTTGCTGATGGACGACCTGTACACCTCGGGCATGGACCCCTTGCTGCTGGGACTGGCCGCGACCCCCAATGTCGAGGTCCGCTTGTTCAACCCGTTCTGCTGTGCCCGCGAACACGGCCAGGTTACCCGGTATCTCGCGTCGCTGTCGGAGTGGTCGCGGGTCAACCACCGCATGCACAACAAGCTGTTCGTGGCCGATGGCGCCATGGCCATCGTGGGCGGGCGCAACGTGGCCAACGAGTACTACCTGCGCGGCGCGCTGGACAACTTCATTGACCTCGATGCCTTCGCGATGGGGCATGTGGTGCCGGAGCTGGCGGCCGTCTTTGACGATTACTGGAACAGCGACCCGGTTTACCCGCTGACCTCGATCGCCCGGTCCGGCAAGTCGCCGGATGAGCTGCGCCAGTATTTCGAAGACGCGACCGGCCCGGCGACCACGCCGTTGCCGCCGCCGCTGCCGGCCAACGATGTGCTCGGCTACGGCCCCGTGAGCGAAGACCTGGAGGCCGGGCGCGTCGGCCTGATCTGGGGGACCGCGAAGGTTCTGGCGGACGAGCCCGCCAAGGTGATGGACGACGTGATTCTGGACAGCGTGACCTACAACGTGCTCGACGAAGGCCGCAAGGCCCGGCAGGAGCTGGTGATTTCCTCGCCCTACCTGGTGCCGGGGAAATTCACGAACCAGCTGCTGCGGGAGCTGGGCCAGCGCAAGGTCCGGGTCCAGATCCTGACCAACTCGCTGGCGTCAACCGACGAGCCCGTTGTCTACACGGGCTACAGCCGGCATCGGGCCATGTTGCTCCAGCACGGTGTGGACCTGTACGAGCTCAGTTCGTCGCGTGTGCAGACGAACCAGCGGCAGTCCAGGTTTTTTGGCAAGTCCACGGCGCGGCTGCACGCCAAGCTGGTGGTGATCGATCGGAAGACCCTCTTCGTGGGCTCCATGAACCTCGACCCCCGTTCCTCCGACATCAACACCGAGATGGGTCTGGTGATCGAGAGCCCGCAGCTGGCGCGCGAGTTGCTGCGCATCATTGACATCGACCGCCTGCAAAGCGCTTACCGCGTGCGTCTCGATGCCAATGGGAACTGCTGCGAATGGCTGACCATTGACGAAACGGGGGAGCGCGAGATGGTGCTCACGAAGGAGCCCGACGCGACATTCTGGCTGCAGCTCAAGACGCTGTTGCTGTCGCCTTTCGTTCCCGAGGAACTCCTGTAGTCGGCCTGCGCGGTTGCGTGTGCCCGGACCGTTCGAAAATGCTGCCATGAACCAAGAACTTGCCCGTGAACTTCCTGTGTGCCCGACGCCGTCGGACGCCGGGTTCGCCTTGACGGCGGTCGAGCGGATCGCTGAAAAAGTCGGCCCGGTGCTGGCCATGGCCGACAACCTGCCATCGCCCTGCATTTCCGTGTGCCGCATGGACGCGCAAAGCGGCCTGTGCGAAGGCTGCCTGCGCACGCTGGACGAAATCGCACGCTGGAGCACCCTGCCCGACGCCGGCAAACGCGAGGTCTGGGCGTTGATCGGGCGGCGCGTTGCCGCCATGCAGGAGCCCCGGTCATGAAGCAGATTGATTTCTATCTGGATTT
>JAHFQI010000004.1:0-18167 GCA_023259355.1 Comamonadaceae bacterium
TCAGGTTGGCCAAGATGATGAAGAACAGCGGGCGCCAGGCCCATTTGCCGATCTTGTCGCCATCGGGGGTTTCCACGACCAGCGACTTGAACATGATCACGGCCCCCAGGATGGCGAGCAACACGCCCAGCACCAGCGGGAAGTACCCCGGCCCCATGCGGGCACCGTTGCCCACCGTGTAGGTCGTGGCCCCCAAGCCAAAGCCACCGCCGACGACGGTGAACATAAGCCCGGAGAAGAAGTCTTTCTGACTCTTGATATTCACGAGTTATCTCCTCGAAATGGATTTTCCGAAGCCACGATTCTGGCGGCGAACGAGCCCTCCAGCGATGTGGGTTCCACCTACGTTTCACCCCGTGATGCGCCGATCCGGCCCCATAAATCCGGGTAAACCCTGATCAATCAGTCGATTGGCGGCGTGGTGAGCAGCACTTCGTCCATCGTGGTCAGGCCTTCGGCCACGCGCAACCCACCGGCCAGCCGCAGCGGCCGCATGCCGTCGGCGACGGCCTGGCGGCGCAAGGCGTCGATGCTGGGTTGCTGGTTGACCTTGTCCTTGAACGCGTCGCTCACCGTGAGCAGCTCGTACAGGCCCATGCGACCCATGAAACCGGTCATGCGGCAGTCCACGCAGCCCACCGCCTTGTAGGGGCGGTAGCCGCCATTGACCTTCCAGGGCTTGACCACCTCGTCGAGCGCGTCGCGAGTGGAAGCCTCGTCCCGCGCCTTGCACTGCGCGCACAAGGTGCGCACCAGCCGCTGCGCCAGCACGCCCAGCACCGTGGCGTTGATCAGGTAGGCGGGCACACCCAGCTCCATCAGGCGCGTGATGGCGCTGGGCGCGTCGTTGGTGTGCAGCGTGCTGAACACCAGGTGCCCCGTGAGCGCCGCCTGCACCGCCATCTCGGCCGTCTGCAGATCGCGGATCTCGCCCACCATGATGATGTCCGGGTCCTGGCGCATCAGCGCGCGCAGCCCCTCGGTGAAGCCGAAGTCGAGTTGCGTCTGCACCTGCGTCTGGTTGAACGCCGGCTCGATCATCTCGATCGGGTCTTCCACCGTGCTCACGTTGACCTCTTCGGTGGCCAGGCGCCGCAGCGTGGAGTACAGCGTGGTGGTCTTGCCCGACCCGGTCGGCCCGGTCACCAGCACGATGCCGTGCGGGCGTTTGACCAGTGCCTGCCAGCGCTGGGCGTCGTGGGCGCTGAAGCCCAGGGCGTCCAGGTCCTTGACCGTGGTGTCGGGGTCGAAAATCCGCATCACCATCTTTTCGCCAAACGCCGTGGGCAGCGTGGACAGTCGCATCTCGATCTCGTCGCCGCGCGGGTTGCGCGTCTTGATGCGGCCATCCTGCGGGCGGCGCTTTTCCACCACGTCCATGCGGCCCAGCAGCTTGATGCGCGCCGTCATGGCGTTGAGCACCCCGATGGGCATCTGGTAGACCGGGTGCAGCACGCCGTCGATGCGGAACCGGATCACGCCCTGCTCGCGCCGGGGCTCCAGGTGGATGTCACTGGCGCGCTGGTCAAAAGCATATTGCCAGAGCCAGTCCACCACCTGCACCACACCCTGGTCGTTGGCGTCGAGCTGCTTGTTGCTCTTGCCCAGCTCCACCAACTGCTCGAAGCTGGCCGCACCCACGTTGCCACCCGACTTCTGCGCGGCCCGCACTGATTTGGCCAGCGAAAAGAATTCCGCCGTGTAGCGGTGGATGTCCGTCGGATTGGCCACCACGCGGCGCACCTTGCGGCGCGCCTGGCGCTCCACCTCGTCCACCCAGTCGGTCATGAAGGGTTCCGCCGTCGCCACCACCACCTCGGTCGGCGTCACCTGCACCGGCAGCACCCGGTGACGCTCGGCGTACGCGGCGCTCATGGTGTCGGCGACCTTGCCCACATCGACCTTGAGCGGATCGATGCGCAGGTAAGCCAGCCCGGCCCGGCCGGCCAACCACTGCGTCAGCGTCTCGATGTCGAGCGCCTTGCCGTCGCTGGCGCGGCGCATGGCCACACTGGCCAGGCGCACCAGCGGGTGCTGGACGCTCTCGGCCTGCGCGCAGCGCGCCACGGTGCGCACCGCTTCCTCGGGGGTGATCAGGCCGTCCGCGCTGGCCCACTCCACCAGCCGCCGCCAGTCCACCGGGCCCTGGTGCGGGGTTTTGACGCGGGCATGGGACGGCATGGCGACACTCATTTCGTCAGCGGTTTGAACACCCGCAACCACTTGGTGGCGGGCAGGTTCCAGCGCGTCTGGATGGCCTCGGCGCGCTGGGCCAGCGCCTCGCGGCCGGGCCGGCTGGGCGTGCGCTGCGCCAGCACCACGGTATTGCCCTCGCGCGTCGGCTTGAAGGCCCACACGGCGTCCTCGCCAAAGGCCGCTGCGATTTTCTCCAGGCTGCGCTCGTAGCTCGACGCGCGGCCGAACAGGTTGACGGTCATGCAGCCCCCCTCGGTGAGCAGCGCGCGGCAGTCGCCGTAGAAGGCCTCGTCGTCCATCACCGGCGCGGCGGCCTCGTGGTCGTACAGGTCCACCTGCAGGGCGTCCACGGTGCCGTGCCACTCCGAATGCAGGATCTCCAGCGAGGCGTCGGCAATCACGATCTTCAGCTTGGCATCTTCCGGCGGCAGCTTGAACCAGCCCCGGCAGGCGTGCAGCACCTGGGGGTTGAGTTCGATCACCGTGGTCTTCATGCGCAGGGTCTTGCGGCAGAACTTGGTCAGCGTGCCCGCGCCCAGGCCGAGCTGCATGGCGTGCAATTTGGCCACGCTCGCGGGATCGACAAACAGCAGCCAGGCCATCATGCGCTGCACGTACTCCAGCTCGATCGCGTACGGGTCGTCGAGGATCATCGAGCCTTGCACCCATTCGGTACCCAGGTGAAGGCAGCGCACGCCGTTGTAGTCGGAAAAATTGACCTCGGGAAGTTCGTCGTCGGTATCTGTGTGCCTGCGTGCCATGGTTGCTAAATCAATCCGTGTTGTTCAAATACCGCGCGCCAGGCGGCGAGTTTGCGCTCAAAGCGCCAGGAGGCATTGGCCGGGCTGGTGGACGGCAGCCGGTGGACCGCCACGCCCAGCAGGGCCGTGTGCCGCGCATGCCGCCAGCTCTCCCCGCCATTGTGGGCGATGGCGCGAAGCTGCGGACAGCGGGTCGCCAGGCTGGCGAAATCATTGACCTCGGCGTTGCGGATGGCTGTGTCCAGACTGCCCTCGCGCTCGCAACTGCCGTAGACATCCCACAGGCCCAGGCCATGTTCCAGCAGCCACTCGATCCTGCCGGCATAGCTTTCAAGGGCCGGTTCGCCCGGCGACCGCGGCCAGATGGCCTGCAAAATTTTCCAGAAGTGGTTTTGCGGGTGCGCATAGTACTGCTGCGCCGCCAGCGAAGCCGCGCCGGGAAAGCTGCCGAGCACCAGCAACACGGTGGTGCTGGAAATCACGGGCGGCAGGCCGACCAGCCTCGAACCGGACGGCCCGGGCTTTGCAGTCAGGGCTTTTTTTGTCACCATGCGACTTTAAACAAGGAGGAAACCGTTCATGAACACCGAAGTCATCTGGAATTTTCTGAGCACGCAGGGCGCTGATTTTGGCCTGAAAGTCCTGGGCGCCATTGCCGCCTGGATCGTCGGACGCTGGTTGATCGGCCTCGTGACCAGCCTGATGGGCAAGGCCTTCGCGCGGGGCGGCAAAGTGGATGCGACGTTGTCCAACTACCTGCAGTCGATCGTTTCGGTGGTGCTGAACATCATCCTGGTGCTGGCGATCCTGGACATTTTCGGCGTCAGGACCACCTCATTCGCCGCCCTGCTGGCCGGCGCGGGCCTGGCCATCGGCTCCGCCTGGGGCGGCTTGCTGTCGCACTTTGCCGCCGGCGTCTTCATGCAGGTGCTGCGCCCCTACAAGGTGGGCGACTTCGTCAGTGCCGGCGGCACTGTCGGCACGGTCAGGGAGCTGGGGCTGTTCGGCACGACCATCGTCACGCCGGACAACGTGGTGACCATCGTCGGCAACAACAAGGTGTTTTCCGACAACATCCAGAATTTCAGCACCTTGCCCTACCGCCGCGTGGACTGCACCGCCAAGGTGGCCAACAGCGTGAATGTGCAGGACGCGATCGCGCTGCTGAAAACCGCCGTCGCGGCCATCCCCAACGTCGCCACCAGCCCCGCGCCGGACGTCGAAATCCTGCAATTCACGCCCGAAGGGCCGCTGCTCTGCGTCCGCCCCTACACCCACACGGATCACTACTGGCAGGTTTACTTTGACACCCACCGGGCGGTGGTGTCGACGTTTGGCGCGGCGGGGTTCCCCGTGCCCGAGACGCCGGTGGCGCACCGGACACTTTGAATGCTCGGTTCACGTGTCCTTTGAAATCTTGATCGAAGGAAACTTCGACGAGAAATCCTTGGCCTTGGCCGCGATCTTGATCGCCACCTGCCGCGCCACGGCCTTGTAGATGCCGGCCACCTCGCCATCGGGGTCGGCCACCACCGTGGGCTTGCCGCTGTCGGCCTGCTCGCGGATGCGGATGTCCAGCGGCAGCGCGCCCAGGTAGTCCATGCCGTACTCGGCCGCCATCTTCTTGCCGCCATCCGCGCCAAAGATGTGCTCCACGTGGCCGCAGTTGCTGCAGACGTGCACGGCCATGTTCTCCACGATGCCCAGGATCGGCACGCCGACCTTCTCGAACATCTTGATGCCCTTCTTGGCGTCGAGCAGCGCGATGTCCTGCGGCGTGGTGACGATCACCGCGCCGGTCATGGGCACGCGCTGGGACAGCGAGAGCTGGATGTCACCGGTGCCGGGCGGCATGTCCACGATCAGGTAGTCCAGGTCCTTCCAGTTGGTCTGGCGCAGCAGCTGGTCCAGCGCCTGGGTGGCCATGGGGCCGCGCCAGATCATGGCCTCGTCCTGCGCCACCAGGAAACCGATCGACATGACCTGCACGCCGTAGTTTTCCAGCGGCTCCATGGTCTGGCCGTCGGCCGATTCGGGACGCCCCTCCACGCCCATCATCATGGGCTGGCTGGGGCCGTAGATGTCGGCATCGAGCAGGCCAACGGACGCGCCCTCGGCGGCCAGCGCCAGCGCCAGGTTGACCGCGGTGGTGCTCTTGCCCACGCCGCCCTTGCCGGAGGCCACGGCCACGATGTTTTTCACCTTGGGCAGCAGCGCCACGCCACGCTGGGCGGCGTGCGAGACCACGCGCGTGACCACGTTGGCCGACACGTTGTCCACGCCGGCCACGCCCTTGGCGGCGGCAATCAACGCCCGGCGCAGCGCCGGAATCTGGCTCTTGGCCGGGTAGCCCAGCTCCACGTCAAACGACACATCGCCACCGGCCACCTGGAGGTTCTTGAGCGCCTTGGTGGAAACAAAATCCTTGCCGGTATTGGGATCGATGACGGTTTGCAGGGCTTGCAGGAGTTGGTCTGGGGTGGCCATTCGGGGGTTCTTTCACACAATCGAGAGGAGTGCCGCGCAGTGTAGCGACAACCCATAAAATCGGGGATTCCCCTAGAAAAAGCCCACCCATGTCCGCCTCGCCCTCAAAGCCCGCCTCGCGCCAGCTTTTCGTCACCACCGCGCTGCCGTACGCCAACGGCAACTTCCACATCGGCCACATCATGGAGTACATCCAGGCCGACATCTGGGTGCGGTTCCAGCGCATGCAGGGCCACACGGTGCATTTCGTGTGCGCCGACGACGCGCATGGCGCGCCGATCATGATCGCGGCCGAAAAGGCCGGCAAGACGCCGCAGCAGTTCGTGGCCGACATCGCGGCCGGCCGCAAGCCCTACCTCGACGGCTTCCACATCGGCTTCGACAACTGGCACTCCACCGACGGCCCGGAAAACCACGAACTGGCCCAGTCGATCTACCGCGACCTGAAAGCCGCCGGACTCATCGCCACCAAGACCATCGAGCAGTTCTTCGACCCGGAAAAGCAGATGTTCCTGCCCGACCGCTTCATCAAGGGCGAATGCCCCAAGTGCGGCGCGAAAGACCAGTACGGCGACAACTGCGAGAACTGCGGCGCGGTCTACGCCCCGACCGAGCTGAAAAAGCCCTATTCGGCCCTGAGCGGCGTCACGCCAGTGCTGCGCAATTCCGAGCACTACTTTTTCAGGCTCTCCGACCCCCGCTGCGTGGCGTTTCTGGAGCAGTGGACGCAGGAAAGCGGCCACCTGCAGACCGAGGTCTACAACAAGATCAAGGAATGGCTGACGCCGGTCGAGAACGCCGACGGCGTGGTCGCCCATGGCCTGTCGGACTGGGACATCAGCCGCGATGCGCCCTACTTCGGCATTGAAATCCCCGACGCGCCTGGCAAGTATTTCTACGTCTGGCTGGACGCGCCGATCGGCTACCTGGCCTCCCTGAAGAACCACTTTGCCAAGACCGGCGGCAACTTCGACGCCTTCATGGCCGACCCCGCCACCGAGCAGTACCACTTCATCGGCAAGGACATCATCACCTTCCACACCCTGTTCTGGCCCGCGCTGCTGCATTTCAGCGGCCGCAAGACGCCGAACGCGGTCTTCGTCCACGGCTTCCTGACCGTCAACAGCGAAAAGATGAGCAAGAGCCGGGGCACCGGCCTCGACCCGCTGAAATACCTGGGCCTGGGCATGAACCCCGAATGGCTGCGCTACTACATCGCCGCCAAGCTCAACAGCCGCAACGAGGACGTGGAGTTCAGCCCCGAGGACTTCATGGCGCGCGTGAATGCCGACCTGGTCGGCAAGTACATCAACATCGCGTCCCGCTCGGCGGGCTTCATCAGCAAGCGCTTTGGCGGCCTGCTCGGTGAAGTCTCGGCCGACGGCGACGCGCTGCTGGAGCATTTGCGCGATGCCCTGCCGGTGATCGGCGAGTTGTACGCCGAACGCGAATACGGCAAGGCGCTGCGCGAAACCATGCTGCTGGCCGACCGCGTGAACGAGTATGTGGACCAGAACAAGCCCTGGGAGCTGGCCAAGCAGGCCGGCATGGACAGCCGCCTGCATGACGTGTGCACCACCTGCATCCAGGCCTTCCGCCTGTTGACGACCTGCCTCAAGCCGGTGCTGCCCGCCCTGGCCGCCCAGGTGGAAAGCTTCCTGAACGTGGGCCCGCTGACCTTTGACGGCGCCGCCCAGCCCCTGGTCGCCGGCCACGCCATCGGCGACTACAAACACCTGATGCAGCGCGTGGACGTGAAGCAGCTGGACGCGCTGTTCGAGGCGCCCGCCGCGCCCGAACCCGAGAAAACACTGCCCGGCGGCGAGGAGATCGCCCCGACCATCTCCATCGACGACTTCGCCAAGATCGACCTGCGCATCGCGCAAATCGTCAACTGCGAACCCGTGGAAGGCTCGACCAAGCTGCTGCGCCTGACGCTGGACGTGGGCGAGGGCCTGGACCCGCAGGGTCGCCCCATCCTGCGCAACGTCTTCTCCGGCATCGCCAGCGCCTACCAACCCGAAGACCTGATCGGCAAACTCACCGTGATGGTGGCGAATCTCGCGCCGCGCAAGATGAAATTCGGCGTCAGCGAAGGCATGGTGCTGGCCGCCAGCCACGCCGACGAAAAAGCCGAACCGGGGATTTACGTGCTCAACCCCTGGCCGGGCGCGCAACCCGGGATGCGGGTGCACTGACCGAGGGGCCAACAGCGCGCCATGGCGGGAACATCGATATCGCCCCATCCGGCCCACCACGTCCATTGGTGGACCGACGTCCACCGGACCACACCGGTCAATATCAGGCTGGGCGCGTCATTGAGCTTTGTGGCTGGCGCCACCAACGCCGGGGGGTTCCTGGCGGTCGGCCAGTACACCTCGCACATGACCGGCGTGTTGTCGTCGATTGCCGACAACCTGGTGCTCGGCCAACTGGGACTTGCGCTGGCCGGTTTCGTGGCCCTGCTGGCTTTCCTGGGCGGCGCCATGACCACGGCGTGGATGGTGAACTGGAGCCTGCGCCGCCAGCTGCGCAGCGCTTTCGCCCGCCCCCTCGTGGTGGAGGCCGGCCTGCTGCTCGTCTTCGGCCTGTTCGGCGCGGCCATCAATTTTTCCGCCGGCCTGTTCATGCCGCTGACCGTGCTGCTCCTGTGCTTCATCATGGGCCTGCAGAACGCGGTGATCACCAAGATTTCCAACGCCGAAATCCGCACCACCCACGTCACGGGCTTGACCACCGACATCGGCATCGAGATCGGGAAGATGCTGTACTTCAATCGCGCAGATTCGCAGATGAAGGTGGTGGGCAACCGCAGGAAGCTGAAAATCCACCTGACACTGGTGGCGTTTTTCTTCATCGGCGGCGTGCTTGGTGCAACGGGTTTCAAAATCTGGGGGTACATCACGACCCTCCCCCTGGCGTTCTGGCTGATTCTGCTGGTCTGGGGGCCGATCACCCACGACATCCGCAGGGGACGAATCGCGCCACGGCCGGCGGCGGCACCGCGCTGAGCCCCCGCCGCATGAGGTTCTGACGGGTGCAAAATGGCACAGCATTGCGCCACCTCTCCCAGACAGATCCGACATGCCACTGCCCTCCATCGACTTCCATCCGCGCCTGTTGGCGGCGCTGACCGACTACTCGCGCGAACGCTTCACACGCGATGTCGGCGCGGGGCTCACGGTCGGTGTGGTGGCCCTGCCGCTGGCCATGGCGTTTGCGATTGCCTCGGGACTCAAGCCGGAGGCCGGCATCTTCACCGCCATCATCGCCGGCACGCTGATCTCGCTGCTGGGCGGCAGCAAGGTGCAGATCGGGGGGCCGGCTGGCGCGTTCATTGTCATCGTCTACGGCATCGTGGAACGCTTCGGTCTGGGCAACCTGATCATCGCCACCGCGCTGTCGGGTGTGCTGCTGTTTCTCATGGGCCTGTTCAAGCTTGGCACGCTGATCCGCTTCATCCCTATCGCCGTGGTGATCGGGTTCACCAACGGCATCGCCGTGCTCATCGCGTTGTCCCAGGTCAAGGACTTCCTGGGGTTGCAGGTGACCAGCATGCCCGCTGACTTCTTCGGCATGCTGGCCACGCTGGGTTCCGCGCTGCACAGCGTCAACCCGGTGGCCCTGGCCATCGCGGTGGCGTCGCTTGTGGTGATCGTGGTCTGGCAATTCTTCATGCCCAAGATCGGCAGCGGCATCCAGTTCACCGGCAAGCTCACGCCGATCCCGGGCTCCATCGTCGCGCTGGTGCTGGCCACGCTGGCCGTGTGGCTGTTCAACCTCAAGGTGGACACCATCGGCAGCCGCTTTGGCGGCATTCCGGCCGGCCTGCCCGCGTTCGCGTGGCCGGCTTTCAGCTGGGAATCGGCCAAGTTCCTGCTGATTCCCACCGTCACGCTGGCGCTGCTGGGGGCCATCGAATCGCTGCTGTGCGCGCGTGTGGCGGACGGCATGATCGACGACCGGCACGACCCGAACCAGGAACTCATGGCCCAGGGCATCGCCAACTTCGTGACCCCCTTCTTCGGCGGCATGCCGGCCACCGGCACCATCGCGCGCACCGTGACCAACATCAAGAGTGGCGCGTCAAGCCCGGTCGCCGGCCTGGTGCACGCGGCCACCCTGCTGCTGGTGATTCTGGCGGCCGCGCCCCTGGCGACCCATGTGCCGCTGTCGGCGCTGGCGGCCATCCTGATGTTCGTGGCCTGGAACATGGGGGAATGGCGCGAGTTCGTGCACCTGCGCCAGTACCGCATGCCCTACCGGATCACGCTGCTGGCGGTGTTTTTCCTGACCGTGGTGTTCGATCTGACGGTGGCGGTGGAGGTGGGCCTGATCGCGGCCTGCGTCACCTTCATCTACCGCATCTCCAGCCTCTCGCGCAGCGAAACGCTGACTGCGGCCACCCATCCCGTGCTGGCCGGACAGGACGGGCGCGTGCTGGCGTGCCGCCTTTATGGCGCGCTGTTCTTCGGCGCCGTCAAGCTCGTGGAGGCGCTGGAAGACCAGCTGCCCAGCCAGGTGCTGGTGATCGACCTCAAGAACCTGATTTACGTTGACTCATCCGGCGCCGACAGCCTGATGAACCTTGCCAGGACATGTCGCAAGAAGGGGGTTCGCCTGATCGTCTGCGGCCTGGACCACCAGCCGCTGGACATGGCTCGCCGCAGCGGCCTCACCGAGGCGCTCCCGGCGCAGGACCAGCACCCCGACTTGGCCGCGGGCCTGGCAGCCGCCGTGGGTTAGCGCCCGCCCGGCCCCTCGGCCACCTCCGGGTCCGGCACGGATTGCGTGCGCAGCACCCGGTAATCGGTATCGAAAACGACCGTGAACAACATCGAGGTGTTGGGCGCTTCGAGGTAGCGCCAGTCGTAGTGCACCTCCCGCTTGAGCTCGAAGGGCGTGATCCTGGCCGGCTTGCCCAGCAGCTTGCGCACGGCCTCCATCATCATGCCGGGCTGGACTTTGGCAAAGTTCGCCGGTGTGAGCACCTGGCGCAGCGCGCTCATGCGCCCGTCGGTACCGATGGTGATCATGTAGTTGCGGTGGCCGGCGGGCTGGCGGCTGTACTCGAAAACACGCGCGCCACCGGCCGCGTCCCAGACTTTTTCGGGCTCGCCAAACTTCGCGCGCACGTCGGCCTCGGTGGCCACGCCCTCCTCAAGTTCACCGATGCGTTGGGAGTCGCACCCCGTGATCGTGAGCAACGCCGACAGCCACGCGATGACCCCAATCTTCTTCACCATGCGATCCCCCGGTAAAATCGTGGATTCCTCCGGCCTGGAGGCTTGCCACCAAAGCTACAGTTTATGTCCATCACCCACATCTTCCGCCGCCCGGACTACACCTCCGACGCCACCCAGTTCATCGACCAGCTCAAGGCGGCCAAGCCGGAACTGGAAGCGGAGCAGCGCGCCGGGCGCGCCCTGCTGTGGGACAAGCCGGTGGATCGCGAAGCCCAGCGCGAATACGAGGACGCCCGCGTCGCGCAGCAGCCCTACGTCTACCAGACGCACGGCTGATCCAGGCGGTTCCAGGCCCATCCCGGCGGCTTCCGGCTGTTTGCAGCTGACCCCCACCCCATGGTGACCGCATGACCGAGCCCGCCGACCTGTCGCTGGTGGCGCCTTCCGCGGCGGTGGCCATGCCTGACGTGGTGGACAACTTGGCCGTGGCGCGGCTCTACGGCGAGCCGCTGTTTGCGCTGCCCACGGATCTCTACATCCCGCCGGACGCGCTGGAGGTCTTCCTCGAGGCCTTCGAGGGCCCGCTGGACCTGCTGCTCTACCTGATCCGCAAGCAGAACTTCAACATCCTCGACATTCCCATGGCCGGCGTCACGCGCCAGTACCTGAGTTATGTCGAGGAAATCCGCAACCGCAACCTGGAACTGGCCGCCGAGTACCTGCTGATGGCGGCCATGCTGATCGAGATCAAGTCGCGCATGCTGCTGCCGCCGCGCAAGGTGGCCGAAGGGCAGGAGCCCGAAGACCCGCGCGCCGAGCTGGTGCGCCGCCTGCTGGAATACGAGCAGATGAAGCTTGCCGCCGCCCAGCTCAACGCCGTGCCCCAGGCCGGCCGCGATTTCATCCGCGCGCAGATCCATATCGAGCAATCACTGCGGCCGCGCTTTCCCGACGTGGACCTGGCCGACCTGCAGGACGCCTGGCGCGACATCGTCAAACGCGCCAGGCTGGTGCAGCACCACAAGATCAGCCGCGAGGAACTCAGCGTGCGGGAGCACATGAGCATCGTGCTGCGCAAACTCCAGGGCCGCCGGTTCATTGAGTTCGAAGCCCTGTTCGATCCCGCCAAGGGGGTGCCGGTGCTGGTGGTCACCTTCATCGCGCTGCTGGAGCTGGCCAAGGAAACGCTGGTCGAGATCACCCAGGCCGAGGCGTTCGCGCCGATCTACGTGAGACTGGCCTATACACCCGTGTGAACGCGGCCCCGTGCGCAATGCGCCGGCACGCGGCCACCCTCCTTCCGTTACCAAGACCCTGCATGGCTGAAACTTCCCGATCTTTCGATGTGCTGATTGTCGGCAGCGGCCTGGCTGGCCTCAGCGCGGCCCTGCACCTGGCCCCGACGCACCGCGTCGCGGTGATCACCAAGCGCCGCCTGGGCGATGGCTCCAGCGCCTGGGCCCAGGGCGGCATCGCCGCCGTGCTGGCGGAAGGCGACAGCTTCGCGGCGCACGTGGACGACACGCTGGTGGCCGGCGCCGGCCTGTGCGACGAGGCCGCCACGCGCTTCGTCGTCGAGCATGCGCCCGAGAGCATCGCCTGGCTGCAGGAACTGGGTGTGCCGTTTTCGCAGGAGGACGGCCACCTGCACCTCACGCGCGAGGGCGGCCACAGCCAGCGGCGCATCGTGCACGTGACCGACGCCACCGGGGCCGCCGTGCAGCGCACGCTGATCGAGCAGGTGCGGCAAAACCCCAACATCACGCTGCTGGAAAACCACACGCTGGTGGACCTGATCACCAGCCGCAAGCTGGGCCTCGCGGACGGCGGGCAGGGCCCGTGCCTGGGCCTGTACGCACTGGACGAGGCCACCGACCAGGTGATCACCTTCCGCGCGCCGCACACCATCCTGGCCACCGGCGGCGCGGGCAAGGTCTACCTCTACACCACCAACCCCGACACCGCCACCGGCGACGGCATCGCCGCGGCCTGGCGCGCCGGCTGCCGCGTGGCGAACATGGAGTTCATCCAGTTCCACCCGACCTGCCTGTACCACCCGCACGCCAAGTCCTTCCTGATCTCGGAAGCGGTGCGCGGCGAGGGCGGACGGCTGCTGCTGCCCGACGGGACGCGCTTCATGCCGCAGCACGACGCGCGCGCCGAACTGGCGCCGCGCGACGTGGTCGCCCGCGCGATCGACTTCGAAATGAAGAAACACGGGCTGGACTGCGTCTACCTCGACATCTCGCACCAGCCCGCGGCCTTCATTCAGGACCACTTCCCCAACATCCATGCACGCTGCCTGGAACTGGGCATCGACATCACGAAGCAGCCCATCCCCGTGGTGCCCGCCGCGCACTACACCTGCGGCGGCGTGCTGACCGATCTGGCGGGCCACACCGACGTGCCGGGCCTCTACGCCATCGGCGAAACCACCTGCACCGGCCTGCACGGCGCCAACCGGCTGGCCAGCAACTCGCTGGTCGAATGCATGGTCTTCGCGCGCGCCGCGGCGCAGGACATCGCCCGGACACCGCGCGCCGCACCGCCCCCCCTGCCGGACTGGGACGACAGCCGCGTCACCGACGCCGACGAGGCCGTGGTGATTTCGCACAACTGGGATGAACTGCGCCGCTTCATGTGGGACTACGTGGGCATCGTGCGCACCAACAAGCGGCTGGAGCGCGCGGCGCACCGGATCACGCTGCTGCAGGGCGAAATCCAGGAGTTCTACAAACACTTCCATGTGACCCGCGACCTGCTGGAGCTGCGCAACCTGGTCCTGGTGGCCGACCTGATCGTGCGCTCCGCCCAGGCGCGGCACGAAAGCCGCGGCCTGCACTTCAGCCGCGACTACCCGGCGCTGCTGCCGCAGGCGGTCAACACGGTGCTGAAACCGAGCTTGAGCACCGCCGGGCCGCCCCAAGGTGCGAAGGCCCCCTCGGGGGGCAGCGAGGACACGCCAGTGCCGAGCGTGGGGGCCACATGACCTACAGCGTCAAGGAAATTTTCTACACCCTGCAGGGCGAAGGTGCGCAGGCCGGCATGCCGGCCGTGTTCTGCCGCTTTGCCGGCTGCAACCTCTGGAGCGGCCGCGAGGAAGACCGCGCCAGCGCCGTCTGCCGCTTCTGCGACACCGACTTCGTCGGCACCGACGGCACGCTGGGCGGCAAGTTCGCGCGGGCCGACGAACTGGCCGACCTGATCGAGGCCCAGTGGCCGGCCGGCGACAAGAACCACCGCCTGACGGTGCTGACCGGCGGCGAGCCCCTGCTGCAGGTGGACGCGGCCCTGATCGCCGCGCTGCATGCGCGTGGCTTCCGCATCGCAGTGGAAACCAACGGCACGGTCGCCGCACCGGCCGGCATCGACTGGCTGTGCGTGAGCCCCAAGGCCGGCGCACCCTGGCTGCAGCAGCAGGGCCAGGAGCTCAAGCTGGTCTGGCCCCAGCCCGGCATGGACCTGCAGGCCATCGCGCGCACCGGGCAGTTCAGCCATCGTTTTCTCCAGCCCATGGACAGCCCCGACCAGGCCGCCAACACCGCCACCTGCATCGAGGCCTGCCTGCAAGACCCGGTCTGGCGGCTCAGCCTGCAAACCCACAAGATCAGCGGCATCCGCTGAAAGCCGAGAGACCCATGTTGTTCACCGTCAGCCAACGCTTTTTCTTTGACGCGGCCCACACCCTGAAGCGCGAGATCGAGGCCGAGGGCAGCCGCCGCATCCACGGCCACACCTACCACGCCGAAGTCTGGCTGGCCGGCCCGCGCAACCCGGACACCGGCATGGTGATCGACCTGGGCCTGCTGCGCCGGCGCCTGGACGACGTTCGGGAGCTGCTGGACCACCACATGCTCGACGACGTGCCCGGCCTGGGCGCGCCGACCCTGGAAAACCTCTGCCTCTTCATCGCCAACGCCATGCCCGATTTCCGCCCCCGGCTGACGCGCGTGCGCGTCTGGCGCGAGGCGCTGGGCGATGCCTGCACGCTGGAATTCACGCCCTGAGTTCGGCGCGACGCCCCACCGCCTGCTTCTTTATTTTTGATCCCGAGGAGACATCATGTTCCGCACCCTGCTCAAGTCCAAGATCCACCGCGCCGCCGTGACGCATTGCGAGCTGCACTACGAGGGCTCCTGCGCCATCGACGAGAACCTGCTGGAGGCGTCCGGCATCGCCGAGAACGAGCAGGTCCATATCTGGAACATCAACAACGGCGAGCGCTTCATCACCTACGCGATCCGTGGCGAGCGCGGCTCCGGCATGATCTCGCTGAACGGCTCGGCCGCACGCCGCGCTTCGCTCGGCGACCTGGTCATCATCGCGGCCTTTGCCCAGGTGCACGAGGACCAGGTGGGCATCCACCAGCCCAAGCTCGTGTTCGTCAACGAGCAGAACCAGCAAATCGACCTGCGTACCCGCGTCCCGCTGCAACACGTGACGGACCACGGCACCGAGGAGTGCTGAGCACCGGCTCCCCCTGGGCGACACCCACCGGGTCACCGCTGCCCTTGCAGGCCGGGGTGGGCGTGCCGTCGGGCGGCCAGATCTCGCCCATGCCGGCAATGCCAAGAATCAGGGTCGCCTTGTCTTGTTCGTAATTATTAATTAAAATTCGCAATCATCAGACACCGCATCCCATCCACACCGCCCGAGCAAGCCCTAAAATGCCCCACCCTCCGCCGCGTGCGGAGGCCGAACGCCCGGCACAGCCGGGCGCATATCTTCGCTCACCTTCCGTCCACGCCGGCTCCGGCTGCGATCCCTGGCCCGCCCTTCATGTCATGCACCAAGCCCTCTCCGACCTGCAGCAGCGCAGCCTGACCCATGTCTGGCACCCCTGCACGCAGATGCAGCGCGCCGCCCAGATGCCGCCGCTGCCCATCGTGCGCGGCCAGGGGCCCTGGCTGTTCGACGAGGACGGGCGGCGCTACTTCGACGCCATCAGTTCCTGGTGGGTCAACCTGTTCGGCCACGCCGATGCGCGCATCAACGCCGCCATCAAGGACCAGCTCGACACCCTGCCGCACGTGATGCTGGCCGGCTGCACGCACAGGCCGGCGGTCGAGCTGGCCGAGCGGCTGTCGGCCCTCACCGGCGGCGTGCTGGGCCATTGCTTCTTCGCCAGCGACGGCGCCTCGGCGGTCGAGATCGCGCTGAAGATGAGCTTTCACCACTGGCGCAACCTCGGTCGTCCCGCCAAGCAGGAATTCGTCTGCCTGCGCCAGGGCTACCACGGCGAAACGCTGGGCGCACTGGCCGTGACCGACGTCCAGGTGTTCCGCGACGCCTACGACCCGCTGCTGATGCGCGCGCACCAGGTCATGTCGCCCGACGCGCGCCAGGCGCTGCCGGGAGAAAGCGCGGCCGATGTGGCGCAGCGCGCCGCAGCCGAGCTGGAAGCGCTGCTGGCCGCGCGCCACGAGCACATCGCCGCCCTGATCCTGGAGCCCCTGGTGCAGGGCGCCACCGGCATGGCCATGCACGATGCGACCTACCTGCGCTCCGCGCGGGCGCTGTGCGACCGCTACGAGGTGCATCTGATCGCCGACGAGATCGCGGTCGGATGCGGGCGCACCGGCACGTTCTTCGCGTTCGAGCAGGCGGCCTTGCCCGGGGAAGCCGAGCGCGGCGCGCCGCGGTCTGGGGGGCCAACATCCTTCTGGCCCGACCTGCTGTGCCTGTCCAAGGGCATCAGCGGCGGCTACCTGCCGCTGTCGCTGGTGCTCTCGCGCGACGCGATCTACCAAGCCTTCCTCGACGACGACGTGGCGCGCGGCTTCCTGCATTCGCATTCCTACACCGGCAATGCCCTGGCCTGCCGCGCCGCGCTCGCCGTGCTCGACCGCTTCGAGGAAGACCAGGTGCTGCAGCGCAACCGCGAACGCGCCGCCGTGCTCACGGCCGCACTCGCGCCGCTGGCGGCCGACCCGCGCGTCGAGCACTTCCGCCAGCGCGGCATGATCTGGGCCTTCGACGTGCGCGAGCCCTTCGCCGGCCCGCGCTTTGCCGAGCGCTTCCACCTGGCCGGCCGCGAGCGCGAGCTGCTGATCCGCCCCATTGGCGGCACCGTCTACCTGATGCCGCCCTACGTCCTTGACGACGAACTGTCGCCCTGGCTGGCCGGGCGCGTGATGGCCACCCTCGACGACGTCCTGAACCAGAGCCCCGCCGATGCTGATCGAGCACCTGAACCGCCAACTGCGTGAGCGCGAGGCGCAAGCGCTGCGGCGCCAGCGGCGCACCGCCGAGTCGCCCTGCGCGCCGCACCAGACCGTCAGCCGGGACGGCGAGCCCGAGCGCGACCTGCTCGCGTTCTGCAGCAACGACTACCTGGGCCTGGCCAACCACCCGGCCCTGGTCGAAGCGCTGGCTGAGGGCGCGCGGCGCTTTGGCGCGGGCAGCGGTGCTTCGCACCTGATCAGCGGCCATTCGCGCGCCCATGCAGCGCTCGAAGACGACTTGGCGACCTGGCTGGCACCGGCCATCCCCAATGCGCGGGCGCTCTATTTCTGCACCGGCTACATGGCCAACCTGGCGCTGCTCACCGCGCTGGGCGACGCCAGCGCCACGATCTTCGCCGACAAGCTCAACCACGCCTCGCTGATCGACGGCGCCCTGCTGGCCAAGGCGCCGATGCAGCGCTACGCCCACGGCAACCTCGCCGTGCTGGCGCGCCAGCTCGAAAGCTGCACAACGCCCATCAAGCTGATCGTGACCGACGCCGTGTTCAGCATGGACGGCGACCTGGCCGACCTGCCCGCGCTGCTGGCCCTGGCCGAGCAGCACGACGCCTGGCTGATCGTGGACGACGCGCACGGCTTCGGGGTGCTCGGGCCGCAAGGCCGCGGCAGCCTGGCGCACTTCGGCCTGCGCAGCGAGCGACTGATCGTCATGGGCACGCTGGGCAAGGCCGCCGGCCTGGGCGGCGCCTTCGTGGCCGCGCACCCCACCGTCATCGACTGGCTGGTCCAGGCAGCGCGCGCCTACATCTACACCACGGCCGCACCACCGGCCGTGGCCCATGCCCTGCGCGAGAGCCTGCGGCTGATCGGCGGCGAGGAGGGTGACCAGCGCCGCGCAAATCTGCGGCAGCGTATCGCTCAACTGCGCAGCGAACTCACGGCGCTGACAGCGGCCCACCCGGCGCTCGGCTGGCGTCTGGCTGACTCGGCCACCGCGATCCAGCCGCTGATCGTCGGCGACAACGCCGCCGCGCTGGCACTGGCCGCGGCGCTCGACGCGCAAGGCCTGTGGGTGCCGGCGATCCGCCCGCCCACGGTGCCGGCCGGCACGGCGCGGTTGCGCATCACGCTCAGTGCATCGCACAGCGCGGACGACGTGCAGCGCCTGGTCCAGGGCCTGGCCCAGGCGGCGAAGGAGCTCGCATGAGCCTTTCGCCTCTGCCGCGCGGCTGCTTCGTCACCGGCACCGACACCGAGGTCGGCAAAACCCGCATCAGCGCGGCGCTGCTGCACTGGTGCGGGCAACAAGGCTGGCGCAGCGCCGGCTTCAAGCCTGTGGCGGCCGGCACCGA